>NZ_JBBNLU010000036.1:0-35438 GCF_040092335.1 Collinsella sp. CLA-ER-H8 | reverse complement strand
GTACCAACCCGACGTATAGCTGATTGCCTCTGCGCCTAGATAGTCGTAGCCCTTGTTGTAGCGAAGCTGACGGTAGGTCGTGTCGTACTCTGCTACGTAAAACGTGTCTCCAGAGAAGGCTTTGTACCGGTCCTTAACCGTCGAAGCCATGTACGCGGGTTCGACATCGCCTTTCTCCCCGTTGAGCGCATAGACGGGTGCCGCGATTCCGCATAAAGCCGTTGCCACGAGGATGGCGTAGACAGCCATGCGCGACGCATTGGACTTCAGCTGTTCAAATAGTTTCATGTCATTCACCTCGCTCGTATGTATCGAGGTATTCCTGCTTGAGCGTCTGCGAGGACGACTTGATCTTTTCCACGAGCGTGCCGGCCTCGATGAAGTAGAACGAGTTGGTGAGGTCTGCCAGGTCGTCGAGCAGATGGCTCGAAATGAGCACGCTTCGTCCCCGCGCCACCTCGCTGCGCATCGCGTCGCAGGAGGTTTTCCGCTTTCCCGGATCGAGGCCGTTCAGCGGTTCATCGAGGATGAGGTACGGGCAACCGGTCGATATCGCCATGGCAAGCTTTACCTGCTGCTTCATTCCTGTCGAGAGTTTACGGGTCGGCTTGTCGAGATATGGGGAGATTCCGAGGGAGCTGCAGAGCGAGTCGATGTCGGCGGCCGATTTCCACGCCTCCCTAACGAAAGCAAGGTGCTCGATGGCCGATAGCGTGGGATAGAGATCCGTGCCGCCTGAAGAGCTCAGGTAGACGAGTTCTGCAAATTCGGCTGATCGACGTTGGCTGATTCCGTCTGCCGCCAGGCTTCCCGAGCGGATGCGGGTGGGAAATTGGCCCGACAGCGCTTCAAGAAGGGTGGTTTTCCCCGAGCCGTTGGGAGCAACGAGGCCCGCCGCCGTTCCCGGGCTCAGGAAAAGCGACCCGATTGAAAGTATCGTCGTGCTTCCGTATCCCACGCTCGCGTCCAGAAGCTCGAGCCCATGGTGCTTTTTCGCGGGTCCAGGCTGTTTGGGGGAACGTGCCGCAACGGCGCCGACCGCAAAGAAGACCGCGACGTATGCCAGGGCCACGGCAAGCATCGATGCGCTGCCTGAACCGGAGCCAATGAATTCCGTCGGGAAGCATCCCACGTAACCCGTTGCCTCGATAGGCGAGAACACGGCCAGCGGCAGGAGCCCGAGCGCGGCATTATGCCCCAGTGCCGAATCGGACAGTAACGGGAATGCCGGGGCCGCGACAAGCAGCGCGGAGGCAAGGGGGTCCGCGAGGACGCGCCTCGTTGCGGTCGATAGGACGGCGGAGCAAACGGATATCAAGGTTCCGCCCGCAAGCAGCGCGAGAAGCAGGGCCGTGAAGACGTCTCCCGCGGTCGTGGTGGCAAGCGCGCCGTCATGGAAGAAGGCGATCGGGTACCCAATTTGCCCGAAGCCGTTTAGGGCCAAGGCGCAAATGCCCCCGGGTGCAAGGCCGGCGAGGAGCATCGCGGTCCCCGCGCCGATTATCGAAAACACGATCTGGATAAGGCGCCGGAATTTGGGCGCGGGCGCCTTCGCCGCCAGGGTCGCAGGCCTTGTGGCGCCGAGCACGAGTATCGACGAGAGAAGGAAGGGGATGAAGGGAAGGAAAGACGGCGCCGTGGCAATGGCGTAAGGCAGGAAGGAAAGGAATGGCAGGTCGTTTGCGGAGGCCGGGATATCCGTGATGCCGGAGCTGCTCAGGGCGCGGCAATACGCGAGGTCTGCGTCATTGGTCTCTCGGTCTCCCACGATGGCCCCGGATTGGAAGCCTTCGCCCATGAGCGCGTAGTAGCTCTCGGCAGAATCGAGAAAGGCGGCGTCGGTTTGAGCGGCGAGGGCGGCGTTCGCGTATCTTGCAAGCTCCGCGTCAGCTTGCTGCTCTGGCGATAGGTCTATGCCGCTGGCCTGGGGCGCGCGCGTATTGAATGCGTCGACAAAGCTCTGCATGCCCTGCTTCATAAAGAAGGGCCCGTAGATGGGTGAATTGAACGCAATGGGGACGGAGAAGGCTACAGCAAGAACGAGCGTAGAGATCCATACGGCCCTGTCTCTTAGGATTAGCTTGAGAAGAAGTCGACAGTACATTTGGAAGCACCTACGTTCCTCAAAGAACTGTTAGATTAAAAGTAACAGACCGGATGAAGATACGTGCGACGGGGGCGAGGCGAATGGCTGAACGGTATCGATACGCGGGTTCAACGGCATCATATTGACCACATAGATTATTAACTTGCTTGACTTGTAAACCTAATCGTCCTGTCATCATATTCAACTTCGAAAAAAGGGGAATGAGGGCATCCCGATGCATCGAGTATTACTGGAACCCCGGCGATACGCTGAATGATTTGTGACGAATAGTCATGTCCATCAAGAAGGCTCGACGCTTCGGGCAGCTCGTCAATCGATATATCAATTCTTGGAGACATGTATTCCTACCATTTTCAATGAAACAACGGCGGTAATCGCTATCGCGATTGCGCCAATAATACCGAGCGCCATCTGAATGGGGTATAACCCCAACATATGTCCAAATACGGAGAAAAACAATGCGGAAAAGAGGGCCCTTACCAGAGACGCGGCGGAAAGGATCGTCGCGCGGAGATCGTCCGCTATCGCGTCTTGGATTAAGTTTTCCGAAGTGATGTACACCACTTCTGGGAGAAAGCAAAGCACCATGCTAAGGCCAAACAAACACAGCGGATTCGAAGCGAACCACGGAAGAATCATGAAAAGGCCAGCCTCGATTAGCATCGAGCCGAGCATGGTATTTCTTTTCCCGAAACGCGACGAGAAGAAATCTGCTGCAATGTAGGCCGTCGCATTTACTGCATAGGATGCACCGAAAAAGATTCCTATTATGGAGACGGGAGCATCAAATGCGTCGAATACCAACTGATTCAAGTTGTAATAACTCCCATAGAATCCATCGAGCATGCTTGTGCCGATTAGAAGAAGCAGTACCGCAAAAGCGGATTCTCCAACACGCCAGGTTTCGCGTCTGAACATCTTGGCTGTGTCAAACCTTCCCTTTTCAGAGCTTTCAGAACGGGTCGCTTCCGTCCTCTCAATGGGATACAGAAGGAAAAGCTGCAGGAGATAGAAAATGGAGACACATACGTAGAGGGCGCTCCAAGATACTTGGGCAATGAAAGATCCGAGCACAATTGCCATTCCCGTAGCGATTGATTGCGCGGCAAGCAACCGAGCATTGATGGTGAGGAAGCGCTCTCCTTGACCGGCATTCCGGGCAATTTCATATAAAAGCGCTTGTTCGGATCCCGATTGAAGGGAGTAGGCGAGTGCCTCAACAAGGGAAAGCACGACAAGAAAGGGACCTGAGAGCAACAGCATGCCAGCCGTATGGAAGAAAAGCAGCAGCACGCCCACTTGAATCGAAAACTTCTTTCCAAAGAAATCGCCTATCAACCCTGTTGGCAGCTCGAGGACGACCGTTGCAATGTTAAACAGGGCTTGATAAAGCGCGATTTGCGTGACAGACATTCCTTTCTCCGCAAGGAAAAGTAGAAACACTCCCCGATTTAAAACAAATCCCGCGAGAACGAAAAAGGCGGAATAGATGTGCAGTTGCGTAGTGGCATTCTTATTCATTTGACACTCCTAACGACTATTTTTGTCGGGGTGCTCGCCACTGATTCGAAGCCTGAAATGTTCATGGTCTCAATGAAGAGCTGATAAAGCTTTTGAACAGGGTATCGATAGGATAGGACATCCTGCGCTCTTTCTTCTCGACGAACTATTGCCAGCCGGTCGATTTCGAAACAAGAAATCGCATAATACACCCCAGCTTGATCTAGAGTTGCCGTATAGCTCTCTGCAACGGCAAATGCATCACGATCGCGATGCATTTCAAAAATATCTTCAATGCTTCTACCATCTCGATGAATCATAAGGTAGGTTGCGAATTTAAAATGGTCTATCAAATTAAAATACGTATCAGCACGCGCGAGCACGTCAAGAATGTCGTAATTTTCGTTCCTGACTGTGTATAGATGATTGAAATGAAGAGGTGACAGGCTGTTCGGGTCAATTCCGGCAGCAAGTAAATCTAAATAATACTGAGATTGCCGCAGTACGACGCGCGCCTGTCGTGGCTTGACTCGTCATGTTTAATCTGTTTCGTTAACTGAAATGCGTAAATCTGGTTAATCAAAAAAGCAAAATCTGGTTAAATGAAAACTGTAAATTCGGTTAAACGTGCTGGTAATCAATGGTGAAAAATATGCCAAAAAAGTACTACACTCGAATTATCGAAAATGAGCTCGACCAGATGCTAGGGATATTCGGTGCCGTTCTCATCGAAGGACCGAAATGGTGTGGAAAGACAACCACAGCCGGGACCCGTGCGGCGTCCAGGCTCCTTCTCATGGACCCGTCGCGCAACTTCGAGAATCGCTTGCGTGCCGAGACGGATCCGGCGCTTGCCGTTTCCGGCGAGGTGCCGCGGCTGATCGACGAATGGCAGGAGGTCCCGAAACTTTGGGACGCGGCGCGGTTTGAGTGCGACAATCGCGGCGGCGAGCCTGGCCAGTTCATATTTACGGGGTCGGCGACACCGCGAGACAATGAGCGGCCGATGCACAGCGGTGCTGGAAGGTTCGCTAAATTGCGCATGGACACCATGACGCTTTTCGAACTTGGGAAATCTAGCGGTGCGGTTAAGCTGTCGGGTATTATTTCTGGCGAAAAGTTCAATGGCGCTTTCGGATCGTTGGATTCTGCCTCGATTGCCGAGTGCGTTGTTCGCGGTGGATGGCCCGCGGCGGTCGGGCGCGATGTGCTGGCTGCGTCGGCGATGGCAAAACGTTATATCGGCATAGTTGCCGAAGAAGATTTGTCTCGTGTTGATGGCTCTCGGCGCGATCCTGAAAAGGTCAAAGCTGTTATCGAATCGCTTGCGCGTAATGAATCCACTCTGGCGACACTCAAGACGCTTGTGGCCGACCTTGGTGGAGATGTGTCGAGACAAACGGCGGCATCGTATATATCTCTTCTCGCACGGGTCAGCTTCGTTCGCGATATTCCCGCATGGAATCCAGCAATGAGATCTCCTGTGCACTTAAGAGAATCAAAGAAGCATCATCTTGCTGACCCGTCACTGGCGGCCGCTGCGCTCGGGGCGACTCCGGAGACCTTGCTGCTAGATTTCAAGACGCTTGGACTACTATTTGAATCGCTGGCGCTCCATGATTTGTGGGTTTATGCACGAGCAAACGGAATGAGCCTCTACCACTATCACGATTCTCGCGATCTAGAGGTCGATGCAGTCATTGCGGCTCCTGGCGGGACCTGGATCCCGGTTGAAGTTAAGCTCAGCTCTGCTCAAATCGAAGAGGCATCTGACAATCTTGTTGCTGTCGAGGAACGTATGGTTGCCGCCGGAAACAACCCGCCGGTTTCGAAAGTTGCAATCATTGGATTTGGTTCACAAGCCTATGTTACCGACCGCGGCGTCCAAGTTGTTCCGTTGGATGTGCTCGCGCCGTAATGCTGTTGGCGAAGTGAAATTAACGCTTCAGTTTTTAGATCTGGTTTCTGAGATCTAAAACGCGAAACTCAAAATCTCATCGTCTGGTTCTTCGTTTGATTCGAATCGCGCCCGCGCAAAAGTCGAAACGGCGCGCGCGGGCGTTTCGGTTTTTCGTTTCGCATCTCAACTCGCGTCAAAACAAAACGCGAGTTTTGAAAATCGATAGCGACTCTGGTCGCGATCATAGGCGGCTTGACCGCCGCATGAAAATCAACTCGCCATTCGATTCGCAATGCGAGCCGCGTCACCTTTCGACAAATCCAACAGCGCTGCGAGTCACGCTAACGACTCTCCGCGCCATTGAAATTGTCGAAAGGTGCCTCAACTTTTTCGTAAGCGTATCGAAAAACGATTCGATAAAGTCGAATGTTTGCGGCGCGGGCGCCGCAAACCCGCTTCGCAGCAATGCAAACACTCGGCACCCCTCGCATTCGCATTACCGCTCCGCTCTCGCTACAGCGAATTTCTAACATTCAGCATCCTTCGCGTTAAAAATTCGCTTCCGCTCACGGTCTTCACGCAGTTACAACGCCGCGAGGCCTCTCGCTTGGAATGAGGCTTCTCATTCCACGTCTACACTGCGTTTCGCCCAATCACCGTTCCGGAGATTGCAAGATGTACGTAAATGGCCATAATTACATGTAAACATGAACTATGGCCATTTACGATCTTGCTTTTCCCTCCTACGGGAAAAGAAAACAGGCAAAGCTGAGTTCCGTTTCGCGCGAAGCGGTTTCGCCTTCGAGAAAAATTCAGCGGACTTTTCCAAATCTTGTTTCGGAGGCCACTCCGAAGCTGAAGGGATAAAAATGAGACGAAGCGAGAAAGTCGAAGCGACGTTGACCGCTGAAGAAAAGGAAATTCTTCAGCACCTCTGTGACGAAGCTGGTTGCACGGAAGCTGAACTAATCCGCTCCGTTTTGATTAGCCGTTCGATTGCTCTCGACGATCTTGAGACTGGAAAGAAAATCGAGCACGAGAAAAATAAAGCGCTGCACAACTGCAAGCGCAAACACGCTCCAAAAAAATCTGGCGAGTGCGGTGAAGCCATCGCCGAGAACGCCGAGAAACGTGACGTTTCGTTTCATGTGATGCTGACCGCTCCAGAAAAAAAGGCGATCGAACAGCGGGCGGCAGTGCTTGGCATCTCTGTAAGCGAGTTGGTTCGCCGCGGTGCGATCTACGGAAAGATTGAATCATTCAATTTCGATATTGCTGAAGTTGAAAAACTCCATCATGAGTTATTGAAGGAAGGAACGAACCTCAATCAGCTGATGTACTTTGTGAACGCCCAGGGGCTTCCCGCGTACAACGAGAAAGCTGTTTTCCGAACGCTTGAAAAGGTTTATCAAAATGCTCGAAAGGTTGACCGGTTCATCGAGGAACTTGAAAAGCGTTATCACGTCGATTATGTTCCACATGATTATCCGGCAGATGAACCTGACAACAGAAATCTTTAAGTCGGAGCGCAATTGGATCAGATTCAGAAGTGAGTGCAATTACTCGTTTAGCTATTTCTGATATTTCATAAAACGGCTTTCGGAAAATGGAAGGAATGATTTTATATATCTGAGAACGTTCAGCTATAACTACTGAGTAAAAGTGAAAGGAGATAGCAGAAGAGATTGACAGTCATTAAACAGAAAGCAGTCAGCTCGTACCTATACTTCGCGAATGATGCGCACAGCGCCATTGCAAGACCGATCGCAAGGCCAACAGCCGCTATCTTTGCATAGCTCCTGCCCACGCGTCCCAGTTTTCGGCCTAAAACGGAATGCATCCCCGATTTTGACCCTTTCTTGATCATCAGCTTCATCTCCATCAAGAACGCCGGCAATGAACACCAGGGCGCAGCAAGCGCTTGCGAATCAGCGAGAGAAGCGATGAAACGGGAATCGGCTCTCGCAACAAGCCAACGCCGCGCAGAAGAGGCGGAGGCGCACATTTCGCAGGGAACCTCCCATTCGTTGTTTTATCGGGATGCTGTCAAGGCAGCGTCAATGCGTTCGACCTAAACCTTCTCGCTTGTCGAGGCTTCGTCTGCAGGACCATCGGAATCGATACGGAATCGATCGGCATACCATTCATCCGAAGCAATCACCTTATGGAGCATCTGGAGATGCAGGTCGACATAGTGGCAGAACGCCTTGCCGCATTCCACGAGAGGCACATTGTTTCTCTCCTTGGACTCGGCTCCAAAATTAAACTCGACCTTATAGCCTTCCCCAGGCGCACCCATGCTCGGCAGAATATCAGTAGAAAAGTGGACGAATCCAGACGTCACCTTGTATACATCTTTTACCTTTGGATCGAACTTCTCGAGTAAGTCTTGAAGTCTTCCATCGGACATCTTCTCACCCGAGAAATCTTTCAGCTTGTTCACAGGCACACCTTGAAACACCTGCTTGAGAAAGTCATCTTGGTCTTCGGCGGCGAATAACGCGAATGTCCGCAGACAGACTCCAACCTGCGCGCGGAGAAGCTGGGCGACGCAAACAAGATTCCTCGACTCGAGCATGGAGATAAATCCGTCTATCAGTCTCATCGCATACTCAGAGGAGGATGCCAGATATAGATCCCATTGGGTAAAGTCACCGTTCATGAAGGGAATCACTGCATTGCGCTCGGCGACTCTCAAGGCACTCAGGCTTTGTTCTATTTTCTCAGCTTCTTGTTTGAACTGTTCGCTATCCAAAATGCCCCCAAATGCCAACTTCTCAACAAATCAGAAAAAGCAAGAGAGACAGGGTTTAGGTCCATGCTCCACTGAACCCGCACTTCCAGTCGAGGTACCCCTCCTCGGAAATCGCCCCGGAGTCCTGTCTCTCGCGTCCCTCACGGAACTGTCCATATCAGCGTAGCCAATCCAGGTTCGGGTTTCGCCGGCTTACGCAGCTTGGCGGACGGGCCGCCCGGGCTCGCTGCGCCTAGGGCGCGGCGGGGTCCGCGACGTCGGAGGTGTCGATCTCGCCCAGATTGGCGAGCTGGCTGACGAACGGGATGCTCTCGGGGTCGTCCGCCTCGACGCCGCCGAGCACGATGGTGCTGTCGCGCATGTCGATTTGGGTCGTGAATACGGCCGGGTCGAAGCCCGAGGCGATAAAGCCGATGCTCGCGAGGACGACGCCCGCGGCAACGAGCCCGCCCGCTACGGCGAGGTAGATCTTCTTTGCGCTGGTCATGGTATTCGCTCCTTTCTACGCCGCGAGGTGCGCGGCAGTGCCGCCCTTCTCGCCCTTGCCCTTCCAGAAGGGCGAGGCGGCCTTCCTCGCCCAGAGCGCCGAGAGGCGCGCGATTTGTTTTGAGGCGGCCCAAGCGCCAGCACCAACGAAGAGCGCCACGCCGACGAGGCCGAACCCCACGCCCGCCGAGGCGAGGGCGTACGGGAAGTGGCCGATGGTGACGCCGCTTACGGCAAGCAGGAGCTCAACTACGCCCACGCCCCCGAGTGCCGCCGCGACGATCCACACGCAGAGCGCCAGCACCCAGATGCAGATATAGACCGTGACGGCCACGGCGGCGAAGGCGGCGAACAGCGGCACCCACACCGGGGAGCCCACGATGGTCAGCACCCACAGCAGCGCGGTGCTGCGCCGGCGCGTCCTCGCGATCACGCGCGGCACGGCGGGCAGGTCGTCGAGCGTGGCCTCCGCCACCTCGCCGGGCGTGCCCATGGCGGCCACGGCTTCCTCCTCGCTCATGCCGTCCTCCATGCGGTCGGCGATGGCCTCCGCGTAAAACGCCTTGGTCTCCTCCATCTGTTCGGTCGGCAGGCAGGCGAGCAGCTCGCCCAGCCGGCCCAGGAACTCATCGCGCGTCATGGTGCGCCCCCTCAACGTATGCGTAAATCTCCCGTACGGACGGCCACTCGGCCAGAAACTCCTCGATGCGCGCACGCCCGGCGTCTGTGATGCGATAGTACCGACGCAGCCGCCCGTTGTGCTCGACGGAGCGCGCCGTGATGCATCCGGCCTTCTCCAGGCGCTTAAGCAGCGGGTAGAGCGTCGACTCCGTGAGCCCCATGCTCGCCGGCACGTCCTTCACGATCTGGTAGCCGTAGGACTCCTCGCCGGAGACGGCCGCGAGCACGCAGGCCTCCAAGAAGCCACGCTTCAACTGGGCCTCCATCCGCACACCTCCCTTCGTCGTATACTGTGCTACGCATACTATACGATGCAAGGTATTAGGCGTCAACTATCACCATGAAGATTCTCCGGTCCCTGTGCGCAGTCGTAGATAACCGCCCGTCCCGAGCGAAAGCCATAGGCGGCAACGCGACCTGAAGCCGGCGCCGCGCCTCGAAATCCGGGGTACGGCTCCCCTTTCGACCCAACCAAAGGATTCGAAAGACCGAAGATGCCAAGAGAGATCCGGCCAAGACGATACCGGGTGGTTTTCAACCCTGCCCACGGTCCGCGAGCTCAGGAATACTGCCAGCAGGCCGTGGAAAAAGCTCCAACCGAAAGAAATCATCGCCAGATGCCCTAGCTCGTAAAACGTCCTCGTAAAGCGCTCGTGAGCGCACCCGAGACCGCATGTCTCCACTATAAGCGCATTCTTTTGGCGTTTTGTTCCCGAAGCAAGAGACCGCCGTCGGCCTGGCGCACGACCCCCATCAGCACGACGCCGTTGTTCTCCCGATGGAACAGGACGGCACATTCTTCTCGTTCATGCAGGTAGACAGTGCCATCGGCTTGCGTGTATCTAATATGCTCAAACATCACGGCATGCATGATAAGGTACGAGAAAAAAACGGAGGAGACCACATTCGTCCTCCCTCGCGAAGGGGCTTTATTTCTCCCGCTCGACAGCGTCGATCCTGCCGTCCCGTCACTCCAGTTGCACTCAACCTTCGATATCGACGCGCAACGCGTGCCGCCGCGTGACGCGACTTCGCGTCCCATCGCCCTCGGGAACAGAAGCTGGGGCAGCTTCAAAAACTCACCTTAAACTCAGGGCTTTGAGTTTTCGTTTTTGTCCCCAAGGGTGCGGCGGGACGGCTTTGATGGCTCGATAACGCCGAAAACGCCCGCTTCGAAATTCAATCCCCCCCCTTAGCGCGCAAGCCGCCAGCTGCAACCGTAAGTGAATCAACGCAGGTGGCTTTCAAGCTGTTTGCAAAACTCCAGGTCGTAAGTCTTCATTGCTAGCAGGAGAAATGAGTAGTCTCAGGTGGCTTTCCCATGGGTCACGGAGCGGGCTGGGGGCTTTGCTTGCGTCCAGATCAATTTGTGTGAGTTCGAACTCCTGCGCGGGCGATGATATGAAGTAGATGGTTTTCCGCTAGGAGGGTTTCCGGGTGCCCTCGAGTGCCCAAAGCCGCTCCATGTACGAGTTACGGTCTACCCAAGCCATCATCTGCTCCTTCTCGGTTTCGAAACCGAGAAGGCAATAAGCACGAGGATACGTCGGGAAGCAACCAACAGCAGCTTTATACCGCTCCTCTCTTGTATTCACGCCAGCGCGCGCTAAAAGGTTATTGGCGGCTCATTTAGCTACCTCCAAGTGTCGGGGAAGTCCCCGGCTTTTATCTATTTACATTAGGAGTCCCATTGGCCAAGGAGCTCAACATCTTTGTCAACAAGAGCGGCAACCGTGACGGAAAGGCTCGCTAGTTATTTGCTCTCGCTCGGCGCACATCGGAGCCGCAGGTAAGGCACATGCCGGAAAAATGAGAGTGGATAATCTCCCACTTTGAGCCTAACTTGGAGCTCAAAGTGAGAGATTTTCCGAACCGGCGCTCAAAAGGAAACCGTATCCCGCTTTGGGGCGGGGGCTGCGGAAAAATTGGCCCGTGATCTGGTTCGGATTGGAGTATGCGCGAATCGTTGATGTTGACCGGTGTGAGCATGGAGATAGATGAGTGGATCGAGCGATATAATGACATGCTATGGAGGCCATATGCTCTTTTCCCGCCGTTCTGCCACATCTGCCTGCGCCATTGTGCTTATCGTAATGGCGGTTACCCCTTATCACAGGTTTTCATCTTCAATCGGCTTGGCATCAGGCGCAATGACCTGGCTCGTTATCCTTGGCGCATGCCTCGCGGCGTTTGGTCACGGTGTTGCGCTCCGCAAGGGGAGAGAAATAAGACGGCCGGGTCGCCTTGGCGTCTTCGGTGTTTTCCTTGCTGCTATTGCGGTGGTTCCCGAATGGGTCGACTTGGCCTTCTATGCTCGCGGAGATTCTATTCCATTCGTGTTTGCGCCTATCTGGCTGTTGCGCGGCGTTTCGTGTGCCTTGTGCTTCACTGGGTCGCTGCTCCTCTCATATGTAGTTTGGAATACGGCGGGCTCTCCTTTGATACGGGGGACGGCGCGGGACGGCGAAAGGGGGACCCGCCGACCGCAGAGCGCGCTTTTTGCAGAAACAATAGTTGTCCTGTCTTGCCTGCTGTTTTGCTGTCGAGTTTCATGGAGAGTCGTTCCCGAGCCATGGGGGATGCCCTCTGTAATGGCCGCATCAATTGGCCTTATGCTTTTAATTCCTCTGGTCTATCTCGTATTGGCCGCGGTCCCGCTGCTTTGCTGTCCCCGCGCCTTTGGTCGGGGACAGAGCGACGTGTTTGCCCGTTCTGTGCTCGTGGCAGTTCCCATTGGCCTTGTTCCGGCTGTCGAGGTGGTATATTTTGCAAGCGGTGCCACGGTCATTGCATCACTGTCGATGGGGTCCGCTATTGCTGTTGCCGCCTTCGTATACACATTGCTAAGGGAGAAACGGGACAACAATTCGGATACCCCTCGCACGTCCGACCCATTCGATGCGGGGGTGTTTTCCCCTGCCCTGTCGCCTCGAGAAGAGCAGTTTGTTCGACTGCTGCTCAAAGGGAAAACGCCGGCGGAAATTGCCAGGGAGACGGGTACGAAGCCATCGACGGTGCGGACCACGCTTCACCGAGCATACGGGAAGGCGTCGGTTGCGGGCTCGCGTGAGCTGGTGGCGCTGTTTGCGGGTGGGGGCGAAGCTGTAGAGCCTGAGCTGCCGCAGCGGCATGCCGGCGATATGCTGGCATTAACTCGGACGCGCCGGCTGCTTCGATATCTGCCCACATCTTTTTTTATTTTCCTTGCGGCAGGTCCCTTGGTAATGGCGAATAGTGATTGGGGATCCAGTGTTACGCGGGCAGTCGCCTTTTCTCTCGCAAGCTATACATTGGGCCTCGGACTGTTTCTTTCGCCGTATTGCGCGGTTGTAAAGACGAATCATGACGCTGATCTGGATAGAGTGGATGGGGCGATTGAGCTCGGAGGTCCGTGCATGTGGGCGATACTGTCTGCTGCGGAATGGTCTTTTATCTATATCACGGCATTGATGTGCATACGCGTTCCGTTGATGGCTGTGCCGGTCCTGTTTTGCGGCGTGGCGTCTACGGCTTCGCTCGCCGTTGGGCTGCGTCCGTTTAAGGTGCATGCCCGTGCTCGGGCTATCGTGCCATTGGTGTCAATAGGTGTCGCTGCTTCAATCTATGCGGCCAGTAGGGGGCGAATTCATGGGTTCGTGGTGCTGGCGGGGATGCTGCTCACATATGTAGTGCTGCGAAGCTGTCCGCAGCGCAAAATGCTTGGGGTATGGATGCTTTGCTTTGGGGCGACGGCTCCTGTCTGGGTCGTCTTGCTCAACGTGGCGCAGGATCTGATGGTTTTCGAACCGCTGTTCCTTACGTCGTTGCTGGGGCAAAGTTCTGCTGTCAATGTCGTCGTGGCAACGGTGGTCGTCTGCTGGTCTGTGCCCATGTTCGTCACGCACATCGCGCTCGCCCACTCGGTTGAGAACGAGAGGGCCGTCTTGGAGTACCGTGCGAATGGGTTCACCGAAACGGCTCGCGTGCGCCAGCTGGCTTTGCTTACATCGCGCTCCCTTTCTGATGTTCAGTCGAAAATTTTGCTGATGACGGCAGAGGGCGCAACGACAAAGACCATTGCGGAGGACGTAGGTTATGCTGCATCTACGGTGCAAGCGTTGCGATCCGCATCTTATCGCCAGTTGAAGATCAAGAACAAAGCGGAGCTTATTTCATTGTTATCGCAGGTGGATAACGTGTAAACGCCTGGATTATCAACTCAATAGCGAGTGTTTACAGACATCTTTCTCCATTCATGCAAAGGTTACCGTGCGTCGACGCATTGTTAACCGCTTTTGATTGGAGAAGGCCATGATTAAGCCAAGGAGCGCTATTGCTCGAATCGGAGTCGGCTTGGCGATTGCAGCGGGTCTGTCCCTAGGAGTTCCCGCTGCATCGTTTGCACAAGAGGAGTTTGACACCTCTCAGGTTTCCAGCATTACTCAAAACGCCGATACGGGAATTACGACCTGTACGAACAATGCCGATAAGGCATTTAGTTTTCAATGTGCCGGGACGAGTGCAACTGGCTACCGTCAAAAGGATGATTCCTCATCGCTCTATCTGGATATCCAGGGCTATACGGGAAATCCGCTTCGGTTATATACAGACGGTGCGTATAACACAAGCGGTAGCGGCAGCATGAATTGTACTCAGGGAACGTATCGTTCGAATCACAAGGGACAGTGGGAAATGTATAACCTCGTCCGTGAGAACGGGCGATCTGCGGCGCGACTGACTGCATGGGCGGAGTCTGGCTACGGCACTGTTATTGGTGTATGGAGCCCCGACTGCGTCGGGCATTTCCACAAGCTTCCCGCATAGTTGTTTGAAATGGCTCCCTTCCGGCTTTCTGGGCCGGAAGGGGAGGAGGACGTATGAACCAAAAGCTCGTAAGATACGAACTGTCGAAAACGATAAGACGTCCAGCTTTTATCTTTGCTCTCTTGATTGCAGTCGCAGTTGCAATAGCTGCCGCGCTGGAGCCGTGGGCAAATTTGGAAAAAGAACGCCACAACCTTCTTTCTTTTGGTTACGGCGTTGGCGTGCAAGCCAAAAATTATCTCGGTCAAACACGTGAAAGCAGCTTCGGTAACTGGATTGTTGTGAGCGCGAACGCGCCACTGTCTGCGTCGGTGTTTTTCTATGCACTGCCCCTGCTTGCAATGTTGGCTGGATCTTGGTCGTGCCTCTTTGAGCGTTTGAGCGGTTATGACATGCAGATATGCACGCGCGTTTCCAGAAAGGCGTACGTGAACGTAAAGATGCTGTCTGCTTTCCTCTCCGCGTTTACAGTGACTGCCATTCCTCTGCTCGTCAATTTCCTGATCGTCTCGATGCTTTTTCCTGCGTATCTTCCTCGGGTCGATGAGTCGACTTACGTAGGACTTTACCTGCATAGCTACTTCTCCGGTCTATTTTATTCGCATCCCTTGTCATATGTGCTCGCATACACGCTGTTCGATGCTGTCACGCTCGGGACTTTATCCATGGCTGTAACTGGCTTCTCAATTTTGTTTCGTAGCAGAATCAAAGCGATAATTGTCCCGTATCTGCTAATGGTTGCGTGGCATTTTGCAAATGGCTGGATCTTCGGCGTAATGGCTTGTGTGGGGTTTAACTGCAATATCCTCAACAGCATCAGGTCGGAATCGCTGAATAACTGGCCAGACATTCGAGCCGGTTTTGCGGAAATCATATTATTGACCCTTGCTTCGTTGGCTTTTTCTGGGGTGTGGAAAAGACGCGAGGTGGTCTGATGCTGTTTAGGCTGGTCACCGCGGACCTGAGGACCGTTTTGAAGAAGAACATCATTACCTTTATTGCGATTGCGGCAGTGACCGTTGCGAACCTGGTGTACGCCTACGGTTTGTCTTCTGTGTATGGGGTCAGGACGGATACCTTGGGGTTTGCGGACAATCTTGCGCTCGTGTTTGCCGGATCTGCTCCGTTTGAGCCTAGGCCCGGGGTCATGTTTGTGCCTCCGCTAGGATGGCTATTTCTCATTCTGCTTATTCTCTATGCAACACTCGATTATCCCGCCGAATCGTTGCACGGGTTTGGTTTGCAAACGCTTGTCCGATGCCGGGCGAGAACCCTTTGGTGGGTCTCGCGTTTTATCTCAGTGGCGGCGATAACGGCATTTTCGCTGCTCGTGGTGGTTTGCTCTGTTGTGATTTGGAGCTTGATGGTGAGCGCCTCGTTCAGTGCGGTCATCCATGGCGAGTCGCTTCAGCTGGCTAATTTGGCGCCGTGGTTTCTCAAGGCGAGCGAAGCAGGTGCACTGCCGTTTTTCGCAGGTCTCTTTCTTGCTTTTGAGGCGCTTGCGTTTGTGCAGGCAGCGATTGGCTTTGTACTTGGGCCGTCGGTCTCGTTTGCGGTTTTAATGAGCTACCTGATCTGTTCGGCATTTGCGCGGCATTGGGTGCTGTTAGGCAACGCCCTAATGCTGTTGCGCTGGGGCGGAATTGTCAAAGAGGGAATCGCGACGGGCTCGAGCGTCTTGTTTTCAATTGTGATTATGTCGTTATGCCTATCGTTGGGTGGACTGTGGTTTCGAAGGGCCGACCTTATAGAAAAGGGGGACAAGATATGAGCGTGATCGTTAGGGACGTATCGAAGCGCATGGGCAAAAACGATGTTCTGCGCAACGTGTCCATCGAGGTTGACCCTGGGACTGTGGTCGGGCTTCAGGGGATAAACGGTTCGGGCAAGACCATGCTTATGCGAGCGGTCTGCGGATTGATTAGACCTACCGAGGGCGAGATCATTATCGATGGTCAAAGACTTGGGGCGGATATCTCGTTTCCGCCGAGTCTTGGGATGTTGATAGAGGCTCCTTCCTTTTTAGGATATCTGTCTGGCTACGACAATCTGGAACTCATAGCTCAAATCAAGGGCGTTGCCACCCCCGAAGACATTCGCTCCGCCCTGCGGCTCGTGGGGCTCGATGCAGACGAAAAAAAGAAGTTCCGAGCATACTCGCTTGGGATGAAGCAGCGTCTGGGGATAGCTGCGGCGATTATGGAAAAGCCGAAGCTGCTTGTTCTCGATGAACCAACGAATGCCCTCGACGAAGCAGGCGTGGAAATGCTCAAGCGTGTTGTGGCGATGGCGGCATCAACGGGTCGCGAGGTTCTTCTGTCTAGCCATGACGGAGAGGTGCTCGAGGAGCTGGCCGATCGGGTTTACTGCATGCGCGACGGTGCCGTTGTGGAAGTTCGGGAAAGGTCGTGAGCGCGATGAAGAAGACCCTGTGGACGAGAAGATCGGCGCTCGCGCTTTTTTGCTGTGCTGCTACCGGCCTTGCGGGCATGAGGGTGAGCGTCGTTAACAGGAATCGGACAGTCATTCCTGAGAAATATTACGCGGAGGGCGAATGGCTCTCGATGGATGGAGCGTTTCTGGGATCGAAGGATGTGGTGACTGATGGGTATTCGTTTTGCATAGATGGAGCAGAACTACTCACGCCACGCGAGTATCTCAAACGAGCACATGACGATTATTCAAAATATGGCACCGTGGATACGAAAACGAGACTGAAGGATGCCGACATCACGTGCGTTATCGCCGTAAAGATGCGTGTCAGAAATAGGGATAATATCGACGGTGGAATCAAAGCGTATGTTTGGCATCTGGTTCCGGAGTCTGCGCCAAACTATGATTTTGTAGTCAATACCGATCTGATAACGCAAGCCATGCCGGTCCTTGGCGGCTCTGCTGCGTTTGCCGTGGAGGTTGGGGCGGAGAACGAGTTGCTCGTCCCATTCATGATGCAAAACACCAACGACTATTTCGAAGGTTACGAGACCGTCCGTTTTGAGAAGGCTTTTCCTGGGACTTATACGATGAAGATGACCGATCTGCCAGAGAGAAGGCTCTTAAGGTTTGAAGTGAAGTAGCTCGAAGATCCCGCGGTTCGCGACGAGCTCCTTGCGCGCCGCGGCTACGCAAGGGAGATTCGCAACCGCTATGCCGGCTCCGTTCCCGATGCCGGTGACGACCGCGTCCGCGCCACCGGCCAGGCGCACGGCGGTAGCGCCGTGTCGCGACAGATGGACGATTGCGTCGTCGATCGCGGTGACTACTCGCGCGGCGATACGCCCCGCTAGTTTTGAACTGTCCTGCCCTAGCGCGTTGCAATTCAATCAGCTGTTACAGAATCCTGGAAGAAAGGGTCGAACCGAAGTGTCTGGCCGGACGCCAATTGTCCGGGAACTGCTTCGGATTCGACCCTCTTCTACTTTACTTCCATGGCCATGCGGAAGGCTAGTACTCCTTAACCGGATGCTTCTTACCGAAACCACCGTCGATGCCGAAACGGCAGAGCCTGTCGATGGCGCGAAGGTGCTCATCAATGGCGTTGGCGATCTGAGTGTCAACGATGCTGTCATAGTCGTTAAGGCTGCGGACCGCCTCGTCGGCGGCCATGAAGGCCTTGATGGCTTGATTGAACTGAGCCTTAAAGATGTCGAGCGTGTGACCGGGGTTGTCGCGTCGCCGTTTGAGGCTCAGCTGTCCTTGTTGCTTGCGACGCCGCGCGTCGCCGGTGGCGAGGGTCTCAGATCCTTTAGCAACAATGCTCGCATTGTCCTTTCGGGCAAGGCAGCGCGTTTGGCCGGGCGCTACAACTGCTATGCAGACTTCCTATTTGAGGAGACGGGTGACAAGAAGCCGCTTGTCGTCGAGTGCCAAGGCAGGCTTGTGCACAGTGGGGCCGATGCCGCAATGTCGGATTCCGATCGCGCCACCGCATTGCAGCAAATGGGTTTCAACGTCATGTTGCTGACGTATCAGCAAATCGCCGATGAGAAGAACTTCGAGATAGTGAAGCGCATGTTGTTTGAGGAGATCGGCTTGGAGTATCGCGAGAAGACGGACGCCAGCTTGATGCGCAGCGCAGTCTTCGTCGCGAGCTCTTTATCGATTGGAACACGCTGGGGCGCTAAAGTTTCCGAGCCTTGCCCTTACCTCTGCTCTTGCGAAACCTTGCAGTGAATATAAGGGGCGTTGCAATAAGCAATAGTTCGAATGCAACAGCGCCGACAATCATCGCCTTGCAGTCGTCGGACAACGGGTTAAGGGCCGCAAGCAGCGAGAAAACGCCGCACTCGAGCTCAAACCAGGCCACCGAGCGAGCACTTGCGAGATACCAAGCATCCTTCTCGTCGCTCTCGAGACCGGCAGGCTGGTTCCAATGCTCTGGACTGACCAGATGGAGAACGAGGGCCAAAAGCGCGATGCAAGCCAGCATGACAATAGGGAGGAGCAACAGCTCGACAGGAGAGCCCCAGCGGTTCGGCTGCATGTCAACGCCGTAGTGGACGGGGACCTTCTCTCCGGTGGGCACTGCTGCGATAGCAAAACCTGTCAGCACGACGCTGCAAGCGCCGGTTAGCCACCCCATCGCTTCTACTATGCGAACATCCTTTGTTATCCATGGCGCTTTTTGGGCATAACCCCTCCTTCTCAACTGCGGAGGCTCGGTCTGCCATCTCGCGCTCGAGCCGATGTACGACTTCCATTAAATCGCTCATGCTATTCCTTTCCCTCGGGTGTTCTGTCTAATATATCGCCCCGTGCGGACACGATTCTCACCTAAGGAATGGCAATGGTGTGTTCATAAACACGCAGATAGACGACTTAACAGGATTCGATTTACGGGGCGATTGAACCTGTGGTGGTGCGGATGCCCCGACCCGCGGCACGACTTAACCGCCGTTATGTTAGCGACATGTCTAACATAACGGCGGCGCAGGGCGCTCACTCCCTGCGGCAACGCCGATTCCGGGAAGGCACGCCGGGGCTATGCCGACCTGAGTATCCTCTCGGCCTTCTCGATCGCGGCCGAGCGCAGAAACTCCGACTTCCGCATCCCGCACGCGGCGGCCGCCCTCTCGATGAGGTCGGCGCCCGTCTTCGGGCACTTGAAAGACAGGTTGGCGTTGGCCTCCACCTCGGAAAGCCTGGGGCGGCCGACTCGGAGGTTCACCAGGCTCCCCTCCCAGGAGCCGGATTCGTATTCCGCGCACTCGCGCTCGATGTCCTCATCCGTGATAACGGATCCGTTTGCAAGCCTATATTCCATCAGTAACCTCTCCTTCTCGCGTTCTCGATCTCCCTTAGCGTCTTCTTGCTCGGCGGCGTCATGGCGTGGTAGACGAGCCACGCGCCGTCGGCCAGGAGGACACCGACCATCTCGATGTACCGGCCTTGCGGGTCGTAGCCCGTCCGCATCTCGCACTCCCCGGGTATGCGGACGGCCGCGAAGCAGTAGCTCTCCCACGCCGCCTCGACATCACCGTCATCTAGCTCGGGGTGTCGCTCGTGAACTCTCTGGTGTATCCGGACCATGAGCCTCCAATCTTTACGATAATATTCTACTACTATTTGGTAGTAGAATATTATCCGTCCCAACATATTCCATTAGCCGTTCGTCCCAAAACGTATGCTGAACGGCACTTGCAAATCGGGCGGTCGAGACCGTGCAAATCGAGTGTCAAAACCTAGTGCCAAAACCATCCTGTCAAACCTCATGGGAAAATCAAACTACGAGGCAGGAGGCTAAAAAATGACGCGATACGGCTACGCACGCGTAAGTACAAAGGAACAGAAATTAGATCGCCAAATCGAAGCGCTGGTCAATGCCGGCGTACCCTATGGCCATATCTATAAGGACAAAGAAACTGGCGGTCGTGATGGTGACCGCACGCAGCAGAAAAAGTTGTTCAAAAAAATGAAGCGTGGCGATGAAGTAGTCGTCGAGTCTTGGGAGCGTCTATCCAGATCGACCAGGCAGCTGCTCAACTACGACCTGATGTTCCGAAACCTCGGGGTCAAACTGACTTCCTTGAAACAACCCGTTGATCTGGATACCGCGTTCGGCCGTTTCGTCTTAGGAACCCACGCCTGCACAGCCGAACTTGAGCGCGACCTGATCAGGCAGCGTCAAGCTGAGGGAATCGCGATCAAGAGAAGTCATGGCGGCAACGTCGGCGGTCGTCCGCGCGTCGCAGACGTCAAGGTCGATGCGGCCGTGAAGCTCTACCTCGCCTGCGAGACGCCTATCACTGACATCTGCGCCGCCACGGGCATCTCGAAATCGACGTTGTACCGCGTGCTCCGTGAACGCGGATTGGTGGGCGTCAGGAAATGAGCCCGTCCATCGTTTCGCGATCTGTCAATAAGCTCGAGTGCAGCGGCGTTACTATATAAGAGTGCGGTATTTCTCCAACTGAAACCCTGCGTGAACGCATGACCTGAGACGCCTTTTTAGAACTCACCGATCGCAGGATGACTACAAATCAACAGCGGCCGTGCATTGTCCCCAGCCGTATGGCATGGCGAAGCCATGCCCTTTGTTGATTGGAGTGCTGCACCATGGCAGACAATCCGAGCGAGAAGAAAATCAGCGAGACATCCGGCGTGAAGGCCGTCCTCGATGAGGCTGCCGAGCGGATCGAGGCGACATGGCGGGAGAAGCTGCTGCGCGAGACTGCCGACCTCAGGACCGAGAACGCACTGCTCATGGCCCAGGTGGATGAATTCAGCCGCAAGCTCGCCGAGGCGACGGATCGGAATGAAAAGATTGAGGCCGACTGCAATGAGCGGATTGCCTTTATAGAGGAGAAGTTCGAACTCGATACCGCGAACCTCGAACTCGAGAACAACGAGCTCCACGCCGCGAGCGTCAGATATCTCGCTGATGCCCGGGAGCTCGACAGACAGGTCGTCCAACTCCATGCCGAGGCCGTGGCCATGGTCGATGAGATCGAGCGCCTGCGCGGCGAGCGTGACGCCGCATTGAAAACCCAGTCCGAGCTGAACGACGCACTCCTGGCCCAGCGCAACCTGATGGCCGAGGTCGCCGCCCTCAAGGACCGCCTCGCCGCCTCCGAGCAGCGGGCGGCCGTGGCCGAGGCCAAGATCGAGGTCATGACCCAGATGAAGATCGAGTAGGCCGCATAGCATCTAATTTTCTAGAAACCCCCTAGAGCATTTCTAGGGGGTTTCTAGAACTGAGAACCGGGCGCAGCACTTTCGATCGGCACGATGTCTCGATAGACCAGACGGTGCCTGTCGTCACGCCACTCGTCACCGTGGTAGTGCCCGAAGAACCAAGCGCGGTAGCCGAGCCGCCCATCGAGCTCGCCCAGGAAGGTTTGCAGCTGATCCCCACGGTACTCACGTCCGCGCTCCCGGCACAGCTCTCTGGCCAGGGCAGCAGGAGCCTCATGCGTCACCACGTAATCGACCCTCCAGCCTACGCGGTTGAGCGAGGCGCGGCAGTGTTCCGTCTCTTTCTCGCTCGGCATCTCCTCGGGCCACCAGCTCCTCCCCTCCTTGCGATACTGCCTGTCGTTGCTCGCGGCGCCGCCCATGGCAAGGACCGTGGTTCCCGCGATGTCGAACACCCCTCCGCGCATGAGGTGCAGCACGTGCGGTCGTACCTCATGGACGAGACCGCCGCTCCACTCCCGCACCGGCAGTTCTGTCAGGGCGTGGTGGTTCTCATGGTTGCCGTCTACGAAACACGTGGTCCAGGGCTTCGACTCGAACCAGTCGAGCCAATACCTCTCAGCATTCGAGCCGTCCCAGACGAAGCCGAAGTCGCCGGCCACGATCACCGCGTCATCGCGCGTCAGCGTTCGGCCCAGCGGCCAAGACCTGAAGGCGAACCTGCTGGCCCCGTACTCGGCCCTGCCGTGCACGTCTCCTGTCACATAGACAGCCATCAGTACGCGCCCCACGGCAGGAGTTTGTCCCCGAGCCTCACGATCCGGTCGTACAGCACGGTATGACGTTCGTCCGGGTTGCCGTCTCGGTGAAAATGGCCGTAATACCAGCGCTTGTAGTCCAGGCGATTCTCGAGCTCGTCAAGGAATTCGGTCAACCGGTCCACATCAGGGCGCTCCCAGCCTGGGTCCGGGTAGAGCGTCGGCGAGAGCATGCGTGTGGCGCAGGTATGGGTGATGACGCAGTCGACCTTCCAGCCGACCTCGTCGAGCTTTGTCCGCGCGGTATCGAAATCGCGCTCGTCCGGGAGCTCCTGAGGCCACCAGCTGGAATAGGGCACGCGGTATTCCCTGTCCACGCTCGTGGCACCGCCCATGGTGAAGACCGTCGAGCCGTCGAGCTCGAAGACCTCTCCGCGCATGAGGCGGCGGATAGACGAAGTATCCGACAGGCGCTGCGTCAGCCCGCCGTGCCACGGTTCCATGGGGCGTTCCTCCCAGTGGTCGAAGCGCTCGTGGTTGCCGTCGACGAACAGTACCGTGTAGGGGCGCGACTCCAGCCAGGCGATGTCGGCGCATTCCTCGGCAGAGAAATCCCACGGAAAGCCAAAGTCGCCGGCGATGATCAGATAGTCGTCGCTGCCAAGGCTATCCCCAAGCTCCCAGTCGCGGAGCTTTTGCATGTCGAGCCCACCGTGGATGTCGCCCGTCACATAGACCGTCATCGGATCGCCTCTTTCCGCTTGTAAGCCGCCAGCTCACGCTCGACCTGCCTGTCGCCGGTCTCGTTGACCCACCAGGGCCATTTCACCCGGCCGCACGGCTCGTCGACTCCGGCGAACCATTCCCTCAGCTCGTCGAGGCTCACCGGGGAGTGCCCGTTGGCATCGCAACCGACGTCGTAGCGCAGAAGGCCCTGCTTGCGGTTGAACTCGTTGTACGCGCCGCCGCTGCTGTGGATGTGCCCGTGGAGGTGCCACGATCCATGGTTCATGCCCTGCCAGTCGGCCATGGGGTAATGGCTCAGGACGATCTTCTGCCCGTCGATCTTGAGCACGCAGATCGGCGGCTCCACGGTGAAGGCGCCCGCGACCGCCGGCTGGGTCCAGTCCTTGTCGTGGTTTCCCGGGACGAGGTGGATGCGCCTGCAGGCGATTCGCTTGCGCAGCCCGTAGGCGTCCTGGGCGGTCATCTTGAATGAGAAATCCCCCAGGATGTAGAGCTCGTCGTCCACGGCAACCCTACCGTTGATGCTGTCGACGATGGCGTCGTTCATCTGCCAAATCGTCTCCCACGGGCGGTCGGTGAACTTCAGCACGTTCTCATGCCCGAAGTGGGTGTCGCTGGTAAACCAGATCATATTTATGTCTCCTTCTGTCGCTAAAAAACGTTCTCCTTCGAGGTCAGGAGACGTTTTATGAGCGACATGAGGTGCATATCCCTCATGTTTCAAGCTCCAATCTGCCGGATTTGCCCAACTATATAAGTTTACGCCCACGCGCGAACAGGATTTGATTTTTGAAATATGGACGAATTCCTCGTCAGGAGGGTAAAATGGTGCCGACGGCAGCCCAAGTTGTAGAGAGCTGGGCAGAGCCGTTGCTTAATGAAGTTAGGTCATCGTCTTAGCGACGGTGGCCTTTCTTTTTGGGCTTCGAACCCTGCTTGAGTGCCTTGGAAAGGCCGACAAGGGCCGTGAGGAGCGAGACCATAGCGGTCAGGAGCTTCACGAGCTCGGTGAAATCGGTCATGGGCATCACCTCCCATCAAATGGAGGGCTCTGCCCGGCACGAGGGCTGCCGACAGCAAGGACGAGTCTATCAGAGCGGCTGACTCCCGCCGGCTTCGATATGTGCGATACGGCTCGTTAGTAGCCCTGGCCGTAGCCCTGACCCGGCTGGCCTAGCAGCTCCTCCAGATACTGGCGCAGCTGCTCGTCGGTAATACCGCCGTTGCCGGTGTCGGTCGCGCTGTCGTTCTGCTGCTGGTTCTGCAGCTCCTCGTCGGAGCCCAGCTCGACCGTGACCTTCTTCTCGTCCTTGCCGCGCATGAGCGTGATCTCGACCTTCTCGCCCACCTCGTGGCTGCGCAGCGCGATGATCAGACCATCAGCGCTCGTAATCTCGTCATCGTCCAGCTTGGTGATGACATCGCCCTCCTGGATGCCGGCCTTGGCGGCGGGACCGTTCTCGACGACGCTCGCCACATACGCACCGCTATCGGTGCTGAGCCACGCGCGCTGCCGCCTGGGCACGGGCATCGGTTGGTACGGCGGCGTCCACGCTCGCAGGCGCTTCGAGATCGATGTCCACACCGTCATCAAATAGGCTCGATTGCTCCATAGCGGTACTCCTTCGCTCGATTTCAAACGGATACAAGAGCACCACCGTTACGACGGACGTCCCGGTTCCGTGCATAACGAAAAGTCAACCGAGGGTTTTGTCCCGTCAAGACGCCGAACGAGAATTACGTACCGCCAAGAGCCTCAAAACACGCCCCTCGCGGGACAGAATCCTCACTCGATTTCCATGCGGAGCAAAAACCTCAATCAATCATCCTCCGCAACGTCTATCCACCAAAAAGGCCGCCCCACGTGGAGCGGCCTTTGCTCGTAGCTTTTTACTGATAGTTACTCAAAATTTATTCCAACACATCCACAGAAGAGCAGCGAATCGTATTTCTCTTTCGGGAATCGAGAAAATAGCCTACCTTGACTTTAGACCCAACGCTCACGGGGCTATCGCTTACATAGCGCGTATGTTCTGAATCAACCAGAATGGTCAGACGATCAGACCCGTCGTTATATGGATCTTCGCTTTCGACCGACATGGTAAAATCGCCAGAACTGTCAACGTTCAACACCGATCCGCTCACGAACCACAAATGTGAATAGTCACCTCCGCTATCTTTTTGGCAACGCTCCACTTTTAGAAATAGCGCAGAGAATGCGAACACGGCAACTGATATAGCGATGAAAACCTTAACGCCACCCCCCTTGCCATGAAATCCAAATTTATTCGCCAAAGAAAAATACCCCTGCCTTATTCCGTTCCAGATCTTATTTGCCACTATACTAGAAACAATATTTAATATTGTCAGTCAGTTAGCACTTTTTAGGATATTCACTAAGGCTTCGACGTCAAAAGGCCGCCCCGATCAATTCATACTCCTCATCCTCGCCGAATTGCGAGTATGGCAGAATCGGCACTGGATGGCAGCGCGCTAGGCCGTGTCCGCGGAGTTACCCCCCCCCTTTTTTATCGTAACAGCTGATTCCAGGGACGTTTCACTGTGCCCTTTTCGACAATTTGCTGTGCCCCTTTTGGCAACTTTTGGCTGTTGCTATGGGTTATCTCGACCCATAGCAACAGCCAAAAATAACGACAATCCATTTTTAGGCCGCTAAGGTTTTAGTCACTAATATGCCTAAATCATTCAGAACTGTAACAGTTTAGTTAGAAGTGGTATATACTGTTTTCAACCGAAGGGAGGATCATCGTATGAGCAACACGCCCGTTGCGTCTAACAAAAAGCGGCTCATGATTACGCTGCCGACCGAGCTGACCGAGCAGATGGACATAAAGGCTCGTGAACTCGGTCTCACGAAATCTGGGCTCGTTGCGCTTGCGATTCAGAACCTGTTCAATGCGGAGGAGATTCGTCTTCATCAGCAAAAACAGTAGGACATATATAACGCAAAAAGGACCCTCATTAGCTTGGCGGCTTGGGTCCTTTAAGCGAAGTGTCATCAACTTGTTGGTAATATTCTACCACTTAAAACATGTTGGTGACCTTGGAAAGGTCACTTTATGGACGTAAATGGCGCTCCGCCCAGCGGGAGGAGCACGTTCAAAAACACGATTTCGAAAGAGGACTTCGCCGCCCTTCTTGCCCAGTCAAAACCGGGCGACACGCCGAGCTCGAACTCGAGTCACGCTTCCGCTTTAAACGCAGAATCATGGCTCAAGGACAGCTCGGCCGACAGCGGTCGTTTCATCGCACTCCCTCTCTCGATGCTTTCGCTTCGCAAATCCGAGGCAAAGCTATCCCTAAGCGAACTCCTTGTCCTAGCGTATATCCACGGATTCCAGCGCAGGGATCCCCTGAAGGGATGCCACTCGAACGCCAAGACGATTGCCGAAGCCCTGGGCATCTCTCCCTCGGCGCTCAGTAAGAGGCTACAGAAGCTCAAAAACTTCGCTCTAATCAAAAAAGAAGGCCATGGCGAAGAAATCACCTACAGGGTCGATGAGGCTAGGTGGGCGGAGCTCTGCGGCATCGAGTTCATCGATGCCAGGGCTCTTCACGAGTGGACTTCGCGCGGAACTTTCTGCCGGGTCCCCTTTTGGGCGATTCGCGATACCGATCTCTCTGCTCTCGACAAGGTTCTTTTCGGCTACATCTTTTCGTTCTTCGCGGCAAAGGAATCAAAGCCGTTTCGAGTATCGACCCAGAATGCCGCCGATCAGCTCGCCGTCAGCAAAAGCAAACTTCGTGTCTCCCTCGAAAAGCTCACAAGCCTGAATCTCGTCGTGAAAACTGTCATCTCGCCCAGGGCACCCGCCGAGTACGATGTGAACCCGCAGGCGTGCATGGAACGTGGTACCAAGAACCTCTAATCGGGACGGGCGACAGATTGCCCGTCCCTTTTTATTTGCCTCCCCCTATGCCCTTTTCGGCAATTTCCTATACCCCTTTCGGCAATTTCCTGTGCCCCTTTTGACAATGGCAGTTTCCAAAAGGGGCACAAAAAGTTTCCAAAAGGGGCACAAAAACCCGAAAACTGTGCCCTTTTTGACAACCAAAAGTTTCCAAAAAGGGCACCAATAATATCTAAAGAGGTTTTAAGAGAAAGAAAGGGGAAGAGAGCTTTTCTTTGATCTGAGATTTTTATTCACGTCCATGTCAATCACCGTTTAATCGAAACCCTATCCACTCGCAACGTACTTTCCCGGAAATAAATCCGGTACGGCCCTATTGGTCTTAGCGACCAGCGAAACGTTATAGGCAAATCGGACGCTCGCTTTTCACCGGAAAGGAGAGCAATCCCTGACTGAAATCACTACGCCCTTGCCAACCCTCAGCGCCGGCGTCGCTTCGCTCCCCGGGCGGACTAAACCTCTTGGCTGTAAACACCTGCACTTCGGCAATGACCTACCGAATCCGTTTTTCCGGTTGATCTGGATACCGACATTTGGTTGACCTCACTTCAATTATCGGCAAGGAGCCGCAGAATCGAAAATAAGACGTCCTATCGGTGAGGTCCGACCGTTTTCTCATTGATAGATAAAACTGGGTCTTAAATCGGCTCTCAGTGGCCAAGGTAAAAGAAAACGGGCACCCTTCGGTACCCGTTAACTCAACTAGATCTCTTTTTCGGCCAAATAGCGATCGAAAAGCTCCCGAGCGATATCGGAAACAGACTTGTCTTCCTCAAGGGCGACCTGCTTCAATCGCTTGCGGTAGCTCTCGGGAACGTAGACAGACAACTGTACAAGCCTCTCAGATGCCCCTTCAAGGCCCTTTTTCGGGCGCCCGGCTTTCCGTACCTGTGGAGCCGATTTCTGGGGCTCAGATGCGCTTTCAACGATTTTCTGCTGCCTCTCCTCGGCCTTCTCCGCGGCGACATCGAAGTAGGAGGTCGCCTTTTTGAACTTTGCCATTTACAGCACCTCTTCCAGTTCGTTCAGGATGTTTTCAATCGCCTGGGCGGCCTTGCCGTTCTTGGCGATTTCATACACGGGCTTTCCCAGCGCCGCGCCCTGCTTGAAGGCCGCCGCGGTCGGTACGGTGCCCAGCACGGGAAGGTCGTCGGCCTCGAGCAGTTCGAGGAACTGTCTGTCCACGGTCTGGTTGCCGGCGAAGTTGTTGATGATGATTGCGAACGACAAGTCGGGATTGGCCTCGGTGATGACCTTGATCGTTCGCTTCATGGGCTTCAGGCCCAGCGTTCCGGGCTGCACCGGGATAATCGCGATATCCGCATTCTTGGCGTACTCGGCGGTGTCGTCGCTCAAAAAGCCCGGTGTGTCGATGACGTTCACGGCGTCCTCGTCGTCGAGCAGGTTTTTCTCGTGGTTCGCACCGCCCTGCGGGTCCAGGTTGCCGAAACCGACCTTGTGGCCGCGGCGCTCGAGACCCCAGGCGATCTCGTCGGCGAACGTCGTCTTGCCGACGCCGCCCTTCTGGTTGACTAGCAGGATGTTCGTCGCCATGTTCTCCCCTTTCTGAATAGTGTAGTCATATATTAGCACATTAACATGTGACTACATTAAGTAATTCTAAGACGCAGGTAGAAATACGTGAGCATGTTAAGTAATTAGTATGGTACTACATTAACGTGCTCATGGATGTGGGTTGGTTTAACCTACAGTCATCAGATACGGTTACAAGGTCGCTGATTGCGAGACGGAGACCCTTCCGACCGCCGACGCGGCGAGTGGGAACGCAAGGGTAAAAACGCATCGTCGCTGAACCAGTGAGGCAGTATTCTTTAGTGTTAGATGATGGATATTGAAATTAATTAGCGAGATAATGTGCATATCTCATAATGTATGCGTTTCACTATGAGAGAGGGGTCTGTCATGAGCTGGAAACCGAGAAAATGCGTTATCGCCGGTCTCGTGACAACCGGTCCTGGCAGCGGCTTGTTTGCAACCGCAATGACATCGTACCGACTTTTCACTTACATGTTCTAAAAGGAAGTTGCCATGCTGTCGCAAAATCAATCGAGATACTTGACCACAATCGGCTTTGCCCTGCTTGCATTACTCTTTGCTAGCGACCTTTTGCTGAAACCGCCAAAGGAACTCGTTTTGCTTGCCATAGACTGCATTTCCGCCCTTTACTTTACGGCAACCCTATTCGTCGGACTAAAGGAGAGGAAAAAAGGCGCAGTCGCCGCATCCGCCGTATGCTTGATCATAGCCATTGCATCATTCTTTATCTGACACATTGGTGATTTAGGGGCGATATCGTAGGAATACGACCGGGAGAGCCGGGACCATAGGCTCCGGTAAGAACCTTCGCCGTGCCCCACGCATCGACCCCGATGATTTCCCCGCCGGACGTCCTGACGGCCACGGCTCGAGCTCTAATACATGAGGTCCCAGCTTGCAATACGTGAACATATGACTACATTAACATGGTCATGTATTACCGAGCGTTATATGCTGCGCCGGATCCGCCCGTCTGTTATCTTGGGGCGACAGTTTCTTGCAAGGAGGCAGCCATGCTCCAGAGTGTCTTTGGATCCGATGATCAGATCCATCTTGAGGACCAGGTCAGCAACCAACGTTTCGACCTCACCACGGGCGAAGTGAAAACGGTCATCCCGACCGCTGAGAACATGAGCGCCGTCTTCGGCAAGGATGGTGTGGAGACGGATATTCAGGTGGGGCAGATGCGCCAAACACTGGGCAAGCCTGGCTTCGATTGGCTGTTTAATAAGCACTAACGGTTGAGTTATTGCAGCATAATCGCAGCTGTAAATAGGTGACCATATGACCATGCTAACATGTGCGCACAGTCATATGGTCACAGTTGTAAATCGGTTTAATCTGTGGCCCTTAAGCTGAAGCTGCCTCAACGAACCGTGGCTGGCGAGACGAAAAAGGGGAATCCCTTTTGCGGGATTCCCCTTTCCGAGTCGTTATGCGATTTGCACTACATCTGCTCGCGGCGCTTCTTTTGATCGAGGAAGACGCCGGCTGCCACGAGGACGGTACCGCCGATGGCGAACGTCTCGCCGATGAGTCCCGCGCGGTCGCCGGTCTGGGCGAGGCTGCCGGGCTGAGCGGTCTCCGTGCCGGCGAGGTGCTTCGGGGTGTATACCGCCTGCTGCTTTGCGGCCTCCTTCGCCTCCTGTCGTGCGATCTCATCGGAAAGCTTCTGCTCCGCTGCGATGCGGTCGGACTTCGCCAACTCGTAGGCGGCGAGTGCCGCATCGTAGCCGGGCTGGAGCCCGTCCACCGCGGCCTGCCTCTCGTCCAGGATGGCCTTGGCGGGCGCGACCTTGGCACGCGCCTCGACTGCTGCGGCGAAAAGCGCGTTGAGGGCGTCATCCGCGTTCACATCATGGCCGGAAGCGATCGCCGCGCCGGCATCGATGGAGTTCAGCTTCGACAGCTTGGCGTCTGCCTGCGCCTTTGCCTGCTCGGCGGCGGAGACCAGGGACTCGGCGGCGATGGCATCCGCCTTCGCGGCATCGAGCGCGGCCTTGGTGTCATTGACAGCCTTTACTGCATCCTGCTCGCGCTGCTGTGCCTCTGCGAGCTTCGCGGCAAGACCGGTGAGGATGTCGAGGTTCGACTGTGCGCCCACAAGATCGGTCTGGGAGCCGGTGAGCCTGTCGGCGGCAACGCCGGTGTCGGCCTTTGCGGCATCGACGGCACGCTGGGCATCCGCGAGGGCGCGTGCGGTGGCGCCTGCCTTTTGCTCGGCGGCTGCGAGGACTGCCGCCTTCTCGGCCTGGTCGGCTGCCGCCGCGTCGTGAACACTCTTTGCGGTATCGACCGCCTTCTTGGCGTCGGCGACGTCCTGGAAGAACTTCGCGAGGTCGGCGTTCGCATCGTCCACGCCCTGCTGCTTAGCAGCGGTGTCCGCCTTGGCGGAATCCAACTTAGACTGTGCGGTCATTACGGCTGCGTTGGCAGCATCAAAGGCGACCTGCTTCTGCTGGACGGTCGACTTTGCCGTATCGACTGCCGCGTTGGCGGCATCGAGGTCCGATTTCGCCGCATCAAGCTCGGTCTGGGCATCCGTGACGTCCTGCTGCTTGGCGGCGACATCAGCCTTTGCGGCATCGACGGCACGCTGCGCATCGGCAACGCCCTGCTTCGCGGCATCGACATCTGCCTGTGCGGAATCCACCGCGACCTGCTTCTGCTGGACGGTTGCGGCGGCGCCGGCGGCTGCCTGCTGCTTGGATGCGAGATCGGCCTTGGCTGCGTCGAGTGCGCTCTTGGCGTTCTTGAGACCGTTGATATAGGAGGTCAGCTTCTGCTCGTACTCGTCGACGGAGATGGGGTTCATGTTCCAACCGGAGCCGGACCAGCCGGAGATTTCTGCGGTGTAGCACTGTGTCTGAAGCCCGGACATGGTGCCCTTGGTGCAGGTTGCCATTCCCATAACGGCGAGTTCGGGATTGATGATGTTCATGTAATGGCCGACGGTGCCGCTACTGCCGTTCTCCCAGTGGCAGTTGTCTGCAATCCAATGGTTGATTGCGACACCGTTCTTTGCATAGAAATCATAGGCATCCTTGCCGACAAGACCGGTGACTCCATAAAGGGCCTCCGTTGCCTTGTCGAAAAAGCCCTTCTCCTGCTCGATCCACTGCCCACTCGGATCGATTCCGTAATTCCATGCCAGGTTTTCGGCAAAATCATATTGACGGGCATGATCGAGCACGGTGTCGCTGTAGTTGGCATCTGCGATCGCACCGGCGATGAGCTTGTAGGTGACATGGAGCTCGGACAGGCCGACCGACTTGCGGTAGTCGTTGACGGACTTCATCCACTTGATCGCATTGAGCATATTGTCAAGAGACGTGGCGTCCTTGGAGTTGCCGACTTCGGTCTTTCCGGCATATTTGGCGTTCAGGATGATGTTGGCTGCATCTTCGGCACCCATGGCACGGAAGAAGCCGATGGCTCCCTGCTTGAGCTGCGCGTCGGCGGAATCGAGTTTCGCCTGGGCCTCGTCGACCTTCTGCTGCGCGGCGGTTACGGCGGCGTCTGCGGTATCCTTTGCGGCCTTGGCGTTCGCGAGCTCTACGTCTGCGGTTGCCTTGGCGGACTCTGCGTCCTTGACAGCCTGCTTCGCGGCATCCAGCTTGGCGACGGCGTCGGCATTCACCTGCTTGGCCGCATCGAGACCGGCGTTCGCGGCATCGAGAGCGGACTGGGCGGCGCTCACACCGGATTCGGCATCGGCCGCGGCCTGCTGCTTTACGGAGAGGGCCACCTGGGCATCATTCAGGTCGGCCTGCGCCGTTGCCGCAGCGGACTGTACCTGCTCGAGCTCGGACTCGCACTGGGACTGTGTCGCTTGTGCGGCAACGAGGGCTGCCTCTGCGTCCGCAACCTTCTGTTTTGCCGCATCGTACTCCGGACCGCTGGCGCCTGCCTCCGCTGCGGCGAGGTCGGTTTTCGCCTTCTCGTAGGCGGCGCTGGCGGCTGCGACCTTCGCATCCGCTGCGTCCTTGTTCTGCTGGGCTGCAGCGAGGACGGCATCGGCGGCATCCTTTGCAGACTGGGCCGCAACCAGCTTGGACTGGGCATCGGCAAGCGTCGCGTTGGCGTTGTCCAGTTCGGCCTGTGCCCTGTCCACGGCAGCCTGGGCGTCGCGCACGGCCTGCTCGGCGGCACTGATTGCCTCCGGGGTGGCGCTTACGGCATCTGCCTTGGCTTTATCGAGGGCATCCTTGGCATCCTGGGCCGCCTTGAGGGCGGACTGGTACGCTTCGTCCTTCTCGGACGCATCCGCCTTGGCGTCTGCGAGACCCGCCTTCGCCTGCTCGAGGTCCTTGCCGGCGGCATCGGCGGCGTCCTTGCCCTCCGCGACCTGACGGGCGTACTCGTCCATTGCCGCACGGTCGGCTGCCGCGCCGGCGCTGACTGCCGAATCGTAGGATGCCTTGGCCTGGTCGCGGGCGGAAGCCGCCTCGTTGTAGGGACCGGCGGCCTCATCGTAGGATGCCTTGGCGGCGTCCTCCTTCGCCTTCGCCTCGTCGACTGCCTTCTGCAGATCCGCGATGGTCTGTGCGGCGGATTTTGCGCCGGTACCGGATGCCGCGCCGGCGTGGGCGGCGATCGGCGACATCACGGCGGGGTGCTGTGTGCCCCCGTCACCGGTCTGGGCGAATGCCGTGAACGGTGAGATGAGGCTCGATCCGGTCATGGCGGCCATGGTCGCCGCGGTGACGGTCAGACGCGCGATCCCCTTCGGAGTGTGAATCTTTTTGTTTGGCAGTGCGGCGAAGTGATCGCCACCGGCAGCGAAGTGCTTTCCCTGGGTCATTGTGCTGTTCCATTCCTTTTCCGTGCCCTATCCGACTGGGCATCAGAGCGCTTTCCAATAGAGATAATTATGCGCCTTAACTGGGATTGTTGTATATAGTCCGTTGGCTTTTATACAACAATCCATGACTCTTTTTGTCATGGATACGACGCTTCAGAAATCATTCGGCATGAGATGCAAAGAGCTCCGCGCTGGACTCGGGTGCAGTCAGGAGCAGTTCGCCAATTTGATTGAAATGGATCGTTCCTACTACGCGAGCATTGAAGTAGGTCGGCGTAATGTCAGCCTCTCAAATCTCAAGAAGATTGCCGACGGATTTCAAATCAGCATTGCTGAACTCATGAGAGGCGTCAGCTAAATTTATCCGTCTCATAGTTCACAGTGGGTCTCGTTGATTAGTGCCTTAAGAAAATGGAAATCGTCCCAACGAGCTATCGTCAATCGTCCCAATAAATTACCGTTAATCGTCCCAATAAGTAATCGTTATTTGTCCCAACGACGCAGATAGACGCTATAATTTCAAATGAATGATTGGAGGGAAAGCCGATGGATCGGTATATAGGACGTTGTGTTGACTGCTTGGTCGAGCGCGACCTTGGCATTTTTGGTGCAGTGCTCATTCAGGGGCCGAAATGGTGTGGAAAGACAACGACAGCTCAGAGATTTGCCGAGTCATCGTTATCTCTCTCCGACCCATCTGGCGGTTTTGCGGCCCTCCAGCTCGCTCGTCTCGATCCGGCCCAAGCAATTGTCGGACCGACCCCGAGGCTTGTCGACGAATGGCAGGAAGAACCGAAGCTATGGGATGCCGTGCGATTCGAATGCGATGTCAGGGGAGGGGAGCCAGGACAGTTCATTCTCACCGGATCTGCGACGCCGCGAGCCGAGAACCAGCCGATGCACAGCGGTGTGGGTCGAATCGCCCGTTTGCGGATGGATACCATGACGCTTTTCGAGCTCGGTATTTCGTCGGGAGCGGTCTCGCTTGGTGCGCTGCTCGATGGCGATTCCGTTGCGGCGTCACTCGGATCCATCGCCGGTATCGCCGGTATCGCGGATTTGCTCTGCCGCGGCGGTTGGCCCCAAGCGGTCGGTAAGACAACTGCCGACGCAATGCGGATAGCCGCCGCCTATATTGACGGTGTTTGCGAGTCTGACGTTTCGAGGGCGGATGGAGTGAAACGCGACCCGGTTAAGGTAAGGGCCTTGCTCTCGTCGCTTGCACGCAATGAATCGACTCTTGCCGGCATGAGGTCCATCGAAAGGGATTTGGGCGTTGACGTCTCAAAGAATACGATTACCGGCTACATGGACGCGCTGCGCCGTATCAATATCGTCGACGATGTCCCCGCGTGGCATCCGGCTCTCAGGTCGCCGGTGAAGTTGCGGCAGGGCGCGAAGCGGCACCTTGCGGACTCATCGCTCGCCGTCGCCCTCATCGGTGCGGACCCGGAGTCGTTGTCATCCGATCCGAAGACCCTTGGCTTGCTCTTCGAATCCCTTGTGCTGCACGATCTCAAGGTTTACGCGGCGGCCAGCGATGCGACCGTATCTCACTACCACGACGCTGACGACCTAGAGGTCGACGCGATTGTCCATCGCCGTGACGGCTCGTGGGTTGCCGTTGAGGTTAAGCTCGGGAGCCCCCAAGTCCCAGAGGCAGTGGAAAATCTGCTTCGACTTGAGCGAAAGCTGGTCGATCGCGGGGAGAGGCCGCCTGCGGCGAAACTCATCGTCATCGGGTTTGGTATGCCGGCTCACGTAACTAGCGAAGGCATCGTTGTTGCTCCGGTCGATACGCTCGGAATCTAAATTATTGTTATTTGCATTTCCAGAAATCCTCTATCTAGACGCCTCCTAGAGGATTTCTGGAAACAACCGGTATTTTGATCTGGGCTACGAAAGGTTACGGGTCCAGATTCCGTGCTGCGTGGAGCCGGTGATCTTGTATCCGTGGCGGTCGATTCACGCCGCAAGCCTGTCCCAGTCGATGCGTTTCCAGTTGCCGCACGGCGCGTGGTTCACGATGAGCCCGCCGGCGACCATGAGCGCGTGGTTGCGTGCCTTGCGCGCCTCGCGCGCGAGCGCCCTCTTCTTGTCCGAAATCTGGACCTCGGCCTGCTTCTTCTTGCATTGAAGCCTGAACCAGGTTCAGTTGACATGGTTAAAAACGAGGGGCGACGCTTTTGCGTCACCCCTCGTCCCGGCCGGGTTGCTTTAGTTGTACACACGGTAGTTACACTTGAACTGGGTTATGTGTCCATAGTTGGGGCC
>NZ_JBBNLU010000035.1:0-2622 GCF_040092335.1 Collinsella sp. CLA-ER-H8 | reverse complement strand
TTCATCGCGGGCTTTGTTGCGCTGTGAATCAATCACCTTTGAAAAGAAAATCGTGTGGTTGCAAGCGTAGTCGAGCATGTCGGGGTCGCCGAGGTCTTCCAGCCCAAAGATGAAATCGCCGTACTCGGTCACACCGTTCTCGCGGATGATTGCCAGAAGCGCGCTGCGAACCTTCGCCTTCTCTGGCTTGCTCAGCTCGCGCGTCAAGTCGAGTGGAAACCCATTTAGAACCGTGATGGCGTTGATGCCTTCCGCCCACTGCTGCTTCTCGGGGTCGTCCAGATGAATCAGGTAGCGCTGGCTACCCTGCGGGCTGTGCGCCGGCTCGATGTACCCGTTTGCCGGCACGCCCTCGGGAATCGCAGCTTTCGCCGCCGACAACGTAATCGGGCCATGCCCGCTATAGAACATCACGTGCCAGTGCGGCTTCTTGCACTCCTCGTCTGGCTGGTGCTGCGGGGAGATTGCGAACATGCAATGGCTACGCTTCAGCACGCCAACCCAGTCCTCTGGTGCCGAGTCCTCGTAAACGATGAAGTTCCAATAGCGCTTCTTGACCACTTCTGCCATGAAAAAAGCCACCTCCAAAATCATGGAAGGTGGCTCCGTTTTTAAGTCTATCTATAGCCCTGACCTCGCGGTCTTGCTAGAATAGTCATGTACGGGACGGAAACCACCTTCCGTTTCCATTAGCTGGTTGTCGGCGGCAACCAACGACCAGCAACAAACATTCTAGCCCATCGCGTCCGCGCGGTGGGCTTTTACGTTCCGGCGCGGCGATGTGCTAACGGCTCTGCCCCCACGATCGCCGCGGTGCTTCATCTCCACGGTTCGCGTTCAAACCCCTAGCAGCCATCCGGGCTTCTGCAGCACGGGCTTTGGGGCTTCTGTCATCGTCTTCTCCATAATCGCGCTCCAAGGCCGCCAAATCGCGTTTGAGCGCCCTTGTTGTCATCCGCGCACTTCTCGGCGCGAGCTTTCTGGCGAGGTCCGCAATTGCCACCTCAAGCCGTCCAACCGCTCCTCTGATTCCCTCAACGACCTGCTCAACTCGTCCTCGGAGTCCATCGCATCGAGCAGCGATTTCATCGAGGATTCCGCGCTTCTCAAAGCGTCCCGCGTGGTCGAACTGGTCAGTGAGGTAAGCGATGGCTTCCAGCTCCTCAACGTCTTTCTCAAGCCGTCCCGCCGCTTGCCGAACCGACTCCAATCGCCGCTGCTCGCGCTGGAGGTTGTCGCCCACCTCGTTGCGAAGCTCGATTTTCTCGCCGATTTCGCCGTCCAAGCGGTCGAGTTCGGCCATTTTTTCCGCGATTCGGCGGTCGATTTCCGCAGCTTGCGCCCTCTTTTCATCGACCTTGGCGGTCACGGCACCCAATTTGACATGGCTCTCAACCCTAAGCTGCTCGAGACCGTCCAGCTCGCGCTTGGCAGTTATCGCCCCGTGCTTCGCCTTGTCCCTCGCACCCTCAAGGGTCTCTATCTCGGACTTGAGCGCTCGCGTGGTGCCGACCTGCACCTTGTACGCATCAAGGCTCCTGTAGCCCTTCGCGCGCAGCTCGTGGCGCAGGGGGCGCTCGTACCCATAGGGCTTCGCGACCTGCTCCCAGAAGTCCTCCTGAAGCCTGCTCATGGTTCCCTGGGCCGTCACCTCCCACTTTCCATCCGCGTTCTTCCGCCGCTTGTCGGGCGCGAACAGCTCCTTGGCGCACAGGCGATCGTGACCGTCCTCGCCGCGAATGACTGGGGCAATCCAGATATGCGCGTGCGGGGTGCCCTCGTCCAGATGAATCTGGGCTGCGAGCAGGTTCTCGTATCCGTACCGCGCCCCGAACCACTGAACCGACCTGTCCAGAAACTCCCTCGCGTCCTTCTCGTCCAAGGCATCGTTGCTTGAGACGATGAACCCCATCGCGCGGACTTGGTTGTCCCTAATTTTCCGCTTGGTGTTCAGCTCGCCCATACGGCGCTCGATGGCCTGTTCGAGCGGAACGGGACTCTCATCCCCCGCGCGGCACAGGTACCCGACATGCCGGCCGCTCTGGTCAACATCGTTGGCGTAGGTGTGCGCCCGTCTGTCCAGCTCCTTGCCCACGGCTTCAAGGCTGTCACATTTGGTCGACTTCATGGCAATCAAGGGTGCTACGGTCATGTCAAACTCCCGAGTTCGAACCACCTAAAGGTGCGTTAGCGGCTTTGGTATAGTCACGTTATACCAAGCTACGCTTGGCACGTGCAAGGGGGTTTCCCCCTTGACCCCCGCCCTCGTCCGTTCGCGGCGTCGCTCACGTCCTTCGGGCCATCGGCGCAAGCGCCGAACGGAGGGACTTCGCCCCTCCGAACCACCCCCTCAGCTGGCACATGGCACATGGCACATAATGGGGGGAATCCTGTCGTGGTAAGGATTCCCCCCATCCCATCCCAGAGGTTTTCATTGCCGTGACACAGGCAAGGAAAGGGTCGATGAGCAGGTGTGCCCATCGACCCTCGACCAAGTCTGATGTCGTGCTCGCCCGCCGCGTCAATTCCGCTATCGGTGAACGAGGGCTGCGTAGATCCGCTACGCGGATTACTCCGCCCCCGTAGTCACCGATAGCTCCATTGACACGTCTACCGTCTCGC
>NZ_JBBNLU010000009.1:0-74082 GCF_040092335.1 Collinsella sp. CLA-ER-H8 | reverse complement strand
GGGAAGGAGGAGGGCGCCTAGGCGCCGAAAGCGGCACATCCGCGTTGGCGAATCCGGCGTATCCGCGTTGGCGCGATTGGCGAAAATGCGTTGGTGGAAATGGTGAAAATTATATTGACGCTAACAGTCCTCCTCTCCGTAGCGCTCGTCCTGGGCGGGAATGCCCTGCTCGACGCCGGCTGGGGGTCGGCGCTGCGCTCGATCGCCGACCGCGTGCTGCCCAACCCTGAGATCACCATGTGGGCGCCCGCGCCCGAGCCCGGCAGCCACGCGAGCTCCTACGCTGACGCCACCGGGGCGGGGGCGAACTACGTCTACCTGGTGGACGCGGCGGACGACAGGGGCAATGTCCGAGAGCTCCAGCTCATCTTCTTCGGACGGGAGTCGAACGGCGAGGGCTGGCTCGAGATCGAGGCGCGCGGCGGCTCGGGCGTGCGCTACCGCGCGTGCGATGCGGCCGAGGCGCCCGCGGCTGCGCGCGGGGCTCTAGACCGCTGAGCGCGGCGCAAGTACAATGCCGACGGGAGTTTCAGGAGGTCGAACATGGCGAGGATACTGGCAGTGGATGATGAACGGGCGATCCTCGACGCGCTCGCGCGCGTCCTCGGCCGCGACGGCCATGAGGTCGTCAAGGCAGCGGACCCGACGGCGGTCCTGGAGATGGACCTCTCGCGCTTCGACCTCGTGCTCTGCGACGTCATGATGCCGGGGCTCGACGGCTTCGAGCTCGTGCGGCAGATCCGCCCGGACTTCGACGGGCCCATCATCTTCCTGACCGCGCGCGTGGCCGAGGAGGACGCCGTGGCCGGCTACGGCCTGGGCGCCGACGACTACGTCCGCAAGCCCTTCGGGGCCGCGGAGCTGCGCGCCAAGGTCGCGGCCCATCTACGCCGTGAGCGCCGGCCGCGCTCGCACGCCCTCTCCTTCGGGGAGGTGCGGATCGACCTCGGGGCGCGCGGCCTCGCCGTGGGCGGAGAGGCCGTGCCGCTCACGCCCACCGAATACGCCATCTGCGAGTACCTCGCCCGCCACCCCGGGCAGGTCATGAGCCGCGCGCAGATACGCGAGGCGGTGCTCGGCTGGGAGAGCGACGCCGACGACGCGGCCATATCCATGCAGGTCAGCCGCGCCCGGAGGAAACTCTCCGAGGCCGGCGCCGATCCGATCGCGACCGTCTGGGGGATGGGGTACAAGTGGCAGCTCTGAGGACCGGGGCGCGAGGTCGCGGGGGCATGCCGCTCTCCTTCGTCATCGCGCGCTACTTCGCCTACGCGTTCGCGGCGGTCGCCACGGCGTGGCTCGCCTCGTTCATGGCGCTCTCCGCGGCGATCGACGCGGGCTTCGTCTACGAGGCAAGCTGGGGGCCGGCCAATGCGCGCGAGGTCGCGGAGGGCCTGGCACGCGACGGCGTCTGCGGGCAGCAGGACGTGCCGACGGCGTACCGCTACCTCATCCTGAATAAGGACGGATACGTGCTGATGACAGACCTCGAGGGCACGCGGCTCGAGGACGCGACGGAAATGGCCCGTGCGGCACTCGCCGCGGATCCGGGCACAGTGGAGATCGAGGGCGGGGGCTCGGGCCTCACCTACGCCGCGTTCCCGCTCAAGGGCGGCGGGGCCTGCGCACTCGTCAGCGAGTACCTGCCGCAGTGGGTCTCGCGCGACCTCGCCGGCCTGCTTCCCAACCCGCAGAACCTCATGCTCGTCGGCGCCGCTGCGGGAAGCGCGCTCGCGCTCGCGCTCGTGGCGCGCCGTGCGAGCCGCGTGATCTCGCGCAAGATGGCGCCGCTCGCGGAGGCGGCGGGGCGCGTCGGCGCGGGGGATCTCGACTTCGCGGTCGGCAGCACTAACGTGCGCGAGGTGAACGACGTCCTCGCCGCGATGGACGCCATGCGGACCTCCCTCGCCGAGTCGCTCGAGGCCCGCTGGGCCGCGGAGCGGGGGCAGCGCGAGCAGGTGGCGTCGCTCGCCCACGACCTCAAGACGCCGCTCACCGTGCTGCGCGCCAACGCCGACTTCGTGGCGGAGGAGCTGGAAGACGAGAAAGACGCCGACCTCGCGGCCGCCGCGCGCGACATAGCCGGCAGTGTCGAAAGGCTCGACGGCTACGTGCGCCTGCTCATCGAGGCCTCGCGCGGGTCCGGCGGGGCGGAGAGGGCCCCCATGCGGCCGGCCGAGCTCTGCGAGCAGGTCCTCGCCGAGGCCGCCCAGATCACCCGGGCGCGAGGCGTGACGCTCGACGCGGCCACGGGCCCTGCTGTCGCGGGCGCGCCCGAGGCCCCGCTCGACCGAACCGCCCTGGCGCGAGCCGCCGCGAACCTCGTGGCCAACGCCGCCGAGCACGCGCGCTCGCGCGTGGCGGTCTCCTGCGACGTCGAGGGCGGCCACCTCGTCATCGAGGTGGCCGACGACGGACCGGGCTTCTCTCCCGCCGCCCTCGAACGCGGCTGCGAGCGCCTCTTCACAGACGACTCCTCCCGCTCCTCGCGCGACGGAGGCCGCCACTACGGGCTCGGCCTCCACGCCGCCTCCGAGGCCGCGAGCGCCCACGGGGGCTCCGTCTCGCTCGCCAACAGCCCCTCGGGCGGCGCGGTGGCCACCATCGCGGTCCCCCTGTGCGGGGCCTGACGACTCAGGCCCTCACAGCGGCGTGGCTCGCAACCAAACGCTTCCATCTTGAAACACGGGGAGTAAATCGCGAAATCGCAGGTGAAAGAGAGTAAAAAGGCAAAGAAAAAGCCTCCGTTCCAACATGGGAACGGAGGCTCGATAATCGAGTTTACTCACCAATGTCGCTGGTGGTTTTGCCGTAACTCTCGTACGAAACGAAACTCAGGAGCACAGTGCGGCACTCAAAAGTGCAGGTCAGAACCCTGTCAGCCTACTCCCACTCGATCGTCGCGGGCGGCTTAGACGTGATGTCGTAGCACACGCGGTTGGCGCCGGGGACCTCAGCAACGATGCGGCCGGAGATGCGGGCCAGGACGTCGTAAGGCAGTTTGGCCCAGTCGGCGGTCATGGCATCGCTGGACTCGACGGCACGCAGGATGATCGGGCGCTGGTAGGTGCGCTCGTCACCCATAACGCCGACGGACTTGATGTCGGGCAGGACCGCGAAATACTGCCAGCAGCTGTGCTCGGAGTTGCGCTCGCCGGTCTGCTCAAACAGACGCTGGTTGTAGGCGTCGAGCTCCTCGCGCACAATAGCATCGGCGTTCTTGAGGATCTCGAGTTTCTCCTTGTCGACCGCACCGATGATGCGGATGGCCAGACCCGGGCCCGGGAAAGGCTGACGGAACACGATGTGACCCGGCAGGCCCAGTGCCAGACCAAGTGCGCGGACCTCGTCCTTAAAGAAGTGGTCGAGCGGCTCAATAAGGTCGAAGTGCACGCCATCGGGGAACGGGATCAGGTTGTGATGGCTCTTGATGGTGGCCGTCTTGCCGCCCGTCTTGCGAGCGCCGGACTCGATGATGTCGGGGTAGATGGTGCCCTGAGCCAGGTACTTGACCGGCTTGCCATCGGTCTCGAGCTGCTGAGCAACCGCGAAGAACTCTTTCCAGAACTGCGTACCGATGATGCGGCGCTTCTCCTCGGGCTCGATCACGCCGGCCAGAAGCTCGGCATAACGGTCCTCGGCGTGGACGTGGATAAAGTCGACGTCAAACTGCTTGGTGAAGACCTCCTCCACCTGCTCGGGCTCGCCCTTGCGCAGCAGGCCGTGGTTGATGAACACGCAGGTCATCTGCTTGCCCACGGCGCGGGCGCCCAGCGCGGCCACGACGGAGGAGTCGACGCCACCGGACAGGGCCAGAATCACGCGGTCGTCGCCGACCTTCTCGCGGAACTCGGCCGTCATGGTCTCGACCAGGTTGTCCATGCTCCAGTTGGGCTCCAGGCCGCAGATCTCAAACAGGAAGTTGCTCAGCAGCTGCTGACCATACTCGGAATGCTTGACCTCGGGGTGGAACTGCGTGGTGAAAATCTTGCGCTCGACGCACTCCATGGCGGCAACCGGACACACGTCGGTGCTGGCGGTAACGGTAAAGCCCTCGGGCACCTCGGAAACGGCGTCGCGATGGCTCATCCACACGGTTTGCTCCATGGGCGTGGAGTTAAAGAGCTTGGCGCCGGCCGTGCGCGTGATGGTGGCGCGGCCGTACTCGCCCACCTCGGAGTGGCCGACCTTGCCGCCGAGCGTCACGGCCGTGATCTGATGGCCGTAGCAAAAGCCCAGGACGGGAAGGCCCAGGTCAAAGATGGCGGGGTCGATAGACGGAGCGTCCTCGGCATACACAGAGGCCGGGCCGCCGGAAAGGATGAGCGCAGAGGCGTTCATCTCGCGAATCTCGTCGGCCGAGATGTCGCAGGGGACGATCTCGGAATACACGTTGAGGTCGCGGACGCGACGGGCAATGAGCTGACCGTACTGCGCACCAAAGTCGAGTACGAGGACCTTTGCGGAAGCCTTTTGATCCATGGTTCCCCCTCTTGTTGGCGGGGAGCCGGTGCCCACCCGCGCGAATAAACGAGAATAACTTTCATAGTGTACACGTTATATGGGGTTTCTCGTCCCTCGCAGCCATCAGCGCACGGCAAACGCACGACCTGGGCCCCTATTTGACGGCAATTGAAGTGTTACCAGACGTTACAGATGATGTAATACGTTTGAACATTGAACGCTCTGTGCCACAATACTGCCGAACGACTCCGCCTCTGCGGCGGCAAATACGATAGGAATACCAGCATGAAGCGCATCCTTCTCATCGCCACGGGCGGCACCATCGCATCGACCGAGGACGGCAACGGCCTCTCCCCCGCCCTGACCGGTGAGGAACTCGCCCAGAGCGTCCCCGAGATCTCGGGCCTCTGCGAGCTCGACGTCGTGCAGCCCATGAACATCGACAGCACCAACATGCGCCCGAGCGACTGGATGCGTATCCGCGACGTCATTGTCGAGGGTTATGCCGACCACGACGGCTTCGTGATTCTGCACGGCACTGACACCATGAGCTACACCGCAGCAGCGCTTTCCTACCTGATTCAGGACAGCCCCAAGCCCATCGTGCTCACCGGCTCGCAAAAGCCCATGGGCAATCCCTTTACCGACGCCAAGCTCAACCTGTACCAGAGCCTGCTCTATGCACTCGACGAGCATTCGCACGATGTGTCGATTGTGTTTGGCGGCGTCGCCATTGCCGGTACGCGCGCCCGCAAGCAGCGCACCATGAGCTTTAACGCATTCATTAGCGTCAACTATCCGCCCATTGCCTACATCCGCAATGACCGTATCGTGCGCAACGGGCTTCACGGCACGCATCAGGACGAAAACCCGGTGCATTTCTACGACAGCATCGACCCGCGCGTATTTGTACTCAAGCTTACGCCCGGCGTAAACCCGGGCATCCTCGACGCCCTAGCCGATAGCTACGATGCTGTAATCCTTGAGACCTTTGGCATTGGCGGTATTCCCGAGTTTGGCGAGTCCGGCGAGTCGTTCCAAGAGGCAATTTTCCGCTGGGTCGATTCGGGTCGCACCGTCGTTATGACCACGCAGGTCCCCGAAGAGGGCCTCGATCTGGGCGTTTATGAGGTCGGCCGTGCTTACGCCGATCATCCGGGCATTCTGCGCGGCGACGACATGACCACCGAGACGCTCGTGGCCAAGACCATGTGGGCACTCGGCCAGTCACGCGATGCCGCCGAGATCCAGCGCCTGTTCTACAGCCAAGTCAACCACGACCGCATCCCGATGACGTAATCCCTAAGGCAGCTCCACTTATCGCAGCCTTAAACGACAGGTGGTCCCCCTCGGGCCGTGCAAAAATCGGAGTATTCTGCAATTTCTCCTCCGGAGGCATAGAATCGGCCGATTGTTAGACGAACTTTTAGGACGAAGGGTCCGTCTAGTAAATATTTATTCCTCATTTTTATTTAGCATGTGGATTATCTACTGTCAAAAAGGCAAAGCCAGCCGCTCGAGCTACCATCTACGGCCAAACTGGTGCTGAATACTCGCGATTTTGCACATCGCAACCAGGGGGACCCGCCCAAAGAGCGCCAAATACAGCGGGGGAACGCCCTATCCGATACCCTCGAGAAGCTCTGACACCGTCATGCCGAGTGCGGGCGCGATCTTAAATAGAACCTTGAGCGTAAAATTTGCCGTCCCATCTTCGATTCGGTCGAGGTAGGGTCGGCTGATTCCTGTCGCCACACAAAAATCAACCTTGGAGATACCAAGGTCCCTGCGTGTCTCTTCGACCCGCCTGCCAAGAATCTGTTTCGCACGTTCGTCCATGCAGCCGAGTTTGAAATGGAGCCGAACATAAACGTAAACTATAGTTTACGTTTTGCCGAATACACAGGAGTTTTCTATGTCGGGTTCTTCGGTCCGCATGTACCGAGCCACGCTTCGCACAAACAGCGCGCCGCCCAAGCTCGTCGTCGTTGAAGCTGAATGCCTTTCGCCCGATGAGCGCACAGCATTTGCATTGCTATCAAGTCGCGTCGCCGCCGTTCTGGTCCCTTGCCCGGCGCAAGGTGAACTTGCTGTTCAATGCCAAACGCACAGCTGCCCGCTCAATCAGGCTGCCGTAATCGCAACCAGCCAACGCGGCCTGCCACTCCTTCTAGAAGCCGGTATCGCACTCGCCCTTCGTGGCGCCGGATACGAGAACGAGGCCGCCGCCGATATGGTCTTTAAACCACGATCGAGCGGCGGCCTCGCAGCAGCCATTGAATATATGTGCAGGCTCGTTGCCTAAAAGGACAAGCTAGAAACCAAAGCCAAAGCCCGTTCCAGTAATCGCCGAATACATAAAGTAGACGTTGATCACGTTGAGGAACACACCCGTGATGCAGCCGTTGCGCAGGTAGCGCTCGCACGTAAGACGTGCCATCACAGCGGAGTCCTCGTTGTTCTTAGCCTGGCGTCCTGCCGTAAAGTACGTCGCCACGCTCAGCAGCAGGTTGAGCACCGGCAGTGCCAGCAACTCGTAGCTCTTGCCCCAGCGCGTCGCCTCGCCGGCGGCATTAAACTTTGTTGCCACCTCGGGACCAATGTTGGGGATAACACACGCTGCGACCACCAGCGGAATCACCGCAAGCACGAGCAGCGCAATACCCATGTAACCAGCTTTTTTGCCATATTTAAACATGCACGTCGTCCTTACACGTTAAAGCGGAAGTGCACGACGTCACCATCGGCCATGACATAGTCCTTGCCCTCAATACGCAGCTTGCCGGCGGCCTTGGCGCCCTGCTCACCGCCGAGCTCGATGTAGTCGTCGTAGCCAATGACCTCGGCCTTAATAAAGCCGCGCTCAAAGTCGGTGTGGATGACACCGGCGGCCTGCGGGGCGGTCGCGCCCTGACGAACCGTCCAGGCCTTGACCTCCATCTCGCCGGCCGTAAAGAACGACTGTAGGCCGAGCAGCTTGTAGGCAGCCTGAGCGAGCACGTCCAGGCCGGGCTGCTCCAGGCCCAGGCTCTCCAGGTAGTCGGCAGCGTCCTCGGGATCGAGCTCGGAAAGCTCGGCCTCGATCTTGGCGCAGATCGGCAGCGGCTTGACGCCATCGATGGGCGCCAGGTCCTCGTTGAGCATGTCCTCGTCTACGTTGGCCACATACAGGATGGGCTTCATGGTGAGCAGGAACAGGCCCTTGGCGGCAGCACGCTCCTCGTCGGTCATCTCCATGGATGCGGCGCGCTTGCCTTCGTTGAGCCAGGCAAGCAGGCGCTTAGCGACCTCGAACTTGGGCATGAGTTCCTTGTCGCGCTTGGCCTCCTTCTCGAGCTTGGGCAGCTGCTTCTCAAGCGTGCCCATGTCGGCCAGGATGAGCTCGGTCATGATGGTGTCGGCATCGCCGGCGGGATCGACGAACTCGCCCGTGCGGCCCACCTCACGCATGACGTTGGGGTCCTTAAAGTAGCGCACGACCTCGCAGATGGCATCGGTCTCGCGGATGTTTGCCAAGAACTGGTTGCCCAGGCCCTCGCCCTCGTTGGCACCCTTCACCAGGCCTGCGATGTCGACGAACTCGACCGTAGCCGGCACAATGCGGCCCGGGTTGACGATGTCGGCGAGCTTTTGCAGGCGGCTATCGGGCACGTCGACGATACCCACGTTGGGGTCGATCGTGGCGAACGGGTAGTTGGCGGCAAGGCCGGTCTTTTTGGTAAGCGCGGTGAACAGCGTCGACTTGCCCACGTTGGGCAGGCCCACGATACCGATGGAAAGGGACACGACAGCTCCTTTTGGTACAGGTACTTCAAACTTCATAAGTATAGCGCCGCCGCAGCATCCGGGCGAATCCGGACACCGCGGCGGCGCAAATGAAGCAGAGATGCGTGAGAGTTCGAGACAGTAGTCCTTACTTAAGCTCGGGCCAGAAATCCTTGTTGGCCTCGATGAGCTCGTCCAGGATCTGCTTAGCAACGCTCGCCGAAGGAATGGTCTTGGAGAGCGTGAGTGCCTGCCAGAGCTTCTGGTAGCTGCCCTCGACCCAAGCCTGGACAACGAGCTTCTCGACGGAAACCTGCTGCTCCATCAGGCCCTTCTGGAACTGCGGGATCGGGCCCTGGCAGATCTTCTCAAAGCCGTTGGAACCGACGATGCAAGGCACCTCGACCATGGCCGTCGGGTCGAAGTTGGGCACAGCGCCATCGTTGGGGACGATCAGCAGGAAGCGCTCGAGCGTGTTCTCGGCCAGTGCGCAGGCAAGGTCGACGATGTAGTTGGCATGTACATCCGGCTCAAAGCCGCCGTCCTTGGCAGTACCCTTGGCGATGATGTCGCGGCAAGCGCCAAAGACCTTCTTCTCGCGGCCGTCCATAACCTCATTGGCGCGAGTGTAGTTGGGATCAGACGTCTCGACGACATAGTCCGGGTACAGGTAATACTTGAGGTAGGTATTGGGAATCGTCTCGGGATCGACAGCATAGACATCCTTGGCCTTGCCGAAGGTGTGAATCCAGCTCTCCTCGACATGCTGCTCCTTACCGGCCTCGTGCTCGATGCCGTCCAGGTAGCCGTTCTTAGCCATGTGCTCCTTAATCTGCGGCATGAGGTCGTTGCCATCCTTGTCGTAGATTTTGCTCCACCAACCAAAGTGGTTGAGGCCGTAGTAGCTATACTGCAGCTCGCGACGATCCTTGATGCCGCACATACGGCTCATCTTATCCATGAGGTCGATCGGCATGTCGCAGATGTTGATGATGCGGCTGTTGGGGCGCAGCACGCGGCAGGCCTCGGCGACGATGGCCGCGGGGTTGGAGTAGTTGAGCATCCAGGCGTTGGGGCTGTACTTCTCCATGTAGTCGAGGATCTCGATGACGCCGCCGATGGAGCGCATGCCGTAGGCGATACCGCCGGCGCCGCAGGTCTCTTGGCCAACGCAGCCGTACTTGAGAGGAATCTTCTCGTCGAGCTCACGCATGGCGTACAGGCCGACGCGGATGTGAGCAAGGACGAAGTCGGTCCCGGTGAATGCGGTCTCGGGGTCGGTGGTGTAGTTGAACTCAACCTCGGGAGCGTTCTCATGGAAGTAGATCTCGCAGGCCTTGGCCACGGTCTCCTGGCGCTCGGCGTTGTTGTCGTAGAAGGTCACCTTGTTGACCGGGAAGCGGTCGCGCTCCTCAAGCAGCATCAGAGCGATGCCCGGAGTGAAGGTAGAGCCACCGCCGGCAATGGTCACGGCATAGTTTTTCTTGGACATGATGTCCTCCTCATTCTGGCCGCTTGCTCAATCCATCCCCGCACGCGGCCTGTACGGTTTGGAATTGTTACCTAGAAGTGGAGTTTTTTATCTCTAGAATCGGCCTTGCGGTGCATACCGGCTCTGCAAGGCCGATTGTTTCGATGGACGATGGTTTACAGAAGACTCTCGAACTTCAGAAGACTCTCGAACTTTTCGCGAACCTGCGGGACGGTAAGGCCGATGATGACCTGGATTGACTGGCCTTGGACCACCAAGCCATGCGTACCGATCGCCTTGAAGGAAGCCTCGGGTGCAACGACGCTCTTGTCCTTGACGTTAACGCGCAGACGGGTAGCGCAGTTAGTTACATCGATGATGTTATCCGTGCCACCGAGCAGATCGAGGATGTTCTCGGCAAGCACCAAGCGCTCGTCATCTTTACTCTGGGCGACCGATTTGCCAGCAGCACCGCCCTGCTTTTGCTTGTAGTCGGCCTTGGACTTGAGCTCGACCTCAACATCGTCATCCTCGCGACCGGGAGTCTTAAAGTCGAACTTGACGATCAGGAAACGGAAGACCACGACCCAAAGAGCGGTAAAGCACAGACCGACAAGGATGGAGATGGCGTACTGCAGACCGTGTGCGGCCCAAAGGGGCAGCCAGTCCCAAGAGAGCATCGAGATGATGCCGCCGTCGAAGATGCCCACGACGCCAAGGAGGTTTTGAGCCATGCAGCCGAGCGCTCCGAGCACGCAGTGGACGACGAACAGGCCGGGCGCGATGAACAGGAAGGTGAAGTCAAGCGGCTCGGTGATACCGCAAAGCATAGCGGTAAGGGTGACCGGGATCAGCAGAGCCTTGACGCGCTGCTTGCGCTCGGGTTTGGCGGTCATATAAAACGCAATGGCGACGCCAAGCGAGCCGAAGACCTTAGTCCAACCAGGGCAGGTATAGGCAGCCCAGGGTGCGGCATCCTTAAGAGCAATGCTCGGATCGGCAGCCAGTTGGGGCAGGATGTTGGCCCAAGCAGCAAAGATGCCGCCGTTGACCGCCGCGTTGTCGTAATAGAACGGCGTATAGATAAAGTGGTGCAGGCCTGTAGGGATCAGCACGCGCTCGAAGAAAGCAAAGACACCCACGCCAAACGTACCGGCGGAAAGGATGAATCCCTGGAAGGCAGAGATAGCAGCCTGAACATGCGGCCACACCAGGCAGGCGATAAGAGCGACCGGAACCATAACGAAGAAACCGATCATATAGATGAACACGGAACCCGAGAACACGCCCAACCACTCGGGGAGCTCGGTGTCGAAGAACTTATTATGCAGCATCGTGGCGATACCAGAAATGATAAGCGCGCCCATGATGCCCATATCAAGCGTTTTGATGCTTGCGATAGTGGCAAGACCAGTACCGCTGCCCGCCTCGACAGAGTAGTCGACCCCAAAGACAGGGCCCCACTGCCCCAAGATTGTGCTTACAAAGTAGTTGAAGGTAAGGTAGATGGCCAAAGCCTCCATGCAGCAGCGAGCGTTCTGCTTGTTCGCGAGCGAGATTGGCAACGCTACGCAAAACAGCAACGGCATCTGGTTAAAGAGCGTCCAACCACCCTGGAGCAGCACATTCCAGCAATCAAACCAAAGATGACCCGCTGTGGCCATCTCGCCAAAGATCGCCTCGGTGGTAAACAACGTACCCAGGCCGACGACGATTCCGGAAAATGCGAAAAGAATTGCAGGCGTGTACATTGCACCGCCGAAACGTTGTATCTTTTGCATCATGACGGGGAATCCCCCTCTCTTCATTCGGAGCGGCTGCGGTTTTGGCTTCACTCGAGACCGCAGACGCGCCGTTTGCGTGTACCTCGTGCAATAGGACGGGTGGGCCCGCTTCCCTGACTTCTTGCGCTTCCATTTTTATCATATCACTTATCTAGACAAGTTAGTATAAATACTATGGTCGGTAAACGGTTGATTATTTGCCGTAAACGGTATATGTCCAGTATTTCGCCTGCTAAATCTGACATAGCTGATGGCTGCATTATAAATTTCTTTTCTACTTGTCTAGATGTGCTTGTCTATATCTATAGACATACCTATACTTCATTACAACATTCACCGCCACGTTAAGGAGTCACCATGAAAAGCGCGGTCTTCTATGGAAAGCACGACCTCAGAGTCGAGGAATCGGCAAAGCCGGCCGTGGGCAAGCGCGACGTTCTGATCAACGTCAAAGCTTGCGGCGTCTGCGGTACCGACGTTCATATCTATGAAGGCGACAAGGGTGCAGCCGACGTTACCCCGCCCACGATCCTTGGTCATGAGTTTGCGGGCGTTGTCGAGGCCGTGGGCAGCGACGTCGCTGGCTTTAAACCGGGCGATCGCGTGTGCATCGACCCAAACCATCCCTGCGGCTGCTGCGAACCCTGCCGCGACGGAATCAACCACTACTGCGAGCATATGACCGGTTACGGCACCACCGTTAACGGCGGCTTTGCCGAGTACTGCTCCGTCGATATGCAGCAAGTCTACAAGTTGGGCGATCACACCAGCTTTGAGCAGGGTGCTATGACCGAGCCCGTCGCCTGCTGCTTGCACGGCATCGATATGTGCAACATCAAGCCCGGCAGCACAGTTGTCGTTATCGGCGGTGGCATGATCGGTCTGCTCATGATGCAGCTTGCTAAAAACGCCGGCGCCACCAAGGTTGTCTTGCTCGAGCCCGTCGAAGGCAAGCGCGAGGTTGCGCTCAAACTCGGCGCCGACCTGGCAATTGATTCCATCCACGAGGACGTCCCGGCCCGCCTGAAGCAGGAGGGCGTCGGCAACGTCGATGTCGTTATCGAGTGTGTTGGCAAGCCCGTCACCATCGAGCAGGCCATCCAGATCGCCGGCCACAAGGCTACGGTCATGATGTTCGGCCTCACCAAGCCCGATGAGACAATCACCGTCAAGCCCTTCGAGGTCTTCCAGAAGGAGCTTGTACTTACCTCGTCCTACATCAACCCTTATACGCAGCGCCGCGCGCTCGAGCTCATCGACTCTGGCAGGCTCGACGTATCCTCGATGGTCGCCAAGGTGGCTTCCCTCGACGAACTCGGCGCCATCCTGTCAGACCCAGCTCTGCGTGCCATGGGTAAATATATAATCGACCCCAGCAAGTAAATCGATCGACACCGGCGCGGGCAGCCCTCATCCGTTGCTCGCGCACCCAGCTCTAGGAGACCGTCATGGCGCGAGCCATCTTCCAAACTATTTATGACAACGTGAAGCAGTCGATTGACGACGGCACATACGCCTATCAGAGTTATCTGCCTTCGGAGACTGAGCTCACGCAGCTGTTTGACTGTTCGCGCATGACGGTCCGTCGCGCCATCTCGATGCTTGCGGCAGATGGTTACGTGCTCCCCCAGCAAGGCAAAGGCATGCGCGTCATTCGCAACATCAGTGACGAGAAGAGTCGTGGTGGCGGCGGACTCGAGACCTTTAAGGAAATCGCGGTCAACCGAGGCTTTGAGCTCAAGACTGTCACCACCGTCTTTGAGCTCCTCATCTGTAGCAAGGCGCTCTCCAAGATTACCGGGTTTCCCGAAGGCTGTGAGCTCACACGCGCCAAACGCATCCGTTATGCAGACGGACAAGCCGTGTGCTCCGACGACTCCTATTACCTAAGCTCACAAGTACCGGGGCTGACACCCGAGATTGTCAACGACTCGATTTATCGTTACCTCGAAGAAGATCTTGGCATTAAGATTGCCACGGGCAAACGCGATGTAACGATTGAGCACCCCACGCCCGAGGATACGCGCGTGCTCGATCTCGACGACTTTAACGCACTCGCCGTTATACGCGGGCAGACCTACAACGCCGACGGCATCCTTATGGAATACACCGAGACCAAACAGGTCCCCGGGTTCTTTTTGCTCCATGAAACCGTGACGCGCAACGGTACCGGTCGAACCGGCCACCAAAGCAGCATGAACTAACCATTTATTAGTTGCGGTGGAATAGTTCCTAGAATGGCCAGCTTAAGGGCAAAACGGGAACTATTCCACCGCAACTTTTTTGGCCGGTGGGGCAGTACCTGTCCCACCGGCCATCATTTACGCTCTTTTAGCTAGTCCGCAAGCTTCTCCACCTGATCGAGCATCTTGTCGAGCTTGGCCTTTGCTTCGGCCTTGACCTTCTCAGCTTCTTCGTGAGCCTTCGCCTTCTGGGCGGCCTTTTCCTCGGCTTCGGGATCGACGACGACCAGATTGGACGCGTCGTGCTCAACAAGCTTGAGCGCATGCTCGGGGCACACCTTGACGCAGGCTCCGCAACCTAGGCAATACGTGGACTCCAACGCAAAGCGGCCGCTTCCCACCAGATCACAGGCAAACGTGGGGCACACGTTGACGCACTCGCCGCACGACGTGCACTTGTCAAAATCGCACTCCGGCGTGCTCACCTGCATGTTCTGGGCAAGCTCGGGGTGGTTTTGCAGCGTCGAGAGCACCAGCTGCCGCCCGTGCGTGAGCGAACGGCGACGCTTAGTCGTCGTGGTGCCGCACATGGTGTTGAGCGTGCGCTCCAGCTGGGTAATCTGATGGCGATGGGCCTTGAGCTTTTGCGTCACCGAGGCCAGCGCCGCCGTCGCCGGGTTGAGCTTGGTCACCGTCAGGCCCGTGGTGCGGGCAATCCTTTCCATGTACTCCTTGCGCTCGTACTCGCGGCGCTTATGGCACTTGAGGCTCTTGGGGTCGACCTCTAGGCCCATACCCGTGCCAGACCACTCTTCGGCCTTCGCAATCGCCTCGCCAAGAATGTCCTCACCGCCGGTGTTGCGGCATTTATCGCACACGCCCAACGGCAGGTACACACTCACGTTGGGATAGTCGGCCAGTACCGAGAACCAGGTCTCTGCCGTAATATCGCCCACGCAGGCAACGACGACCTCGTTTTCACGCGGCATGCGTTTGAGGGCACGCGTGCAGGTGACGTAGGCGGTCTCGTGGCTCGTAGCAGCAGAGACGATATCGTCATACAGGTTTTTAGGCGCCAGGCGCGGCGAGATGATCGCCTCGGTCGGGCAGGCAGCGGCGCACAGACCGCACTTGCGGCAGGAGTCGAGGATCTCGATGGCGTCTTCCTCGACCTCAATAGCGTTGACCGGGCACACGTCCATGCACGCGGTGCAGCCGCTCTTTTCGTTTTTGCAGGTCAGGCACGGAATGGTGTTGCCGCGCGGACGCTCCTTGTAGTCAGCAGGATTCCACTGCGGCGCCGACGGATCGAGTGCATCGGTCACGCCGCCAAGCGGGTTTTTAAGAAAGTCGAAACCCTTGCTGATCTCGATAATGTCATCAAACAGATCGTGTTCCTGCGCCATGCGCGGCCCCTCCCTGAGCAGTGCAAACAAGCAAGAGATAATGATACGCTATCGGCCCACGCCTCGGGCAAATTACACGCAGAGCATCTTTGCGGCAAATAGCCCATGGCCTATCGCCGCCTCGATTGCACAAGGTCAATCAAGTGCCAAGCTATGCCTCGCACATGAGCTGCACGAGTTTTTGTTTGGTCACCTTGGCCTGCTCGTTGGCCATATTGCGCTCGTTTCTAAAGACCGCATTTGCAACACCCTGCAGATCGGCATCGGAAATCTCGCTGCACGGACCGTCCATCGAAGCCGCCGTGGGGCATACGCACAACGGCAACTCGGCATAAAACGCAACGGCCTTGGCGATATCGAGCATCTTGCCGCCGCCAATACCCACTACCATGTCGCAATACTCGGCCTGGGCTTCCTTAGCCATTTCGACAACGGCCTCTTCCGTACACGGACCGTCATAAATCTTAAAGAACGGCTCGCTTAGATCTTCGTCCAGAAATCCATCGACGATCTGCTTGCACAGCCGATCCTCGGTGCCCTGGTCAAACAAGACATAGGCAGCGCAGCCCAACCATGACAAATACTTGCCTTGACGCGACAGTTCGCCCGGCCCCTGAACATACCGGCCGGGACCGCCATAAACCATGGGAAGCGCCATACGAGAATCCGCCCTTCATCAAACAACGATTGGTGCAAAGTAACCTTGCCCCTTTGCACCATAGCAAAAAGGGGCAAAGCCATCTGCTGGCTTTGCCCCTTCCTTAGCTTGATTTACTCATCCATGAGATAGTAGTGGCCCAGTGCGTCTGCACCCAGAATGGCGTTTGCGACCATCTCGGGCGTCACCTCAAACGGCATGTTGCACATGGTGTCCTCGGGCGCGCACGCGGCCTCGGCAACAATCATGGCCTTCTCGCGCGTAAGCTCGGCAACGCCAAGTTCCTTCATCGTGACCGGCAGACCCAGCTCAATGCAGAAGCCCAAGACTTCCTCGAGCTTCTCGGTCGGGGCATCCTCGAGTACCAGCTGGACGATGGTGCCGAAGGCGACCTTCTCGCCGTGATACATGCTGTGGCACTCGGGCAGCATCGTCAAGCCGTTATGGATGGCATGGGCCGCAGCGAGACCCGAGCTCTCAAAGCCAATGCCCGAAAGCAGCGTATTGGCCTCGGTGATATGCTCGACGGCAGGCGTGAGCGCACCCTTCTCCAGCGCGACCTTGGCCTTGACGCCATCGGCCATGAGCGTCTCATAGCAGAGCTTGGCGAGCGCCAGGCCGGCCATTCCGCCCTTACCGCCGGCGCAAGTGCCGCCGTCGGCATCGTGCGTCGCCTGAGCCTCGAAATAGGTTGCGAGCGCATCGCCCATACCGGAAACCGTCAGGCGCACCGGGCTCGCCGCGATAACCGTCGTATCCATCAGGACAATGTTGGGGTTTGCCTTAAGGAAGAGGTACTTGTCGAACTGGCCGTCATCGGTGTAAAGCACCGAAAGTGCCGAGCACGGTGCATCGGTCGAGGCAATGGTGGGGCAAATGATAACCGGGGACTCCAGGTAATAGGCGACGGCCTTCGCGGTGTCGAGGATCTTGCCGCCACCGACGCCGACGATGATGTCGCAACCGTTGTCGCGAGCGAGCGCAACCAGGCGATCGACCTCGCCCTTGGAGCACTCGCCGTTAAAGTCCTCAAACAGCAGCTCGGCCTTGGCCTCGGCAAAGCCGCCCTCGATCTTGGCACCGACGCGCTTCTTGCCCGAAGGCGTCACGATGACGAGGGCCTTAGCGCCGAGCGGCTCGACATAGGAGCCGAGCTTGGCGAGCTCGTCCGGACCCTGGATGTACTTGCTGGGGCTATTGAAAATTGCAGCCATAACTATCCCATTCTCTAAAAAAGAAAGGGGCTCCGTACGGATACGTGCGGAGCCCCTCGTTACGATAACAAGAGTCGATTAGAAATCGATGTCGGTGTCGTAGTAGCAGGCCTTGAGGATCTTCTCGAAGTCGGCAGCCTTGGTCTCACGCGGGTTCTCGGGCGTGCAGGCGTCCTGCTCGGCGTTCGCGGCGATCTCGGGCAGCTTGGCGAGGAACTCCTCCTCGGAAACCATCTGCGGGTTCTCGGCGTCGACCTTCACGCCACCATTCGCGTAATCCTTGATGGACTGCGGAATGTTGAGCTGGTCGTTGAGGTCGCGGATCTTCTGGACGAGCGCAGCGATGAGCTCCTCGTTGGTCTCGCCGGGAAGGTGCAGGATCTCCTTGGCCACGTAAGCGTAACGCTCGGCAGCACGGGGATCCTTGGAGTTCCACTGGATGACCTTGCCCAGGTACATGGCGTTAGCGGCACCGTGGATGATGTGGCCGTTCTCGAAGGCAGCACCGGTCTTGTGAGCCATGGAGTGAACGATGCCGAGCAGGCCCGAGGAGAAGGCGATACCGGCGATGCACTGAGCCTCGTGCATGTGCTGACGGGCCTCATGGTCGCCAGCATAGGACTTGGGCAGCCACTCGACGATCTCGCGGATGCCGTGCAGAGCGTTGGCGTCGGTGAACATAGAGGCGCAGGTGGAAACGTAGGCCTCCATGCAGTGGGTCAGAGCATCCATGCCGGTGTGAGCGCACAGCTTGGCGGGCATGGTGTAGGTGAGCTCGGGGTCGACGATGGCGACATCAGGGGTGATGTTGAAGTCGGCCAGCGGGTACTTGATGCCCTTGGCGTAGTCGGTAATGACGGAGAACGCGGTGACCTCGGTAGCGGTGCCGGAGGTAGAGGAGATGGCGCAGAAATGAGCCTTCTGACGCAGCTCAGGGAAGCTGAACGGCTGGATGATGTTGTCGAAGGACTCCTCGGGATACTCGTAGAAGACCCACATGGCCTTAGCGGCATCGATGGGCGAGCCGCCACCGATGGCGATAATCCAGTCGGGCTCGAACTCGCGCATGGCCTCGGCGCCCTTCATGACCGTCTCGATGGACGGGTCGGACTCGACGCCCTCGAACAGCTTGACCTCGAAGCCGCCTTCCTTAAGGTCGTTCTCGACGTCCTGCAGGAACCCGCCGCGGCGCATAGAGCTGCCGCCAGAAACGATGATGGCCTTCTTGCCCTTGAGGTTCTTCACCTCGTGGCGAGCGCCCTCACCAAAGTACAGATCGCGAGGATTGGTAAAACGTCCCATACTGTGCCTCCTAAACAAGCCCCTCTTAGACTTGCGTATATAACGGAGCACCCAATTGGCTCCGTTAGGACCGGTTTGCGCGTTGCCGGCGATGACAATGCGCGATGTCTAAACGTCTCAACGCTCAGACAAACACTATTTTACCGTTCTGGTTGGTCAGTTATTCACCTAAAGCCAACAATGATGAAACGTTTTTTCTATCCCTGAAGACCCTTGTGCGGCATCCATACTCCCAAGCTGGGCAAACGTTTTATCAAGGTTGACCACATATCCCGGGCAGGACTGTGCCCCTCCAAAATGCGCCCCGTTCGCCGCCAAAAATCGACCGTTTGCGGCACCGTGATACCACTCAGTCGTCCAAGGTGCCGACATTTGTGCGACATCCGTCTTCGTGGTGCAAAGGTGCACGTCCAAGTGCGGCACCCCCGGTGTGCCACATGCGGGTAAACTAGAACCTTATATAGAGACATTTGAACCCTAACCGCAGCAAAGGAGGCCCCATGGCATTCGATCCCATTCAAGAGGATTGCCATCGCCTCGTTCTTGAGGCCTTGCGCCGCGACAATATCCCGCTCACCGACGCTGCCGCCGTAGAGCGTCTGATGGAACAATTCACCCGCAACCCCGCACCACTCATCGTGCACGACCGTGACCGCGCCGGGCACCTCATTGCCAAGGTGGTCGAAGCCGTCGACTACCGCATTCCCTTTATCCCTGACGATGCCCAGGCAGAGCAGGAAGAGGCAGCTGCCGAGAACATGCTCCGCGAGGCAGCCGCGCTCGACCCCACAAACTGGGATGCCCAGCGCATGCTGACGGCCCTCACCGCAGAATCCAACGAGGAATACGTACAGTACCTGGTGTCCAAGTGCGATGAAGTCGAGCATGACCTGGCGCTCAAGATCGCCTCGGCTCAGGACCCCTACGAGCGCGAGGCCGCAGGCGACCTTATGCGCCGCCCCTATCTGCGCTGGCTTGCCGCCTTGGCATCGCGCGCCCTCATTAGCGGCCGCTATCGCATGTCGCTCGAAGCCGCAAATCGCAGCTTGGACTTTGCGCCCAACGACCCCGCTGGTGTCCGCCACACCGCGATGCTCGCCATGGCAAAGCTCGAATACCCCGCCGAGGAGCTCAAGCGCTTTCGCTCTGCCCACTCCGTGCCGTACCTCGCGAATACCCCGCTGCGCCGCCGCCCCAAAGATGCGGAGCGCGACTTGGACCCGTGGACGCTCATCGCACTGATGAGCGCAGCCTGGCGCGAGCTGGACTACGAGGGCGCCGAGCACTACCTGCGTATCCTTGCACGCTCGTGTCCGCACGCGGCCGAGGCGCTCTACTTCCAAACCGAGTTTCCCGATGGCGTCTATGCCCGCGTCAACGTGGGTGCGGGCTCCACCGACGAGCTTGTCCTTGCGCTATCCGAGGCGACGCCGGTACTGCAGGAGGGCCTGGGCGCCCCCGACAACGCCAGCTTTGCCGCCTGGGTCGCCACCAACGATATCGTGCGTTCCCAAATCGATGAGCGCATACTGCGGGCGGCCGAGCAGGGTTTGCCGTTTAAGGGAGGAGACCTCTAATGGATCCGAGCGTCTACATCCCCGCCTACCTGGAGCGCGCCTACGTTGCGTCGCACCCCGAGCTCACCGATGCAGCACGCGAGCTTGTCCATAACGACATTAGCGCGAATCCCCAAAAGTACGCGCAGTCCGAGCATGCCCAGGCGCTGCTGTCCTATGCCGGTGTTCATCGCCACCTGCTCGACGAGCTCCATCGCATCGAGGACATGGGCAGCGACGAGGAATTCGAGCAGACGCGCAATCGTCTGTTCGACGACATGCGCGATGAGCTGCTCAAGATTGTCCGCGTCGATGCGTATGTCCTCGATGCCCAGCTGCTCGCCATCATCCTGGCTGACACGCCCGTTGACGCCTGCCTGGGCGACCTGATGAAGCTCGAGGCGACCACAACCGATTACCTGCAGCAAAGCGTGCCCGGGTTCGACATGGAAGCCCCGCACTACTGGGCCAATAAGGTTTTGACGGACGGTGTGACGGCGGCAGAGCTCACCGTGAGCGAGCCGGCTCTTATCGGGTGGCTTCACACACTCGAGGCCATCTCGCAGCTGTGCATGGCGAGCGCTCGCTACCGTGCTGCCGCCAACTACGCCCGCCGTGTTCTTAAGGCGGAAGGCTACCCCACCCGAGCCGCAGGCACCGTGTTGCTCGCCCTCGCTCGCCTGGAAGACCAGGACGGCTTTTTTGCCCTGGCCCACCAGCTCGAGGAAGAGATCGGGGCTGACGCGCTCGAGAACTCTCCTTGGTATCTGCTCGCCCGCACGATTCTGCTGTTCAAAACAAACAAGATGCGCCCGGCGACACGCGCGCTGCGTGAGTTTGCCAACCGTTGCGAGGGCGGTGCGTTCTTCTTACTGAACCCCATGTACCAGACACCGTACCTTCCCTGCCGGCCCGAGCCACACGATCCCTGGGATCTTTCGCACCAGGCCGTTTGGGAAGCGGACGGTATTATCTCGGACACTCCCGACTTTGCCCCCTGGGCCAATGCCTGCGAAGACGTGTCGCAGCTTGCCCAGGAATTTGCGCGCCGCTACGGTTTTTAGTGACGCACTCGACCCGACCATGTCGTTTACGTTAGGAACGGTTTCATGAACCTCCGCTCATCTCTTGCCTGCACCTCGAGCGATATCGCTCGCTGGGGGCTGCGCTCCGTCCTCAAGCGCCAGGGTGGCGTGCTTCCCGGCCGCATCGCCATGAAGATCGACCCCGAGTTGCTGAGCGACCTCGCTGCCCTTGTCGACCGCAGCGTGGTGATCACCGGCACCAACGGCAAGACCACCACCTCCAACCTCATCGCCGACGCCGTTGCCGCCAGCGGCGCCACCGTGGTATGCAACCGCGCCGGCAACAACATGGAGCCGGGCGTGGTGGGCGCACTGCTCGAGGCGCGCAGCGGCCTCAAGCGAGCCGGTGGCAAGCGCGTGGGCGTTTTTGAGTGCGATGAGCTTTACACCGTACGCGTTCTGCCCAAGCTCAAGCCGACGTACTTCGTGCTGCTCAACCTGTTCCGCGACCAGCTAGATCGCTATGGCGAGATCGATCACACCCAGGAGGTCATCGCCCATGCGTTGGAGCTTTCGCCGGCAACAACGCTCATCTACAACGCAGACGACCCGCTGTGTGCCGCGATCGCCGCACGCGTTCCCAATGCAAGCATCGCCTTTGGCATCGACGGCGCCACCAACACCGAGTCCGACCGTATTAGCGACTCGCGCTTTTGCTCACAGTGCAACGCGCCGCTGGAGTATGACTACGTGCAATACGGCCAGCTTGGCGCATACCATTGCCCCTCGTGCGGTTGGGCACGCCCCGCACTGGTCCGCCGTGTGACGGGCGTGAAGCTCGGCTGCGACGGCTACGGCTTCGACCTGGTCTTTGGATCTGCGCCCGACGCGGCTGCCGTACACATCGCCACACGCTACAACGGTCTGTACATGGTCTATAACGTTGCCGCCGCATTCTTTGCCGCACATGAGTTAGGCGTGGATACGGCGCACCTGCAGCCCACGCTCGATGCCTACGTCCCCGCCGGCGGACGCATGGGCCGCTGGGATATCGCCGGCCGCACCGTCGAGGCCAACCTGGCCAAGAATCCCGTAGGCTTCGATCGACAGATCCAGTCCATTAAGACGGCGGGCGGCAGACTCTGCGCCTTCTTCCTGAACGACAACGACGCCGACGGCCACGATGTATCGTGGATCTACGACGTCGACTTCGAGCGCATCGCCGACACACCGGGTCTTGTCGCCTTTGCCGGAGGCACGCGTGCGCACGACATGCAGGTACGCCTCAAGTACGCCGGCATCGATGCCGCGATTATCTCGGACGTCGCGCAGGCAATTGGCGCCGTGGCAGACGAGGCCGCCGATGACACCTTTTACGCCGTCGCCAACTACACGGCCTTCCCGCCGCTGGTCAAAGAACTCGATGGGCTGAAGGGTGCCGATGCAGCCACGGTTGCTGCCCGCGCTGCAACGTGTGCCGATGGCAGTGCCGTCCCCGTCGGCATCGCGCCAGTCGAGCTTTCGCGCCCGCTGCGCATCGTATACCTGTATCCCGATGCCCTTAACCTCTACGGCGACGGCGGCAACGTCATCGCCCTCGAGCGCCGCTGCGCCTGGCGTGGCATTCCCGTGCGCGTGGACGAGGTCCGTATGGGCGAATCACTCGATCTCACCGATGCCGATATCGTCATGATGGGTGGTGGCTCCGACCGCGACCAGCTAGCCGTGGCACACGAGCTGCTCGCTCAAAAAGACAAGGTCGCATCCTATGTTGAGGATGGCGGTTCGCTGCTCGCCATCTGCGGCAGCTATCAGCTGCTCGGCCGTTCGTACTATATGGGTGAGAATCGCATTGAGGGTCTGGGGGTCATTGCCGCCGAAACCGTACGCGGCTCCGACCGCCTGATCGGCAACGTAGCCGTCAAAACCGACCTGGCACCCGAGCCCTTTGTGGGATTCGAGAACCATGGCGGCCGCACGCTTTTGGACGCCGATGCCACGCCGCTCGGAACGTCCGTCGTCACGGGCACCGGCAACAACGGCGATGATGGTCTTGAGGGCCTCATCTACAAGGGCGTCATCGGCACGTACCTGCACGGACCGGCACTGCCCAAGAACCCCGAACTCGCCGACTGGCTCATTACCCACGCCCTCGAGCGCCGTGGCGACGCGCAGGCCACGGCCCTGCTGCCGCTCAAAACCCTCGACGACACCTACGAGCACGCCGCCCACGACGCCGCCATGAAGCTCCTCCCCTAGCACCTCACAACCACAAAGGGGACAGGCACCTTTGTGGTGGTTTTTCAGTTTGCCAACGATATGTGAACGGCTAAAAAAGTCTGCTATACTCTTTCCCGCTGTCCCCATCGTCTAGCGGCCAAGGACGCCACCCTTTCAAGGTGGATATCGCGGGTTCGAATCCCGCTGGGGGCACCATTTGAATTGAAGAGCCCGTTACCCTCGCGGTAGCGGGCTTTTTGCTACCCATGCGCCGGGATTCGAACCCGACAGGGTGCGGAGCTGAGGAAACGCGAAGCGTTTTCCAGCGCAGCACGCAAGGAGCGAAGCGACGCGGCGAAAGCGGGCGGCGTCAGCCGCACGCGGACATCCCGCTGGGGGCACCATTTAAATCGAGAAGCCCGTTGCCCTCGCGGCGACGGGCTTTTTTCTTCCCCAACGCCGGGATTCGAACCCCGAGGGCATTAAATCACACTGTCGTCCAAGGGCCTGTGGGCAAAAAATAGCAAATATGAGTACTGTTACCAATTTAGTAACAGCGATTTCATGCCATCAGAAGGCGATTTAGACGCCAGGGGTCCTACGGCGGAAGAATTGCAGGCGTTTATCAGCTATGTACTTGGACATATGTTGCGTAACAACCCATATTTTGTAAATAGATAATGCTACAGGACTTGTGACAGTACTCATATTTGGCATTTTTTGCCCACGACCCCTTATTGCATGGGCGAATCAGTTGTAAAACGGGCTTCAAAGCGTCCTTCGCAAACAAAAACCGGGGCCCGCACGATGCGGACCCCGGCTCAATGCCGTGACGATATGTCAGTTACGCTCTACACGTAGAACAGGATGTCGTCGTAGGTCGGGACCGGCCAGTAGTCGGCTGCCACGATCTCTTCCATGGCGTCCACGGCGGCGCGCAGCGTATCCATAGCGGGAACGACCTCGTGTGCATACACATTGGCCTGCTCCTGACCATCGAGGGCTTCGGCCTTCTGATGCACGGCGTCGAGCGCCTTGATGGAGTCGTTGATGGTGGTGATACCGTTGCAGAGCTTGTTGAGCGTGTTCTGCTCGCACTGCATGGCGGCCTCGGCGCCGGCGGCACGAATAGTCTCAAGGCCCTTAGCGACCTTGGTGGCATAGGCGGTAATGACCGGACGATAGGTACGACGCGCCTCGCGAACCATCGTGGTGGCCTCGATGTTCATGAGCTTGTTGTACTTCTCGAGCTTGCAGTCGTAGCGGCACTGAGCCTCGGCCTTGGTCAGGACACCCGTCTCCTCAAAGAGCGCGATAGCCTTATCGGAAACAAAGGCGGGCAGGGCATCGGCCGTGGTCTTGTTGTTGGCAAGGCCGCGCTTCTCGGCCTCAACGGGCCACTCGTCGGAGTAGCCATCACCGGAAAACAGGATGCGCTGGTGGTCGGTCAGGACCTTCTTGCAGTACTCGAGCGCGGCGTCCTGGAACTCATCCTCGGGCGTACCCTCAAGCGCGTCGGCGAAGGACTTGAGCGACTTGGCCACGGCGGCATCGAGCACCAGGTTGGAGTCGGAGACGTTCTGCTCGGAGCCGCAGGCACGGAACTCGAACTTGTTGCCGGTGAAGGCGAACGGGGAGGTGCGGTTGCGGTCGGTGTTGTCCTGCATCAGCTTGGGCAGGGTATCGGCGCCCAGGTCGAGCACGCCGCGCGTGGCATGGACGGAAGCCTTGCCATCGATGATCTTCTCGACGACCTCGGTAAGCTGGTCGCCCAGGAAGATGGACATAATCGCCGGAGGAGCCTCGTTGGCGCCCAGACGATGGTCGTTGCCGGCCGAGGCAACAGAGGCACGCAGGAGCTCCTGATAGTTATCGACGGCCTCGATCACCGCGGTGAGGAAGACGATGAACTGCAGGTTGTCGAGCGGGGTGTCGCCCGGATCGAGCAGGTTCTCGGACTCGGTGCCAAGCGACCAGTTGTTGTGCTTGCCCGAACCATTGATGCCCTCAAAGGGCTTCTCGTGCAGCAGGCAGACCAAGTCGTGGCGGGAGGCGATGAGCTTCATCTTCTCCATCATGACCAGGTTCTGGTCGATGGCCTCGTTGACCTCGCCGTAGACGGGGGCGAGCTCATGCTGGCAGGGTGCGACCTCGTTGTGCTTGGTCTTGGCGGGAATGCCAAGCGCCCACAGTTCATCGTCCAGGTCCTTCATATAGGCCGAGACGGTGGGGCGGATAGCGCCAAAGTAGTGCTCCTCGAGCTCCTGGCCCTTGCATGGAGCAGCACCAAAGAGGGTGCGGCCGGTAATGACCAGGTCCTTGCGCTTGCGGTAGGCGTCCTTCTTGATCAGGAAGTACTCCTGCTCGTCGCCCACGGAAGGAACGACCTTCTTGGGCGTCTTGCCAAACAGCGCCAAAACGCGCTTGGACTCACGCGAGAGCGCGGTCATGGAGCGCAGCAGCGGGGTCTTCTTGTCCAGGGCCTCGCCCGTGTAGGAGCAGAAAGCCGTGGGGATGCACAGGACATCGTCCTTGATAAAGGCGGGGCTGGTGGGATCCCAGGCGGTGTAGCCACGGGCCTCGAAGGTGGCGCGCAGGCCGCCGTTGGGGAAGCTCGAGGCATCGGGCTCGCCCTGGATGAGGTTCTTGCCCGTAAACTTGGTAATGGCGGTGCCGTCGTGGTTGGGCTCCAAGAAGCTGTCGTGCTTCTCGGAAGTAATGCCCGAAAGCGGCTGGAACCAATGCGCGTAGTGCGTCGCGCCCTTGGAGATGGCCCAGACCTTCATGGCGTGGGCAACGGCGTTGGCCACGTCCAGGTCGAGCGGCTCGCCGCCCTCGAGGGTTGCAGCAAGGCGCTTCCAAATGTCCTTGGGGAGGTAGTCCTTCATGACTTCCTCAGAGAACACCATGGTCCCGAAGCGGTCAGTAAGATCGGCCATACGGAACTCCCTTCGTATCGGCACCGCGTGAGAAGCGGTGTTGATTACTAACGAACGAGTCATAGCTTAGACTCGCCGTGTTTCCGCGACATTACCGTTATGTTGCTGTCGCGAAACCAATCAATGAGGTTACCCTATCGAGGCGGCGTTGCCACCCTCAACAGCCAATCAACTGTATAAATAGCAGACCTCTCCCCATGGTTTAAGGGTAGCCAATTTGGGATGGAGCTCTATTAACTGGTATTTTGCATCAGATACCAGTCTTTATAGTCCGTGCCTAGATTAGCCGCTCTGTTATAGAGAAAGCCGATAGCAAGGCATCTTTGATTGGTATCCTCAAATAGCGAGTGAAACTCCACCGTGGCACAGTGGTGCTGTAGAATCCTTACAACACATCACACTATTACGTATCTAGAGGAGCACGATATGCGCGTCGACGAGGTTTTTAAGCAGGCAGCATCCCAGGGCACCGCGCCCATTTCGTTTGAGATGTTCCCGCCCAAGGGCGAGCTGACCCTCGACACGGCTCGCGAAGTGGCAGGCAATCTGTGCAAGCTTTCGCCGAGCTTTGTCTCGGTCACCTGCTCGGCCGGCGGCTCGGGCAACGGTGCCGCCACCGCCCCCATCGCGCATATGATTACGAGCGAATTCGACACGCCCTCGGTGGCACACCTTACCTGCGTGGGCCGCTCGCACGCCGATATCGCCGCCAAGATCGACGAGTATCGCACCGCCGGCGTGGAAAACATCCTGGCCCTGCGTGGCGATCTCCCTGCCGGCGCAACCGAGGACGACAAGCCCGCCTCCGACTACGCCTACGCCCGCGACCTCATCCCCGAGCTCGTCGACGCCGGCTTTTGCGTGGGCGCCGCAGCCTACCCCGAGGGCCACATTGCCTGTGAGGATCTCAACCTCTCGGTCGAACACCTCAAGCAAAAACAGGACGCTGGCGCGAGCTTCTTTGTGACGCAGCTCTTCTTTGATAACGAGTGCTTCTACCGTTTTCGCGAGCTTGCCGACAAGGCCGACATCACCGTGCCCATTACCGCGGGCATCATGCCGTTTATGGGCAAGTCACAGATCAGCCGCATGGTCTTTATGTGCGGCGCGTCGCTGCCCTCCCCCGTCATCAAGATTCTCGCCAAGTACGAGAATGACCCCGAGAGCCTGCAGGCAGCCGGTGTAGATTATGCAGCCCGCCAGCTTTGCGACCTCAAGGAGCACGGCGCCGACGGCCTGCACCTGTACACTATGAACCGTCCTGCGATCGCCGCGACCATTATGGAGCGCCTGGGGTAATGGAAAAACCGCACATCGATACAACCGCTGTCGAAGTGCCGGCCGACCTTGCGTCGCCGGCGCTTTACCGTGTCGATGCTGCGCACCATCCCCGTGTCGACCGCGCCGAGATGCTGCGGTATCTGGGTTACGGCGGCCAGCAGATTGAGCCCGAACTGTCACGACGTATTGAGCTTGTCGTTGAACGTCTGGAACTGGACATTGAGCCCCGTGGCGTGCGCCGCGTATTTGCCATCGATGCCACGGGCGTGGACGAACAAAGTGAGCCTTGCATTCGCTTGGTCGGCACCAACGTTGAGCTGCGCGGTCGCGATATCTATCGACATCTCAAAGACGCCCGCTTTGCCGCGCTCATGGCATGCACCCTCGGCATGGACGCCGAGCGTCGCCTGCGCACCACGGGAGCCCAACATCCCCTGGAGGGCGCCGTGCTCGACGCCGCGTGCTCCGCTTACGTGGAAGCCGCCGTTGAGCAAATGGACCAGCAGGTCAAGACGGACGCCGCCGTTCATGGGCTCGCCGGCAACTGGCGCTTTAGTCCCGGCTACGGCGACTGCCCGCTCTCGGCCCAGCGCTCGATCGTCAATGCGCTCAACGCCACGCGGCTCATCGGGCTTACCGTCACGCCCACCAGCCTGCTTATGCCCACCAAAAGCGTGACCGCGGTGATCGGTCTGTTTGACGGCGAGGTCCACGACGCCCAGAGCCGCCCCACCTGCAATATCTGCCGCATGCGCGAACACTGCCGCTTCCGCGCCGCCCACACCACCTGCTATTCCAGCCATTAGGAGCCCTCGATGTTTACTCCGCTTATCACTCATGATTCTGACGGCACTGCATTGGCGGCGCCCGTTGATGCCGCACGTCGCAACGGTGCCACGTACAAGACGCGCACGATCGACGATCTGCGCATTAAGGACGATCGCCTGCGCGCCGCCATCGAGGGCACGGGGCACCTGCTGTTTGACGGCGGCATGGGCACTATGCTGCAGGCCGCCGGCATGAAGGCCGGCGCCCTGCCCGAACTGCTCAACTTTGAGGAGCCCCAGGTCATCACCGATATCCAGCGTCAGTACGTCGAGGCCGGCTGTGACGTAATCACCGCCAACACCTTTGGCGCCAACGCCCACAAGCTCGACGGTGCCGCCACCGTGGCAGACGTCTTTGCCGCGGCCGTCGCCTGCGCCCGCGAGGCCGGCGCCCGCTACGTCGCCGGCGACATCGGCCCCATCGGCGCCCTGCTGCGCCCCCTGGGCACCCTCAGCTTTGACGAGGCCTACGACCTCTTTGCCGAGGAAGTGCGCGCCGGCGTCGCCGCGGGTGTGGACCTCTTTATTATCGAGACCATGACCGACCTGGCCGAGATCAAGGCGGCCGTCCTCGCCTGCCGCGAAAACTCCGACCTGCCCGTCTTTGCCACCATGACCTTCGAGGAAGACGGTCGCACCTTCCTGGGAACGAGTCCCGAGGTGGCCGCCATCACGCTCGACGCTATCGGCACCGACGTTTTGGGCATCAACTGCAGCCAGGGACCGGCCGAGCTACGAGGACTCGCCGCACGTATGCTCACCGTTACCGACAAGCCCGTTATGGTGCAGGCCAACGCAGGACTGCCCCACGTGGACGACGACGGCAACACCGTCTTTGATATCCAGGCCCCCGAATACGCCGAGGCCGTCGCCGGCATGATCGCCGACGGCGTGAGCGTCGTGGGCGGCTGCTGCGGCACCACGCCGGCGCACATGGCGGCCTTGCGCACGCTTATCGACAACCACACGCCCAGCCCGCGCCGCCGCAAGCCCAGCATGTCGGTCACGAGCGCCCAAACGGTCGTGGACCTTCCCTGCGACGGCCACAAGATCGCCGTCATCGGCGAGCGCATCAACCCCACCGGCAAAAAGCGCCTGCAGCAGGCCCTGCGCGACGGCGACCTGGACTACGTTGTGAGCCAGGGCATCAGCCAGCAGGAGCAGGGCGCCGACATCCTGGACGTCAACGTCGGCCTGCCCGAGATCGACGAGGTCAAGATTATCCAACAGGCGACCGAACAGCTCCAGGGCTCCACGCTGCTGCCGCTGCAGATCGACTCCACCGACCCCGCAGCCGTCGAGGCCGCCGTGCGCCGCTACGCCGGCAAGCCCATCATCAACTCGGTCAATGGCAAGCAGCAGATCATGGATGAGATCTTTCCGCTGGTCGCCCACTACGGCACCAACGTTGTCGGACTTACGCTCGACGAAGGCGGCATCCCCGATACCGCCGAGGCCCGCTTTGCCATCGCCGAGCGCATCGTGGCCGAGGCTGCCCGCTACGGCATCGGACCGGACCGCATCCTCATCGACTGCCTGGTCATGACCGCCTCGACCAATCAACGCCAGGCCGAGCAGATCCTGCGCGCCATGTCTCTGTGCAAGGAGCGTCTGGACGTCAAATGCGCGCTCGGCGTGTCGAACATCAGCTTTGGCCTGCCTGCCCGCCCGCTGCTGGGCTCGGTCTTTTTGGCTGCCGCTTTTGGCGCGGGCCTGGACGCCCCCATCATGAACCCGGGCTCCAAGCGCTTTATGGATACCGTCTACAGTTATCGCGTCCTGAGCGTTGAGGACGAGGGCTCGACCGGATACATCGAGCGCTATGCCGGTTGGACCGATCCGTACAAGATCGCCGCCAACCCGGCAGCGGCTCAGGCCGCATCGAGTGATGCCGCGCCTGCCGCGGGCACCGCCGGCACCGACGGCAACGACGACCCGATTCGTCGCATGGTCGTCTCGGGCCGCAAAGGCGAGATCGCTGCCGAGACCGAGCGTCTGCTGGCAGACCACGACGCCATGGACCTCATCAACAATCACTTTATCCCCGCCCTCGACGAGGTTGGCGTCCTCTTTGACCAGGGCAAGTTCTTCTTGCCGCAGCTCATGGCCTCGGCCGAGGCCGCACGCGTGGGCTTCGACACCATCAAACGCCTGATGCCCGCCGGCGAGATTGCCGACAAGGGCAAGATCTGCGTGGCCACCGTCAAGGGCGACATCCACGATATTGGCAAGAACATCGTCAAAATGCTGCTCGACAACTACGGCTACACCGTCTTTGACCTGGGCCGCGATGTCGATCCGCAGGAGGTACTCAAGACCGTCAAGGAGCGCGATATCAAACTCGTCGGCCTCTCGGCGCTTATGACTACCACCGTCGTGGCCATGGAGGAGACCATCAAGCTGCTTCATGCCGAGGTTCCGGGCGTCAAGATCATCGTAGGCGGTGCCGTGCTCACCCCCGAATACGCCAAGCAGATCGGCGCGGACTACTACGCCAAGGATGCCGCCGAGAGCGCGCGCATCGCCGAAGAGGTCTTTGGGCAGTAACACAACGGAAACAACCGAGCACCAAAACGTGCCGCATGCGCCACTTGGCACGTGCGGCACGTTAAAATAGAAAGAACTATGCTCGTTTTGGCAGATAGGAGCGCAAGGATGGCGATCACGCCCGCAGAAATCGCGGAAACCCGCGGCATGGTTGAGGAGCAGAACCTCGACATCAGGACCATCACCATGGGTGTTTCGCTCATGGGTTGCGGTGACGAGAACCTCGACCGCATGTGCACGAAGATCTACGACCACGTGACGCACACGGCTGAGCATCTGGTCGAGACCGCCGAGAACCTCGAGCGCGAGTACGGTATCCCCATCGTCAACAAGCGCGTTTCCGTCACCCCGGTGGCGCAGATCGCCGCGTGCTGCAAGGATGAGGACCTCACCCCCATCGCGCATGCCCTCGACCGCGCGGCCGAGACGCTCGGCATCGATTACCTGGGCGGCTTCTCCGCGCTCGTCCAGAAGGGCATTGGCGACGCCGACCGCCGCGTCATCCAGTCCATCCCGCAGGCGCTCGCCACCACGAGCCGCGTCTGCTCCAGCGTCAACGTCGCCAGTCTGCGTGCCGGCATCAACATGGACGCCGTACTCATGGCTGCGCAGACCATCATCGACGCCGCCAAGCTCACGGCCGACCAGGACTCCGTCGGCGCTTCCAAGTTTGTCTGCTTTGCCAATATGGTCGAGGACTCCCCGTTTATGGCGGGCGCCGTCCACGGCGGTGGCGAGGCCGACGCCGTCATCAACGTAGGCGTCTCGGGCCCCGGCGTTATGGCCGCAGCCCTGGAGACGCTGCCCGATTCCGCATCGATGATGGAAGTCGCCGAGAAGATCAAGCAGACCGCCTTTAAGATCACCCGTGCCGGCGAGCTCATGAGCCGCGAGGCCGCCCATCGCCTGGGTGTCGAGAAGGGCATTGTCGACCTGTCGCTGGCTCCCACGCCCGCCATCGGCGACTCCGTTGCCCGCATCCTCGAGATCATCGGCGTGGGCACCTGCGGTGGCCCCGGCACGACCTGCGCGCTCGCCATGCTCAACGATGCCGTCAAGAAGGGCGGCGTCATGGCCAGCTCCAGCGTGGGCGGTCTCTCGGGCGCCTTTATCCCCGTGTCCGAGGATGCCGGCATGATCGCCGCCGTCGAAGCCGGCGCGCTTTCGCTCGAGAAGCTCGAGGCCATGACCTGCGTGTGCTCCGTTGGCCTGGACATGATCGCCATCCCCGGCGACACCCCGGTCGAGACCATCGCCGGCATCATCGCCGACGAGATGGCCATCGGCGTCATCAACAACAAGACCACGGCCGTCCGCGTGATTCCCGCCATCGGCAAGGGCGTGGGCGACTGCGTCGAGTACGGCGGCCTGTTCGGCCGTGCGCCCATCATGCCGGTGAACCCCAACGCCGGCACCGTGCTTGCCCACCGCGGTGGACGCTTCCCGGCGCCGCTGAACTCGCTGAAGAACTAGCTGAGGGGGACTGGCGAGGAGCCCCGGGGAGGGCAAATATATAAGGTCGCCTGCTCGGACAGTCCTGACTCGCACGGAGAGCACATTAAGTGCTCTCCGGCTCGTGCGGAACTCGCGATCGACCTTATATATTTGCCCTCCCCGGGGCTCCCGCACAACGGGACCTCGGTTGGGTTCTATCCCTTTGGCAGTCGCTTCGCTCCTGCCCGCCTTGGTTGTGAGGGCGGTTTGGCGTTGGATCGGTTCTATCTGATATATGCTGGTTGCGGCTCTTCTTTTGGGAGGAGTCGCTTTTTTGTTGCTAGGAGGTTGGCCCGTGGTTGATGGGGATGCTCGCGCTGAGCTGCTTTCTGCGGATTGGAATGGCGAATGGATGCGTCTGCAGACCGCTCGGCATCGGGCTGATGGTTCTTTTGAGTGGGATAAAAGGGCTCGGCATTTTCGGCCGCTTGAGACTGCTCCGTATGCCCGGGATTTTATAAAGCTGTTGGCGTTAAAGCCTGGTGAATCGGTGCTGGATATGGGGTGCGGGGCTGGGTCGATTGCTATTCCGCTTGCGCAAGACGGGCATCCCGTGATTGCCGCTGATTTCTCCCCCGCCATGCTGGGCACGCTTGATGCCGGCATTGAGTACTACGGGCTCGAGGATCGCATTACGCCGCTTGAGCTTGCTTGGGATGATGATTGGGATTTGGTTGGACCGGTCGCGAAGGCGGTGGATGTTGCCTTTGCCAGTCGGTCGGTTACGACGACCAATCTAAAAGGTGCGCTTGCCAAGCTTGATCGTACGGCTCGTCGGCGTTGTGCTGTCACGATGGTCGCCAACTCCAGCCCGCGCTATGATCTGCACCTTATGAACGCCATCGGTGCCTCGGTTACCTGCAGCAATGGCTTTGTGTATGCTTTTAATATCCTCATTCAGATGGGTGCCCTGCCGCAGGTTACGTACTTTGAATCGCCTCGTCGCGATACCTTCGATAACCTTGAAGCGGGCGTAGCGGATTTTTCCCGTATGCTCGAGCGTGGCAACGAGGATAAGATCGACCGCCTGCGTGACTACATCGCCCAACACATGATTGAGAACCCCCATGCCGGTGAGCCGGGCTCCAAGGGCGTGCCGCAGGGGCGCTATATGCTCGATCATGTCCGCAAGGTTCGTTGGGCGTTTATTGCATGGGAGCCGGTCTCTGCGCCCAGCTCATAGCCTGTTTGCAGCCCGCACCGCCCACTCACTCGGCATCCGCATTCTTTTTGAACTGGGCAAATGCGCTCCACACCGCGCCGTTCCTGCGCTATCGTGGGACAGCTCACGTAGATTAAGGCCCCGTCGCGGGGCGCCCCATACATAGAAAGCGAGAACCCATGGCACTGACAGGAGCCCAGGTCAAGCAGCTTCGCAGCATGGCCCATCACCTCAACCCCGCCATCATCATCGGCAAGTCCGATGTCAACGAGGGCACCGTCGAGCAAACGGTCGCCTACCTGGAGAAGCACGAGCTTGTTAAGTGCTCCGTGCTCGATGGCTCCAGTCTTTCCGCCCGCGAGGCCGCCGAAGAGCTCGCTGAGCGTTGCCACGCCGAGGTCGTCCAGGTCATCGGCCGCAAGTTCTCGCTGTATCGCGAGTCCTCGCGCAAGGACATCGAGAAGATCAAGCTCGTCTAAGAGCCAATGATCCGGCGAGCCAACACATAGCAAGCTTACGGGTGCCCAAGTACTTCGGGCGCCCGTTTTTTATCGCTCGACCAGCACGCGATTGAGCCGACCCTCCACCAAGCGCTCGTATAGACGCCGCGTCTCGGGCTCGGGCACGCCATTGACCTGCTCCCTCAGGTGGTGCATATGCCCGCTGTATAGCTCAACGATATCGCGCCGCCGCCCCGCCGCACTGTAGACGCGCATGGCGCAGCGCACCATATCCTCACGCGCCGTTTCCTGCCGAAGCCCCGACTCCGCTAGCCAAATCGCCGACTGCAGGTCGTTTTCTTCTAGAGCGGCATTTGCTCCCTTAATCATGCAATCGATGTACTTTGACTGCATAATGCGTCGCATACGCAAAAAGTAGGTGGGATTACAGCCATTGGGAACATACAGCGGTCCGGCATAAAGCTGCTCAATCTTAAGGCACAACTCGACCAGATGGGGCCCGCGCGCACCCGTGCGATTTCCCAAAACCTCGCGGCTTATCTGGTCAAACAGCCGTACATCGGTCTTGACGTAGTCGCCGTTGAGTCCGATGCATTCATTTTGGATGAGCACACACGACTTGCCATCCGGCGTTGGCCCCAAAGCCGACCGCAAGCGCGATATCGTCGAGTACAGGTTGTTGCGGGCGCTATTGAACTCGGCATGGGGCCACAGCTCCATGGCCAGCGTCTCACGATCGACGAGCGCATCCATACCCAGCGCAAGCCGCTCGGCAAGCGTCGCCGCCTTCTTGCGGCGCCACATTTTATCCGTGATGGGAAACCCGTCGCGCTCGGCGCGAAACGCCCCGAACATGCGGATCTCGATATGGTCGATGGCATCAACGGCTTCAACCTCGCCAGCCTGGAACAGGCGCTCGCCCTCCCCTTCCAAATCGTCGCGCAACGAGTACCGCGACAGCTCGCGCACGGGAAGCTTCTTGCGTATCCTGGCCGCCGGCTCGCCCAGACAATGCATGGCAAGGCGCGCAAAGAGCCGATACGATGGCTCTAGAATCCCCGCACGATTCATGGACATCCAGGCCGCAAGATCGCTATCTCGCCCCGCGCAAGCCAAATGCAGCGCCACCATCCAGGCTTCTGCGCCACCAACCTGTGTCTGGCTTATATCGAGTAACTCCGCTTCCTCGCGCACCGAAACCATCGAGGTGTTACGTAGATATGCCGCGCGCTCCAGCAGCAATGCGTTATCGCGCATGTACGCAATCGACTCCTCGGCAAGTTTGAGCACTTGGACCGCACGGAACTTTGCATTAACCGGCCGTCCCTCTGCCAGCGACTGCCAGCCTTCTAGCAACAGGCCAAACAGCTGAATCTGGTTGTCGCGTATGCGCACGGCAAAACGATCGAGCTCGTTGAACGCCGCGTCGTCGGTTACCGGCAAGCCGGAAAGGAGCCGCCGTGCCGCCAACACCATGCGCACCCAGATAGCCATCGCCTTAAGCCCGCGTACTTCGAGCGCCTCCCGCACCACCGTCATCTCGTCGTCGCGCTCGTCGGTTCCCGCAAACGACCCGTCAAAGAGCTCCACCAGCATGCTATCGGCCCGTATAACAATCCCCGCGATATCGAGCTCGCAGTCGTAGGCCTTGCTCGTTGTGAGTTGCTGTAGAACGCCGCCGTCATTTCCCCGCTCTGTCAGACAGCGCTTGACCTCAATATGCGCAGACAACATATCGAGTGCGGTGTGGGACGTCTCTATTTCTGGCACGGCCAGGTTCGTAGGAAGCCCAAGCCCGTTGTCCCCATAGCAAACAGCCGTCAGTGTCTGGGCCACCCTCCATGAAACAGGGTCTATTTCGCAGGCCGCCCGTTCGCCCCCGCGCTCGATGACCGATGCCATATAGCGAGCAAGCTTTGTATTGGACACACTGACCGCTGCCAGATATACGCCGAGCGCCTCGGCAGGCGTTGGCTCTGGAGCCGGATCGTCGGCATCGATCGTGCCCAACGCTGCTCGGCAGATATCGGCCCCGTGCCCCGTCAGAGCAAGATCGACCCCATACTGTCCAGCAAGTTCAAGGACCGCTTCACGGTCCAAAAAGGCGTCCGCCAGGCCCATCGCCGCATCGCATCGGCCCGCCTTAAGCAAAATCCGGGCCGCCCTCGGAACAAGTTCGGGGCGAACCTCGGCCACCAACTTACGCAAACGCAAGCGTCCGTTATCCTCCGTGCCCAGACACGTAAAACTCCGCTCAGCGGGATCCAAGCCAAAGATCGGGTAGTCGCGTACAAAGTAGGACTGGTCGACCATCGACAGCCTTACCCCACAAGCCTCGAGTTCTGCGATATTACCCTCGCCCATCAAAACCATGAGACATGCCACGCAAAACAGCGCATTATTGTCGAGCGAAGCCAGATCGACAAGTGCCGCGCCATATACGTTGACAATCTCGTTTTCGAGCAGGCCGGCTACGTCGCCTTGGCCATACAGACCTGTCTGCAATGCCGAAACGAGCTCGGGCACGCCCTGCGTGAGCTGATAAAAGTCGAGCGATGTGCTGATCGAAAACGCCGATGCCCACGCCGAATACTCATAGGCGTGCACCTTGAGCATCTGCGCATTGATCTTAACCGAATCGCCCAGCCCATGAATCAGCTGACGATTTGAAGGACGGCAGGAGATAAAGACCCCTACCCCCATAGCGCGCAGGCCGCGAATCCTGTCGATGAGGTCTTCGGTATCGTGCTGATCGAGGTTTGGCACATTATCAATCGCGATAAGGGAGTGCGGTTTGTCTTTGAGTTCTTCGGTAACCACCTCGAGCTGCATAAACACCTCGCGCCCAATGGCACGATCGGCCTCGATAATCCGCACGGGGCCTCGCGTCGGGTCGCATTTAACCTCATGGGTGTACTGCAGCAGCACCGAGGTCTTCCCAAACCCGTCGGGCGCATAAAGAACCACGATGCCGGCCTTTCGGCCCTTGGCGATAAGCTCATTCATCAAGCGTTCGCGTCGCACCATATAGCCTCCGTCCAGCGGCATCAGCTCGAGGTCGTCTATACCGCTCAAATCATTTACCATGCCCGCTCCTCAACTCGACCGTATGGACACTGTAGCCGCAAGACCATACAAGCCGCGCTATGAATAGAGCGACCTTGTGTTTTAGGTTGTCTTTTGGTACGCAAGCGGCAAGTTTTTGTACAGCGAGGGCCGATTGTTATTAATCCCCCGACTAATCGGTCTTTAAGCAGGTAAATGAGCTTGTCAGCTTGTCCCATCTAAGCGGCAGTGTAACGCAGATGAACAAAGTTCAGCCATGTCATTCAACTCGCCTAGCACCCGCTACCGTCTACGACCTTCTAGTGGCATTTTTGCATAGAATCTGGTATGGAATGAATCAAGCTGTTGGACATCTGGCGTTCGTCAAGCTTGCGGCAAGATTTTGGTCAAGTGGGCGGACAGGGATAGCAAAAAGGCCCCCGCAAAGCGGAGGCCTTAGGCAAGGCTATGTCGAGCTGCAGGATTCGCGTTACTCGCAGAGCGAAAGGGCGGCCTCGTCGGCAACGACAACGCAGTTGGTGTGCAGTTGCAGGATCGAAGCCGGGCACTCGGGCGTAACCGGACCATAGCACATGTCATGCACGGCCTGAGCCTTGGCCTCGCCATTGGCGACGACCAGGATCATGCGGGCATACATGATGGTCTGGGTACCCATGGTGTAGGCCTGACGGGGAACATCGTCGATGCTGTCGAACAGGCGGCTGTTGGCCTGAATGGTGCTCTCGGTGAGGTCGACGCAGTGCGTGCCCTTGGAGAAGTGGTCATCGGGCTCGTTGAAGCCGATGTGGCCGTTGTTGCCAATGCCGAGCAGCTGCAGATCCGGGTAACCGGCGTCAGCGACGATCTTGTCGTACTCAGAGCACGCAGCGGCGGCGTCGGGGTTGGAACCGTCGGGCACATGCGTGTTGTTCAGGTCGATGTTGATGTGATCGAAGAAGTTCTCACGCATGAAGTAATGATAGCTCTGGGGATCGTCGTGCGAAAGGCCGCGATACTCGTCCAGGTTGTAGGTGCTGACCTCGGCAAAGTCGACGTCGCCCTTCTCGTACCAAGCAGCGAGCTGCTTGTAGGCACCGATCGGGGTGGAGCCGGTGGCAAGGCCCAGCACACAGTCGGGCTTGAGGATAACCTGCGCCGAGATAATATTGGCGGCCTTGCGGCTCATATCCTCGTAGTCTTTAGCTTTAATGATCTTCATTACGCGTCCTTTCTCGTACAAGAGAGGCAAGGTCCCCTTACAAGCACTTGCCCGCGGCCCGCGTCGGCCGCAACCAACGTGTGCGGCCACCAGGGCGAGGTCGCGTAATGTATGTGTCTCGTGTCTAGCCGCGTCGAGGCCCCTGCCCGTCCACGGTGACCCAAAGCCTTTTAGCTTCGGACAAATCCCATCTTGCCACGGAGGGCGTCCTCTTTCAAGGGCGCCCTCCGTAAACGTGTTTGAATTGTAGACTAATGGCCATGTGCACTTGCTAGCGCTCGCGAGCAACGATGAGCTGGTCCATCTCTTCGACATGCACGCCAACGGAGCCCTTGATACTCGAGAACTCAACGGAGTTGCACACCAAGATGGGAACCGTCACATCGTAGCCCTCGGCAGCAATTGCCTCGCGATCGAACTCAATGAGTACATCGCCCTTATGGACGATGTCACCCACTTGCGCATGTACGGTAAAGTGCTTGCCCTCGAGCTGAACAGTGTCCAGGCCAACGTGGATGAGCACGTCCAGGCCATCGACCGTGTTAAGCGCAACGGCATGTCCCGTGGGAAAAATAGCCTCGACCTTCGCATCAGCCGGTGCAATCACACGCGTTCCGGTGGGCTGAATCGCCACGCCCTGGCCCAAAAGGCCGGTGGCAAACGTCTGATCGTTTACCTCGGAGAGCGGAATGACGTCGCCCGAGATGGGAGCATCCAGCGTAAGGACACGACCACGCATACCAAAAGACCTTAGGACTTTAGTGAACATGCTCCCCCTCGGACATACCAATCAATCAAAATAACCTTAACAGTTTACCACTTGGCAACGGTTTTTGACCATTAGGGAAGTTCGCGCTTGACAACCTCGACGATGTCGTCGACAACGCGCTGGGTCAGCTCGTGCGTCTCGGCCTCGGCCATCACGCGGACCAGCGGCTCGGTACCGCTCGGGCGCACCAGAATGCGGCCGCGGCCGTCAAGCTCCTTCTCGGCAGCAGCGACAGCATCCCAGATGGGCTGGCAATCGTCCAGGCCGGCCTTGTTGTCGGAATGCACGTTGACGAGTACCTGCGGGTACTTCTTCATGATGCCGGCAAGATCGGTGAGGGTGCGGCCGGTGCGCTTGAGCACGGCCAGCAGCTGCAGAGCCGTCACCAGGCCGTCACCGGTGGTGTTGTGCTCCAGGAAGATGATGTGGCCGGACTGTTCGCCGCCGATGACGGCGCCGTCCGCGAGCATGCGCTCCAGAACGTAGCGGTCGCCCACGGCGGTCTGGACCATCTCGAAGCCCTGCTCCTTCATAGCGATGGAGAAGCCCAGGTTGCACATGACGGTCGAGACGATCTCGGAGTTGGCGAGCTTGCCGCGAGCGGCGAGGTCAGAACCGCAGATAGCCAGGATGTAGTCACCGTCGATCTCATTGCCCTCGCTGTCCACGAACAGTACGCGGTCGGCGTCGCCGTCGTGGGCCAGACCGATGTCAGCATGGGTGCGCAGCACGAGCTCGCGCAGGGGCTCGAGGTGCGTAGAGCCGCACTCAACGTTAATGTCGGTGCCGCAGTAATCGGTGTTGATGGCATGGACCGTGGCACCCAGGCGCTGCAGCGCGGCGGGCGTGGTCTGGCAGGAAGCGCCATGGCCGCAGTCGACGGCAACGACTAGGCCGTCGAGCCTCAGGCCATCAAGCGTATCGATGGCGTGGTCGACGTATGCCTTGCGAGCGTCCTTCATCTTGATGATGTGGCCCACGCCGGCACCGGTCGGCAGCGTGTCGGCAGCCATGGCTTCCTCGGACATGACCCAGGCGCTGATCTCTTCCTCGACCGCATCGGGAAGCTTCATGCCCTTGCGGCTAAAGAACTTGATGCCGTTGAACTCCGGCGGATTATGCGAAGCGGAGATGACGATGCCGCCGTCGAGCTCGTTTTGAACAGTGAGCAGCGCCACGGCGGGCGTGGGGATAACGCCGCAGCAATGCGGACGGCCGCCCTCGGCCATAATGCCGGCGGTCAGAGCGCTCTCGAGCATGGTGCCCGAAAGACGCGTGTCGCGGCCGACGCAGATATCCGGACCAAGGAACTTGGTCGCCGCGCGGCCCAGGCGAAACGCGAGGTCGCACGAGAGGTCGGCATTGGCGACGCCACGGACGCCGTCGGTACCGAAGATGTTCTGGGGCATAGGATCGCTCCTTCCCTAGCAGGCGATATGCAACCGCCCACCCTAGTCGAAAAAGAAAAGCGGGACCCGCCGAGGAATCGGCAGGCCCCGCTTGTACATTGTATCTCGAAAGGAGATAAAACCTTAGCGCTTGGAGAACTGGGGAGCGCGGCGGGCCTTCTTGAGGCCGTACTTCTTGCGCTCGACCACGCGAGCATCGCGCGTAAGGAAACCGGCCTTCTTGAGGTCAGCACGGTAGTCGCCAGCGTTCAGAAGAGCGCGAGCGATACCCAGGCGCAGAGCGCCGGACTGACCGGAGATGCCGCCGCCATCGCACAGAGCGATAACGTCGAACTGACCGGCAGTGTCGGTCACCTTGAAGGGAGCAAGGGCGTTCTCAACGAGCTGATGACGGCCGAAATACTGCTCGGCGTCACGCTTGTTGATGGTCACCTTGCCGGTGCCGGGGACGAGACGGACGCGGGCGACGGCGTTCTTACGACGGCCGGTACCCTGGTAGACAACGGTGTTCTCAGCCATCTTTAAGCCTCCAGCTCAATCTTCGTGGGGTTCTGGGCAGCATGCGGATGCTCGGCACCAGCGTAGACCTTAAGCTTGGTCATCTGGGCACGGCCGAGGGTAGTCTTGGGCAGCATACCGCGAACGGCGCGCTCGATGACCTTCTCCGGGTGCTTCTCCATAGCCTGGCGGAAGCTCTCAGCCTTGAGGCCGCCGTTGTAGCCGCTGTGGCGATAATAGGTCTTCGTGTCGGCCTTGTTACCGGTAAGCTGGACCTTATCGGCGTTGATGACGACAACGAAGTCGCCGCAGTCGCTGTTGGGCGTGAACTGGGGCTTGTTCTTACCGCGCAGGATCATTGCGATCTGGGTGGCAAGACGGCCCAGGACAGCACCATCGGCGTCGACGAGAACCCAGTTGCGCTGGACCTCGCCCTGCTTGGCGTAGTGAGTCGATTTCGAAATCACTTAGACTCCTCCATGTACAGTACGTGTTGTTACAGAGATTCACGGGGCTCTGCAAGTAACCCGTCCATATTACCCCGCTCGCCGTACGAGTCAACAGGTATTTTGGCTCCGACCAGAGTTTCTGCACATGTCATCCACGAGCCGTGATTTTCCAGCTCTTTAGCTGTTGTCATTTTTTGAGGGTTCGCCGTCGTTAGCGCTCAACGAACTCTTGGATTTCCGCGAGCAGGCGCTTTGCCTCCTGGCGGCCCTGGATATACAGGTCCAAAAGCTTTGCCGGATCGTGCTCGACATGGCCGACCTCGACCGACTTTTGCGGAGCGACGACCAACGCACGGCCCTCGCGCTCATACTTCCATAGGTGCATGCGCTGGATGTTGTAACGGTCGTGGCGCGTCTCGATTCCCTCGAGCAGATAGGGGTAGTCGGCATAGCGGGCGCGCGCGGCAGGCATAAACTCGTAGGGCTTTTTCTCGTACGAGCGGTCCTGCGTGACGATGACGACCGCACGGTCGAAGCCCGCCTCCTCCAGCACGTGCTCGATGGGGATCGAATCGGCTACGCCACCGTCGACGTATTTGTGCCCGTCAATCTCGACCGGCGGCGTCACCAGCGGCAGCGACGTCGAGGCGCGTACGGCGTCGAGATCGAGCACGGCGCTTTTGACCGGGAGGTACGTGGCGGTTCCAAAAAGCATGTCCGTCGCGACGGCGTACATCTCGATGGGGCTCGCGTCGAACGTCTCGTTGTCAAAGGGATCCAGGCGGTCCTGGACATCGTTGAAAATAAAGTCGTAACCCACAATAGAGCCCGTGGACGCAAACGATGCGGCACCCATGAAGCGGCTGTCGTTGCAGAAAGCCAGGTTGATGCGGTTGGCACGGCCGATCTGGTGCGACTTGTAGTTCACGCCGTTGAGGGCGCCGGCCGATACACCGTAGACAGCTGGAATCTCGACGCCAGCCTCCATGAGAACGTCGAGCACGCCCGCGGTAAATTGCCCGCGAAAACTACCACCCTCCAAGACGAGCGCGACCTTGCCGGCGTTCTTTGCCTTATCTTCTGCAGTCATATTGACCTCCTGCGATTGCGTTTTGGCCTTCTTCTACCCAGTTTTGGGATGGCGAGCGCGCGGGTTTTGGAGTTGAAGAGGGCGGGGCGGTCGACGGGAAAGCGCGTCCCGTTCTCAGAGCAAATTCCGGGTCGCATTTTCCGCTGAGCCCGTCATCAGGAAAATGAATCCCATTCCGAGCTTAGATTCCGGGATGCGCTTTCCGCTTGAGCTGCCATTGGGAAAGCATGTCCCACTCTACGGCTCGATTCCGGGTCGCGGTTTCCGCTTGAGGCGCCATCCGGAAACTACGTCCCAGTCTGAGCGCGGATTCCGGGATGGACTTTCCGCCTGGGCCGCCATTGGGAAAGCATGTCCCACCCTGCGCTGCCGCGACGTTTTCTTAACGCCCGCGCCCTGCACAGAGTTCGATTCTCCGCGGTGCGGGGGGATCCGTTGATGCGGCGCATGGCCGGCTGAGATTCGATAAACATCGCATCCATATTGAGCTGATAGTTTGCGCGGAGAATCCGCGTATTTGCTTCGCAAATCCGCACCGGCTTCGGCCGCCTGCCGGCGTCCTCGCCCGCGGGCTAAAAACGCTTACGCGTTTTCTTAACGCCCGCGCCCTGCACAGAGTTCGATTCTCCGCGGTGCGGACTAGAAATAAAAAGGCAGGTAGAGACACTTCTCTACCTGCCTGTTACTTATGGTGGAGGCGCGGAGAATCGAACTCCGGTCCACGAAAGCCCCCTGATTGGCATCTCCAAGCTCAGTCGCTGGTTTAGTCTCGGACGCTTTGCGCGCAGCGACACGCTCGCGGCGTCCTAACCGGTTCGGTCTTAGCCTGCGCCATACCGATTACGTGCGCAGGAGCATTCCCCTAACATGACGTCGCGCCGGTGTCGGGGAAATCACCGGGTTGACGCGCCGCTATAAACTAAGCAGCGAGAGCCATAGGCTCAAAAGAAGAGTTGTTGTCAATTCAATTTGACGGTACCCCTGTTTAACGAGGCGAGGAGACCTCGGCTTGCTTCCTCTCTCAGGGCTATCGTGTCGAAACCAGTCGCCCCCGAATGTTGGGAAAGTCTGGATGGCATTGGGCACGAGCGCCCAACACCCGTCGACTTTTCAAGGAACATGCGGGGCGAGCCCCGCTTGTGGAGTGTTATCTTACCACGTTCTGAAAGCGGACAGCTGTTCTATGCACGAGCTGTGAAGACCCCAATGTGCGCCGCACTTCGCACTTTTGCTACCGATCGCGTCACGTATATTTTCGCCAAGCAAAATTGACCCGTCGAAAGGACCGTTATGGATGCCAAGCAGCAACTCGTCAATGCCCTCGCAGGCCTGGGCTCAACCATTACCGAAGCTATGGATGTCATCGAGGGCTTTGTCCCCTGCGGACATCCCGCCCTCACGGTATCGAACGCACTCGTCGCGCTGGACGCTGACGATGATGCGGCTCTCGCCCAGCAGCTTGAGACCGTCGAGGGCTTTATCGACCACGTGAGTGAGAACCGCGGCGTGGCCGCCTACCACGGCATCGAGGTAGAGCTCGCAGGTCCCAAGGCCGATCTGCTCGCAGCAATCCGCGAGGTAGGTGCCCTTATGCAGACTGCAGGCGTCAAGAACACCCAGGTCAACGAGTGGGTCTACCGCAGCTTAGCCGCGCTCAACAGCTCCGAAGAAAAGGCAGCCGAGCAGCTCGCAGAAAGTCCCACCATTAAGGCCGAGCTTTTGTAAATAGCAGACGCGGGTCCCTTGGCGCATCGTCGTCCAAGAGGCCCGCAAACAGTTCGCGTCAACCGATAGCCGCGCCGCCGCGTTCGGCCAAAGCAAGAATCGGCATCATTTGACGAGGTGTCTTTGCTGCAAGATCGGCATGTTCGAGCAGTTTACGATCGTTAGTTACCAAGTAATCAACCTGTACGCGCTTGCATGCGGCGAGTACCAAGTTGTCCTCGTAATCGCGATGTAGCGCTAAGTATTTGTCGGCCAGCCAAAGGTCCGACGCATCTGCACCCACGGCCGTGGCGTTTTCGGTCATGTTCCGAACAAACGCCAGCGCCGCATCGCCAATTGCACGGGCAGATGCCTCGTCGAGTGCTCCCCCGCTGGCAAGAACGCTACGCTTCAGCTCGTGTTGGACAACGTACAGCACGTCCTTAGCGATATGCACCGGGAAGAACAGCAACGCCCCCGTCTCCGTCGCCCGCCCAATAAACGCACGCGCGGCAAGCGACTCAGCATGGTCGACGCAAAACGAATCGACCCATACGTTGGCGTCTACCATTATTTTGAGGGGAGCCCCGCTCACAGGATCATCCCCTTTTGGCGATAGCGCTCGTCCATGGCTTCGGAATAGATTGTGTCCCAACCGCGATCGTCGGATACGGGCGACGTAGCGATGCCCAAATCTGCATAAAGCCGGTCTGCCGCTGCCCACGACGCGGCGAACGGAGTATCGTGCGCGACGGTCTGTTGCCGGCCATCAACGGCAGACAGCACTTCTTCACACTGCCCGCCACCCTGTGCGACTTTGGCCACGACCTTTTTGATGAGCTCGGGCAGTGACCTGTCCGAAAGCCGCAGTGCCTCCTCGGCGCGCTCTTTAACCGAGCGATCTACGCGAACATTCACCTGTGCCATGCTGCCAACGGTAGCCATCTCAACCTCACCTTCAGCATTTACTAGCATTGCTAGCACGAGCATATATCTGTGCTAGCCTCTCGTCAAACAAAAGAAGGCCTGCACCCTGGCGGCTGCGGTGCCGCCCGAATGCAGGCCATATACTCAATCGAAAACGCTAACGCAGGTAAGCCTTTGCGTTGCCCAGGCTGTAGGCGATCGTTGAGCCGTTGTGCAGTAGTGACGACGTCTGCGGAGTGATCATGCCGGTAATACCCAATGCCAACAGCGCCGAGTTGGTGAGCATCACCTTGGAATACGAACTCGTCAGACGGTCGATAAGCCCCTGGCTCATACGGCGCAGACGCACGATCGCGGCCAGATCCGTATCGGTCAGGATGATATCGGCGACCTCCTTGGCGATGTCGCTTCCGCCACCCATCGCCAAGCCCACGTCGGCCAAACCGAGCGCCGGCGAATCGTTGACGCCGTCGCCCACCATGGCAACGTGGCGCCCCTCGCTCTTAATGCGCTCCACATAAGCGTACTTGTCCTCGGGCAGCAGTTCGGCCTTGAACTCGTCGACTCCCGCCTCGCGCGCGATGCGCTCGGCCGTGCGCTCCGAATCGCCCGTGAGCATAACGACATGCTTGACGCCCAGCGCATGCAGGTCGACGATAGCCTCGCGCACGCCGGGTTTGAGCGGGTCCTCGATACCGAGCACGCCCACGACCGTGCCGTCGACCGCCAGATACAGCGGCGACAGACCCTGCATCTGGGACTCGATGCGCTCCTTGATGTCGGATTCGAGGTGTGCGCCCTCGTCCTCAAACACAAAATGTGCCGAACCGATGATGGCACGACGTCCTTCGATGGACGAAGCGATGCCGTGTGCCACGATGTACTCGACGGCAGCGTGGCGCTCGCGATGCTCGAGTTCGCGCTCGCGTGCCGCATTGACCACGGCGCGTGCCACCGGATGCGGGAAATGCTCCTCCAAGCAAGCGGAAAGGCGCAGGACCTCGTCCTCGCTCCAGCCATCGGTAGTGAGCACACAGGCAAGACGCGGCTGTGCCTCGGTAAGCGTGCCGGTCTTATCAAACACAATGGTGTCGGCCTTGGCAAACGACTCAAAGTACTTCGCGCCCTTGACCATGACGCCCATCTTGGCAGCATCGCTCATGGCAGTCATGACGGCAACGGAACCCGTGAGCTTGAGTGCGCACGAGTAATCGACCATCAACGCCGCCGAAGTCTTGATGAGGCTACGTGTGGTGAGAGCGACAAGACCCGCGAGCAGGAAGTTCCACGGGACGATCTTGTTGGCGAGGTCTTCCATGTGCGACTGGCCCTCGGACTTGAGCGAGTCGGCCGTCTGCACGAGCGAGACGATCGAGCGGAGCTTGGTCTGAGCCGTGTTGGCGCGCACGCGCACCAAGATACTGCCGTCTTCCACGACAGTGCCGGCGAATACATCGTCGCCCGCGCTGCGCTCGACGGCGAGCGGCTCGCCGGTCAGGGTCGCCTGGTTAACCATGGCGCTTCCCTGCTCGACCACGCCGTCGATGCAGATGGACATGCCGGTGCGCACGGCGACCAGATCGCTGGGCTCAAGCTCGGTCGCGGCAACGCTTACCTCGGTGTCGCCGACGACCTTCTGAGCCTTGTCGGGCACATCGAGCAGCGAGTTGATGAGCTCGTTTTCGCTCATGGCGCGCGTGTAGTCCTCAAGCAGTTCGCCCACGTTGAGTAGGAACATCGTCTGGCCCGCGGTGTCGACATCACGTTTGACGAACGAAATGCCGATGGCCGAAGCGTCGAGCACGGGAACAGTCAGGCGCGGCTGCGCCAGCTCATGAAGGGCAGCGCGCAAAAATGCCATGTAACCAGCCACGACAAACACCGCACGCAGAGGCGTCGGCAAAAACCAGCGACGTGCGTAATGGGCACCGACGAGTGTCGCCAGGTCCATAACGAGTTTGTGCTTGCGCGGCTCGAGTTGCATCACGTAGCCCGACTTGGCATCGGCGATAGCTTGAGCATCGAGTGCGCCCAAGGCGTCAAGCACGCTCGCGCGGCGCGGCTCGTCGTACTCCAGCGCCATCTGGCCAATGCGGCCATACACGCGCACTTTGCGCACGCCGTCAATGTCGCCGCCAAGCTTAAGAAGCGCATCGAGATCACTCTCTGGCACAGGACCCGCCAACTGAAGACGGGTCCTGCCGGGGATCTCGCTGATAATCGAGAATCTCATAGTTTGTGCCTGGGAGTGCTACTCGGCTGCCTCGTCAGCAGCGGCCTCGCTCTGGGTGATGTAGGCCGCCTCGGCAACCATGTCGTCGACATTAGCCTTGGCCTGCTCGACCATGTCCTGGTAGCCATTCTTGATGCGCATGCCGCACGCAATGCCCTGCACGCAGGCATTCTTTACCGGAGCGCTGGTAAGCAGCTTGATGCCGGCCGTGCCAAGCAGAAAACCGCCACCGACAAGCAGGGTGTTGAACGTGGACTTCTTCATGATGTCTCTCCCTTTTGCCGCATTGGACGCGGCACGGTGCCTCAGCACCCGAGTAAACAAGTTTGCTCGAGCACACTTTTGGAAAATAGTTTAGTTTATCTAACTATTAAGGTCAACAAAGGTTAACTTTTTGGAAATCTTGGGGAGCGCTGTAACCAAGGGGACCGCCCCTGCGCCACACCCACAAAACAATGGGCGTGCCAACGGCGCGCCCATTCACTCTATTCCATTCAGCCTACCTGACCCGAACGGCCGAGTCGTCTGGCCGGGGAAGCCCCGAGTCGCCGGGGTGTTTGCTCCAAATGAGTTCCGCATGCAAAGAAGGCCACTAAATGTGGCCTTCGTCTTGCATAGGACTGTTTGAAATTTGGAGGAAATACCCCGGCGACTCGGGGCTTCCCCGGCCTCGCAGCTACGAGAGCGACGTTCTCAGCAACTCGTTGAAGAGCTTCGGGTTGCCCTTGCCGCGGCTCGCCTTCATGCACTGGCCCACCAAAAAGCCGATGACCTTCTGGTTGCCGTCACGATACTGCTGCGCCTGATCGGCACAGTTTGCCAGCACCTCGTCCACGATCGGCTGCAGCGCGCCGGCATCGCTCACCTGACGCATACCGCGCTCGTCGACGATCTTGTTGGGGTCGTCGCCGGTCTGGGCCATGGCCTCAAAGACCTCGTGCGCCTGGTTGGAGCTGATGGCATCGGTCGCCAGCAGCTTGGCAAGAGCTGCCACCTGAGCCGGCGCGATGCCGGACTCGGCGAGCGACACGCCCGCGCCCTTAAGGTAGGCGATCATCTCGTTTACCAGCAAATTTGCGACCGTCTGAGCCTCCTTGCCAGCCATACCGGCAGCAGCGGCCTCAAAGAACTCGGCAAACTCGGGGTCGCCGGCAATCTGCTCGGCATCGGCCGTCTTAATGCCAAAGTCGCCCTCAAAACGGACGCGTTTGGCATCGGGCAGCTCGGGAATCTCGCCACGGCAGCGGTCGATGAACTCGTCGTCCAGATCGAACGGCGCCAGGTCGGGGTCGGGGAACAGGCGATAGTCGTCGGCCGTTTCCTTCACACGCATGACCACGGTGCGCTTGCGGCTGGGCTCCCAGTGGCGGGTCTCCTGATAGATGATGCCGCCTTCCTCGAGCACCTCGGCCTGACGGCAGATCTCGTAGGCAAGGCCATCATGCAGACTCTTAAACGAGTTGAGGTTCTTGAGCTCGGTCTTGGTGCCCAGCTTGGTCTCGCCGCGGCGGCGCAGCGACACATTGCCGTCGCAGCGCATGGAGCCCTTCTCCATGGAGCAGTCCGAAATGCCCAGCGTCACAAAAATGCGACGGAGCTTTTCCATAAACAGGCGCGCTTCCTCGGGCGTGCGCAGATCGGGCTCGGTGACGAGCTCGATGAGCGGCGTGCCGCAGCGGTTGTAGTCGACGAGCGACTCGGTCGCGGCGGTAATGCGGCCCTCGGCACCGCCCACGTGCACCATCTTGGCGGCGTCCTCCTCCATGTGGATGCGCAGGATGCGGATGGGCACCGTGTAGGAACCATCCTCGCGGCGCTCGGGCATCTGTAGGTTGGACGCGTCGTAGCTGGCCAGATGGCCGGCACGCTGATTGCCTTCGCGCATGGTCGACGTCATGGACGTGGACAGGCCCTCGGCATTGGCCGAAGCACTTGCCAAGCTCTGGGCCTCGGCCTCACCAAACGCGCAGTCGGGGCGCTCGGCGGCACCGCGACCGGTCACGTCCAGATCCAGGTGACCGTACATGGCAAAGGCGACCGGACCCTGCGTGGTCTGGAAGTTCTTGGCCATGTCGGGATAGAAGTAGTGCTTGCGGTAGAACATCGAGTGGCGCTGGATCTCGCAGTTGGTGGCAAGACCGGCCTTGACGATGCTCTCGATGGCGCGCTTGTTGGGCACCGGCAGGGCGCCGGGCAGGCCCAGGCACACCGGGCACACGTTGGCGTTGGGCTCGTCATCGTGGCTGAGCTTGCAGTTGCAGAACATCTTGGTATCGAGTGCGGTGAGCTCGGTATGAATCTCCAGGCCGATCACGGCCTCCCAATCCTGCAGGACCTCGGAAAGCTCCTTCATTACAGCTCGCCTCCCTTCCCGGCAAAATCGGGCGCGACGGAAAGCGCGGGCGCACCCGTGGCGGCATCGGCAAAGCCGCGCTCCAAGGCGCGGGCAAACGTGAGCAACTGACGGTCCTTAAAGGCCGGGCCCACCAGCTGGGCAGAAACGGGCAACTGAGTATCCTCGCCCAGGCCCAGCGGCACCGAGATACCACCGTTGCCGCAAATGTTGAGCGAAATGGTGTACAGGTCGGAGAGGTACATCTGCGTGGGGTCGCTGATCTCGCCAAACTTAAAGGCCGTGCGCGGCGAGGCGGGCATGAGGATGGTGTCCACCTTGGCATACGCGGCATCGTAGTCCTGCGTGATGAGCGTGCGGGCCTTTTGCGCGGCGTAGTAATACTTGTCGTACACGCCCGAGCTCAGCAGGTAGGCGCCGAGCATCTGACGGCGCTTGGCCTCGGCGCCAAAGCCGTGGGCGCGCGAGAGCGAGCTCTGGTCGGACAGGTTGGCGCAGCCCTCCTCCTGATAGCCATAGCGAATGCCGTCGAAGCGGGCCAGGTTGGAGAACGCCTCGGCCGGGCCAATGACGTAGTAGGCGGCGATGGCGGCGTCCAGGTGCGGCAGGTCGACCTCGACCAGCTCGGCGCCCTGGTTCTGCAGCTCCTGGGCGGCGCGCTGAACAGCGGCCTTGACCTCGGGCGTCAGGCCCTCGGCCTCCATAAACGCAGGGATGATGCCCACGCGCTTGCCCTCGATGCTGTCGTTGAGATGTTCGGTAAAGTCGACGGCGCAATCCTGGCTGGTGCAGTCGTACGGATCGTGGCCCGCACCGGTAAGCGCGTTCATGGCCAGCGCGACGTCCTCGACCGTGCGGCCGAAGGGGCCAACCTGGTCGAGCGACGAGCCAAAGGCAACCACGCCGTAACGGCTCACGGCGCCGTACGTGGGCTTAAAGCCCACCACGCCGCACAGCGACGCCGGCTGGCGAATGGAGCCGCCGGTGTCCGAGCCCAGCGAGAGCGCGACCTCGCCCGCGGCGACGGCGGCAGCGGAGCCGCCCGAGGAGCCGCCGGGCACGCGCTCGGTATCCCAGGGGTTGTTGGTGCGGTGGAACGCCGAGCTCTCGGTAGAGCTGCCAAAGGCAAACTCGTCCATGTTGGCCTTGCCCATGGGCAGGCAGCCGGCATCGAGCATGCGTTGGACGCAGGTGGCGGTGTAGACGCTCTGGTAGTCCTCGAGCATGCGGGAGGCGCAGGTGGTGCGCGTGCCCATGAGGTTCATGTTGTCCTTAATGGCCAGCGGCACGCCCGCGAGCGGGGGCAGCGGCTTGCCTGCGGCACGGTCGGCATCCACGCGCGCGGCGGCCTCGAGCGCAAGCTCGGGCGCCACCTGCAGGAATGCCTGGACCCCGCCCTCGCGCGCCTCGATGGCGGCAAGGGAGGCCTGGGCCACCTCGGTAGCGGTAAAGTCGCCGGCGGCAACGCCCGCGGCAATCTGGGCGGCGGTAAGGGAATCGAAGCTCTGAGCCATTACTCGCTCTCCCCCTCTCCCAAAATGGACGGCACGCGGAAGTAGCGGTCGCGCGCGCTGCCGGCGTTTTCGAGCGCGACGTCGAGCGGTAGGTCGCGCTCGGGCTCACGCAGGTCATCGCCCATCACGTTGGACAGGCTTCCGATAGGATGGAACGTGGGCTCCACGTTGGGCAAGTCATATTGCAGGACGGGCTCGAGCATCTGGACGGCGTCGTTCATGTAAGACGTCATCTGGGTGAGCTCGTCATCGGTCAGTGCGATCTTTGCGTACTCGGCGATGCCGCGCACGTCTTTCTCGCTGAGTGCCATAGGCGCTCCCTTCCGCATAACAGTTAAACCGCTCTAGTATACAGGGCAACGCCGGCTTGGAGCAGGCGCTTTACCCAAATGCAGCGAAAACGTAACGAGGGCGGCGGGCTTGCAGGTGGCGGGTTGGCGGTTCTGCAGCGAAACCGCACCGTCCATAGCGAAAACCGTCCCGCCCACAACGAAAACCGCGCCGTCCATAACGAAAACCATCACAACATTCGACGCTTTTCGTCAAAATCGCGATTTTCATCGAATGTTGTGATGGTTTGGAAGTTCCGACCACCACAAAGGTGCCTGTCCCCATTGTGGTGGTTCCGAACGATGTCCTATGCCGAGGCCTTGGCCTTGCGGCGCTTACGGATCGCGTGAACCACGATGTCCAGCAGCAACAGCACAATGGCTACGGCCACGATAAGCACGGCAAACTCGCGCTTGCCCCAGTGGCGACCGGCCAGCGACTTTTGCTTGTCGACGTCCTTCTTGTTGTACTTGGTGCGCACGCAATGCACCAGCAGGCGATGGTCGTTCACGCCATAGGGCGTGCAGGTGACGAGCGTCACCTTGTCGGCGCCGGGCTCGATGGTCAGCGACTCCATCTCCTCTGGCAGCACGACCTCGGAGTCCACCATCTTGTAGGCGAGCGTCTTGTTCATGGTGTGTAGCAGCACCAGGTCGCCGGGCTCCAGCGAGTGGATGTCGTCGAACATGCTCAGGTTGCGCATGCCCGAGTGCGCGGTGAGCACACAATGCGTCGAGGTACCACCCACCGGTAGGCTCGTGCCCTCCAGGTGGCCGACGCCCGCCATGAGGACTTCCTCGCTCGTGCCGTGGTAGATGGGCATGCTCACGTCGATGGAGGGGATTTCGATCCAGCTCATCATGGGGTCGCGGTCAAAGATGAGCTGCTGGGTGTAGGGCTCAATCTGGTCGGCGGGAAGCTCGGTGGCCTCGCCAGCCAGCTGCTCGTTAAAGGAGCGCGCCTGGAGCAGGATGCGCTCGCGCTCCTCGGCAGACAGCGCGTCCACGGTGCTGGACACGGTGCTGATCTGGTTGAACACGCCCGAGGCCTCGAGCCGGTCCAAGATCCACGGCCAGGTCATAAGGCCCACGCCAATAAGGATGATGACGATGGTGATGAGCCGGTCGGCCCAGCGCGGCAGTCGCTTGCGGCGGCGCTTGGGTTTTGGTTGAGGTTTGGGCTGGGGGTTTGAGCCGCCGTTGTCCGCGGCGTTATTGCTCTTCATATGTTTGGCGCCCTGCACCATCGCCGGTCACTCCTCTACAACTCAAGTTGTCTAAACAAATAATAGCCGATTAGCGTGCTTCCGCGCCGGACAACGCAGCTTGGCAGCATTGCGCAGTGCGAGTATGGGCCCGCATTTGAGTTTTCAAAATGTCCCGAATCGGCTGAGCGATTCGGGATACAATGTCAATAGAAAACGACGCACCCCGCGTAAGTGTACGAGAGCGCGGGCGGCCTAGTTTTCAGCTTTTGTTAAATGCCCGGGATCCGACCCCCGGGCATTCTTATTTGCGCTTTCGACGCAAATGCCGTCCACCGTCCGCACCGCGCGTGCGCCTACGGACCTTAAACCGAACCTCATACGAGTCAAGAAACGCGATGACGAACGAGCCCACCGCCGCGAGGGCGGCGAGCGCGTTAAGGAATTTCAGCATATGGTGACCTCCGATCGAGTCGTCGGCCGCCCACGCACGGGATGCGTCGCAAGGGTATTTTACTGCGAGTGTATGCACCCACGCCTGGTAAACGCGATTTTGACAAACATTTGTTCGATAGTTACAAACACGGTTCCCCGTCCAGAGGAGCTTGGCCGCATTGTCCGCGTTTGCCCGACGTGTTTGCGTTTTCAAAATGTCCCGAATCGGCGGGGCGATTCGGGATACAATAACTACAGGAAACGACGCACCCCGCGTAAGTACTTAGGAGCGCGGGCGACCAGTTTCCGACGTTGTTAAATGCCCGGGCTCCGAACCCCGGGCATTCTTATTTGCGCTTGTTGCGGCGCAAATGCCTTCTACCGTCCGCATCGCGCGTGCGCCTACGGACCTTAAACCGAACCTCATACGAGTCTAGAAACGCGATGACGAACGTGCCCACCGCCGCGAGGGCGGCGAGCGCGTTAAGGAATTTCAGCATTTGGGGACCTCCGATCGAGTCGTCGGCCGCCCGCGCACGGAATGCGTCGTAAGGATATTTTACTGCGAGTGTATGCACCCACAGCTGGTAAACGCAATAATTGCAAACATCTGTTCGATATTCATACGCTTGATTCATCGGACGATGGAGGCTGGCTGCGTTATCCAAAAAAACGGGGCAGACTCCAGTGCGGAATCTGCCCCGAAAAGAGCATGGCAAAGCAAGACCGTGGATGGACGAGAAAAGTGTCCGCAAGTCTCATGGCCATCACATCCCACCTGCCAAAGGGATGGGTGAGCGAGCGTTACTCCTGCTCGGACTCCTCAGCCTGCTTACGGCTGCGGATGAGGTGCGCCACGCCGATGACGAGCACCGCGCCGCCAGCGATCCAAGTGAAGGTCACACCGTTAAGGCCGGTGAGCGGGAGGCCGGAGCCCTTCTTATCGGTAACGGTGAGGTGCACCATGCCGTCAGTGGAGTTTTCGGCTTTAACGAGGCCCGTATTGTCTCCGTCAGTTACCGCAACCGCAGGATTTACCACGGTGGCGTCGCTCTCGGAAAGCGTACCACGCGTAATGGTGAACGTGATGCCCTTGTTGCCGTGAGAGTTATCGTAGCCAGGCGCGGGCGTGACCTCCGTGAGGACGTAAGTGCCCTCATCGAGACCGATGACGCTAATCTTGCCGTCCTCGGCCGTGGTGAGCTTGGCATTCTCGGCGTTCGCCTGCTTTACTCCGTTAGCATCAATGTACTCGTCCTCGACAGTGCTGCCGTTCTTCTCCTGCAGCTTAAACACAACACCAGAGAGCTTCTTAGGGGTTTCTTCATCACCAACCTTGGTGACGTCAATGCCGTAGGTGTAATCATAAGCGGGATGTACGACTGTTGTGCCCGTTTCGGTAGAGTGAGGGTTATTGGAATAGGTCAGAGTAACGGTGTTCTTCTGGCCTTTACCGAGCATATCGGCCTTAACTTTAGTAGGGTCGAGCTTCGCCTTATAGTTCACATAGATTTTGGAGCTACCGCTAACGGTAATAACCTCATCCTTGTCGGATTTAATTTCTTTCTTAAGGTTGCCAAAAGAAACAACAAGCTCGTTCTTGGCAGTGTTGTACTGTGCATCATAGTATTTCGGCTCAACCGTTTTGTCGCCAATCTTTACCTTAACAACGGGCTTATCATTAACGAGCTCGGGCACCATCGTAGAAGGCAGGTCATCGGTGAAGGTATAGCTGTACTCATTATAAGTATTGATATTGCTGGCCACGGTACCTGCAAGCTGATACTCAACCAGCTGATCGGATGCAGAGTCCGCAACCCTATTGGGCGCCTCGAAGACATTTTTACTCTCATCAGTCACAAAGCTGCCATTATTGTCGTCCTTGACGGCCTTGGTCACGTTGGGGACGCTCTTCTTGGGGGCTACATTAACGTCAGAGCCACCGACAATGGTGAAAATCGGCGAAGTGTACGCGTCAGTATTGCCGGTCTTACTGGGCACATCGGTCACGAAAAGCCAGTAGCCTTGGTCCAGACTCTCAAAGTTACCCTTGCTGGAATCGCTCGGTTTTGTCCAGGTTAGATTCGAGCCCTCAAGTGCGGCAGCAATCTTATCCAACGTGGAGTCAGCGTCAACCTTGGCAGTCTGACCAACTTTATCACCGGCATGATCATTAATGTACTTGGCCCAAGCCTGAGCGCTTGTATCCGTACGAGGAGCTCCATCGGCGCAAGTTCCATCGGCGCAAGTAAATGCACTGATCACAGCTTTTTGAACTTCAAGCGATGCCCAATCGATATCGGAAAGCGTCTTATCACCTGACCAGGTATTTCCATCCTTATTCTGTGTGACCGTCGCCTTGAAAATCTGGATGCCCTTGAAAGATGTGTCGGTATATTCAGTGTCAGGGTCAGTGATAAACACCTTGCCATTCTCCGTAGCCACCGTTGGCACGCACTCAGCAAACGCCATGGTCACCGGGGCCATCACACCGCCGAAGCTCAACGCCGCCGTGAGGCCGGCGGTTACTGCCAGGCGTGCGATGTTCTTGTTCATGCTCATCTTCTTTTCCTCCGTTTTCCGTTTGGTTCTCATTCGATCGGTCATCATCTGTCTGTGTCTTAGCATCTACTTCGCTACGTCTCGCCCCGCTCTCTGTGGGGCTGCCAGCTACTCTTTATGGCTGCCACCTCCCCGCTTGACCAGGAGCGCGACCACGATGAGCGCGGCTCCGGCGACCGCTGCGGCGGCCGCGGCGTACATTGCCATATCGCCAGTCGAGGGCATAAAGCCTCCGGTGGTAATGCTAGGGGGTGTGCCGGTGGGCGTGTTGATGAGCGACGCCTCCAGGCTGCCCGTCGACCCGTCCGCGCTGTCGGCGCGCAGGGGCGACTCGGCCGTGATGGTGAGCTTGGGCTTGGCGGCGGCCACCTGGTCGACGTCCAGGCCCTCAGCCTTGACCGTCACGGAGCGCGTGCCCTCAAAGGCGGCATAGCCCTTGGGCGCCTTGAGCTCGCGGACCTCCAGCTTGCCCGAGTCCACGCCCGAGACGGTCACGCGGCCGTCCTCGCCCGTGGTGACAGTGGCCTTGCCCTCGGCATCCCACATGCCGTCGGCCGCTAGCGTTCGACCGCGGTCGTCGGCGATGCCCAGGACCGCCCCGGCAAGCGGCTTGTCGCCGTCGCTACCGCGCTTGGTGAGCGCGAGATCCCAGGTGTAGGCGCACGCGTCGTCGCTCGGCGTGCGGGTGAAGCCGGCGTCGCCGGACTGGTCGGCAAAGGGAGAGCGCGGGTAGCGCAGGTAGACCTCGTTGGGGTTGCCCTTCGCGATGCCGTGGTTGCACGCGCTGTTGAGCGGCGCATTGTACACGGCGACCACGCGGGCGCCCGCGGTAAAGGCGTCGGCTCCGCCGAGCGCGGCGATGAGGTCGCCGGTGCGCACTGTGAAGGTCTTGCCGTCGGCCGCTACCTTGGTGGCGCACTGGGCCGTGATATCGGTCCAGCCCTTCGCGGGCTCGGTGCCGGCGCGGCCGTCCCTGCCGGCCGAGACTGCGTCAAAGCCTCCGTCCGCACCCGCCGCCACGTACACGCGCATGCTCGCGGCGACCTTGGAGGGGTCGAGCCCCGCGCTCATGGTGTCGACGAACCGCACCGTATAGGTGTCGTAGACCGCGAGGCCCGCCGGGACCGTGGCCGAGAGGCGCCAGTACAGGTCGTCGGCGACCGTGGCGTCGGCGGCCTTCTGCCAGGCGGCGGTGCCGTCCTCCAGCACATGCTTGGACACCTTGGGGGTCGCCGCCTTGGGCTTGACGGTGACGGCGCTGCCGCCCACCAGGGCCATGATCGGCGCGGTGCCGGCTTCGTTCTGGGAAATGGCGGCGTCGTCGGCGACGATGAGCCAGTAGCCACAGGACAGCTCGGCCGTCGTGCCCGCGTTAAGGGCCACGGACACGGCACCAGGGCTCTGGAGGGAACGAGCGAGCTGTGCGCTCAACGCGCTCGTAAGGTGGGAATCGGTGTTGAGCCACTCGGCAGCTTCCTGCGCGGTGGTCTGGGAATTGGGCATGCCGGCGCTGTGCAGCACGGGCAGCGCGGCGTCGCGCACGGCGTCGCTTGCCCAGGCGAGGTCGGTGGCGATCTTGGCGTCGCTGACGCCGTCGACGACGTTGGCGCTAAAGATCTGGTAGGCATCGTAGCTGCGCGCCACGGTGCCGCTCACCGTGATGGAACCGGTCGAGGTCGGCGCGGCCTGCGCGGAAGCGGGGAACACAACCGCGCAGGTGCCGATCAGGAGGGCAAGCAGCGCAAACAAGATCGGGAAGGAGCAAACTTTCTTATTCACGACGCTTACCTCCCTTCGCATTCGCCTTACGACGAATGTGCATCCAGGCCGCAGCAGCGCAAAGCACCGCCGCGCCGGCAAGGTACGTCAGAGTGACGCCCGACATACCAGAAAGGGGCAAAGAGGTGGAGTAGGTGTTGGTGAAGGTGGGGATGGAGGTGTCGGTGAGGTCCTGTTCTTTGGCATCGGGGTCTGGCTTCCACTCGCCATCGGAGCCAACGGATCCCTTCATGTAGGTCACCTTCACGGGGACGATTTTGCAATTTTTCTGATCCGCCATCGTGACGTCAAGCTTATAGACCGAATGATCAAACTTGTAATGCGAAAAAATCGAGCTATCGTCCTTCTCGCGCATGTAGTACGTGAAGGTCTTGGAAGCGCCACGACCCGTAGTGTCACCAGCAGTGTAGGGACCCTTCGTGATATCAGAGAGCGTGTACGCAATCCCCTTATCAAAGACGAACGGAAGCATCTGCTTCTTTTTATCGCCAGAGGTCACGGCAGTGCCGACGATGTCTTCGACTCTAAATTTGCTGTCTTTCGCAAGTTGAAGCGTAAACTCCTTCATCTCACCACCCTTAACGACCTTAGTCGCCTTAGGAGTCCAGGAGCCTCTGGAGGTGTACCGAGTGTACTTGTTGGTGAAGGTCTTTCCCCCGTCGGGGCCGACAATCGAATAATAACCTTGGTCGTTCGGTTTCAACGGGTTAGGCGAATCTCCCAGACTCACGCTTGTGATCTTGTAGTTGTGAATGCAAAGAGGAACCTCCGAGTTTGGATTTTTCCTGCTAGGCACTTTCATGAGTTGCGTTGTGTTGTCCTGAACCTTCACCACAATCTTGTACACGGCTGGATCGTACGTGATGTCGGGATCGTACGTGATGCCGGGATCATTACCAGCATTTTCGACCAAGTAGTATGTAATCTCATTAGCCTTAACGGCCTTATTAATGTACTGTTCGCCAAGGTCAAAGGTGATGTTACCGCTCCCATCATTCTTGGCGGTTCCGACCAAGGTGCAGCCGCCACTGTTGAATGTCTTGTCATTCCAATAGGGCTCCGTCGCGTCATCCGAATCCATACGGTAGACCGAGAAGGAGAACTTGCCTTTGTGAAAATTCATGTTTTGATTGGTCTGCTGATTGGCCTGCTGATTTATCAGCGCCTTGGTTGCCTTCAACTTAAGGCTCGGTAAGATGTACGTATCCGCAGGCTCGCCTAGGTACAAGTTGCCATTCGACATGATGCCGCCACCATGGTCCCAAGAATAGTTGCCCGTGATGAAAGTTGTCGCTTTATTCCGTACTGCATCAATCGTCGTTTTATCCCTGGTATCAACACCCGAAGACAGACCGATGCTATTTTTTACCTGAGCAGCACCGTTGGCGGGGATGGCAATGCAATTCGTTAGCTCAATGCTTCCCGAATACTTGGCGTCTATATCGCCAAGCATCTTGCCGCTTACCACTGCGACCGGCGTTGTGTTACCTTTCGCCGCGAGGAAGAAATCGGCATGACCACTGTTACGAAAAACATGATAGCCGTTACTATCGGCCGAGTAATAGGCTTCCTTGTCTTCTGTCTTACCGCCGCCACCGCCAGAAAGATGGGGGTTACCATCATTGTTATTGTTTTCACTATCGTAAGAATCGGCGCCTCCAGCGTCAGTGTTGCCAAAGATCGCCGTGCCGTCGGTGTTCGTTACCAACGTCTTGCCCGTCGGGCAGACTGCAACGCCACCACCATAGCCACCAGCGGTATTGGTGCTTATATACGAGTTGTATACAAACAGCCTGCCTGCGTCAGCCGCGTTTTGCGAACTACCCTGAACAAAAATACCGCCACCGCCCCAGTCGAAGCGAGACAGGCAAGTGTTGTTGGTAATGTAGACTTTACTTTCTTTAGTGCCGTTACTTTCTTTAGGGCCGTTAATCATCACGTCAACCCTCTGGCCCACTCGGATGCCGGCACCTTCAGATTGGCGGCTCACGTTAGAGGCAATATTTCCTCCCGTAATGTTGAGCCATGTCATATTTGGTTGAAACTTACTGGTAACGTAAACGCCGCCGCCAGCTTCCTCGGAATAGTTGCCAGTAATCTGGCCACCAGAAATGGTGACATGGGCGCCGTTACTGGTGGCAAGCCCAGCGCCACCATGACAACCATCGCCTTTACTACCGCAGAAATTGGCATAGCGATTGTTCGTAATGTAACCGCCGGAAACAGTAACGCTGCCGCCATTTTCGGCCATGATGCCGCCACCATATCCGTTACTGTTAGTGCTATTACCGGAGATTACGCCGCCGGTCACCTTGACTGCAGATCCATTGGCATATACACCGCCGCCACTAGGAGCGCAGTTGCCGGCAATTACGCCGTTAGAAATGCTAAGAGTCGAATTTTCGACAGATATTCCTGCGCCGGCAGCATGGTCCGGACAATAACCTCCACAAACGTAACCACCGTTCATATTGACGGTCGACTTGTTCACCGCGTACACCAGGTTCCGGACATTGCAGTCTTTCTCTTGTGTGAGCACGCCGCTCTCAAGACTGAAATGACCACCGTCATTGATGTTGATGAGCTTCAGGTTTTCATTGCCACCGCACGCCACGATGGCACCTTTAATATCGACGCTATGTTTGAAAAGCGTCTCGGTTGTCTTGGTTATGTCTATTGTACTCGGGGACGATTCGGTCACGTAGTAGGTAAGGCTATACGGAATGCCATCATTGTTGTAAGACAACTCTGCTGCTTTACCATAATTGGTGGGATTTAAGTTCTGGCCCTGATCATTTAGCTCCTGGACTTTGATGCCCTTATCACTCGCTTTCTCAGGATCTTTCTCAGAATCAGAATCCTTAATTAAATCCTTAATTGTAAGTGTCGCGCCACCGGTGATGTTAAACAGGGGCTGGCTCTGATTCGTATATTTAATCTTGTGACCGTTTAGATTTAGTGTGATATTGATAGGGTTGTCGACAGTTTGTTCAAACCCAATCTCTTGGTTGCATTCAATATCGTTAACAAGCTCAAAAGTCGCGCAGCCTTTTGCATCGCGAAAGTTCTCGTTAAGAAGCTTATTGCTGAGTTCATCCCCACTGTTGATTGTATAAGACGATTCATTTCCTGCAGTGAGTGCGATTGCACCATCGCCGTTGGCACCATCATCCGCAGACTGCGTGTCGCCCTCGACCTTCGTGTCGTCGGACGGCTGACCCTCGGTGACGGCGTCTTCGCTCGCGCCACCCTCAGCGTCGTCACTAATCTGGTTTTCGGCGTCTTTGCCCGTGGAATTGCCTGCACCGGCCTCCTCACCCAAAACGTTCTCGTCTGCACCGGCGTCCTCGCCCAAAGCGCTCGCGTCTGCAACGGTCGCCTCGGTAGAACCTGTCTGGGCATCGTTTGCAATGGCCTGCGAGATCGGAGGCATGACGAGCGACAGTACCAGGCTCAAAACGGATGCTCCGCACAAAACGCCTGCCAGTACACGGCGCGTCGCTTTTTTACTCTGCTTAGTTTTTTCTGAATTCGCTTTCATCGATGTCTCCTCCCCAAGAGACCGCGATCTTGCTCTTTCACTATCAAACGTATCTGCGCAATCTGTAATTGCGCTCGCATAGTAATACTATTGTAACTATTGTTTAAACATCCGAGCAATAAAACCGACATTTTTGTAGCCAGTTCTCAATTCTCTTGACATTTACTCAGATTTACCTTCGTTTATTCGCTCTGAAATATCTGTTTCTACTGGTAATTAAGTTAGTTATCAGTTTTTTAATAGCATTAGATTTATTTGCACAACATTTTGCTCAAGAGCATGCATCCTGCGAACGGTCGAAAATCGACCGTGAACGGTAGGTCATTAACCGGGAGGAATAGACTACCAAATTGATGGGAATATCTTTATTTCATCGGTAGTTAGAAGCGTAATGTTCAGACAACCATATCTGAATTTTCGCGCAGATTTTAGGCATCAATTCGCCCAAATCGCCTGAGGACACCGCAAGGCGTCTGTTCCCTTTGCGGTGACTCTCCCCCGGCGCTACAGCAGATGTTCCTCGATAAAGATCGCGATGCCGTCTTTGTCGTTGCTCGCGGTCACAAAGTCGGCGGCGGCACGGGTGGCGTCGCTGCCGTTTGCCATGGCCACGCCCACGCCGGCGTCGGCCACCATGTAGGTGTCGTTGTCCGCATCGCCAAACACGCAGATGTTCTGGAGCTCCATGTCGTTGAGCTCCGCCACGCGCACAAGGCCGCGCGTCTTGGACACGCGCGGATCCATGAACTCGTAGAGCCGCTGCGTGGTTTGTAGAGCCGCCGCCTTAACAGTGTTGTCGGCAAACGTCGACGCCCGCTCAATCACCCGCGGCATCACCTCGGGCGCCATGGTAAACATCACCTTGGGCTGCGGCTCGCGCAAGAACTCGGCAAAATCGACCACCTGGTAGGGCACGCCGTCGACACGCGACAGGTGCTCGACGCACGCGTTGCTCTCGGGCACGTAGAACACGCCGTCTCGGGGGCAGACGGGCGTTGCCGGAAGGTCCGCCATGTGCTTGCAGATGCGCGCGATGGTCTCGCCCGGCAGCGGATAGCTCAGCTCGTTGATGCCGTGTGCACGGTCGATGACCTCGGCGCCACCGCAGCCCACCATCACGTCTACCAGGCCTTCGATGCCCCAGAGCTCGTACATGGCCTCGGTCGCGTGGGCGTCGCGCCCGGTGCACAGGCCAAAGAGCACGCCGCGCTCGCGCAGGGCGCGGATCGCCGCCACGGTGCGCGGGGACACCGTGTGCTGGCTCGTGAGCAGCGTGCCGTCGATATCGCAGAACACGGCTTTGATGTGGCTGAAGGTGGTGTCCATGGGGGCCTTTCTGGGTTGTGCGGCGATTTGGGGTGTGGTCGGAAATGGTGTACATGGTATACCAAGGCACGGGCCGTTGGGACCCGATCGTCACAAAGGTGCCTGCCCCCTTTGTGGTGGCCGGACCCGAAGGGTGGCCTGGCCCGGGGCGCAAACCATCACAACATTCGACGTTATTCGGCGAAATCGCGATTTTCATCGAATGTTGTGATGGTTTTTACTGCAAAGCAAAAAACCACCACAAAGGCGCCTGGCCCCTTTGTGGTGGAAATGACGTTTGCCCAGATAAAACCTGCCAAAATAAACCTGTCCCTATTTGGCAGGTTATGACAGCGCAGCGAGCCGGCCCTTAAAGGTGGTCTTGGATGAGGTCGCAGATGGCTCGGGCGTCGTTGATGTTGATGGCTCGGGTCGCAAAACCGGCGTCGAAGGCCTGGCGTGCCAGGGCCTCGTTGCAGGCAAGGGCCAGCGTGTGACCGTCGACCAGGTCGAGCGAGCTCTTGCCGCGCAGACGGTCGACACCGGAGCGCGCGACCACGATGTTGTCGAAGCCCTCGGTCTTGTAACCCTCGATGATCACCACGTCGACATCGTTGTAGCGCGACAGCAGCTCGCGCGCGGGCATCTCGTCCTCCTCGCGCGTGTCGGCGTACTCCGCCCAGCGCGTGGCGCAGATGAGGCCCACGTGTTTGGAGCCGGCCTGGTGATGGCGCCAGGTGTCCTTAGCGGGCACGTCGATATCAAAGCCGTGATGCCCATGATGCTTGAGCGAACCCACGCGCAGGCCGCGGCGGGTGAGCTCGGCGATAACCTTCTCGACGAGCGTGGTCTTGCCCGAGTTCTGGTAGCCGATAAACGCGATCGCGGGGACGGCCAGAGTGGGAGCTGCGGGCGTGACGGCGACGGGTGCGCTCGCGGGCGCGGCACCGTTAGCGGCCACGGACTCAACGGCAGTGGCCTGACGCTCTGCACGATCCCACACACCCGAGCGGCCGCCCTCCTTGTGCAGCAGGCGCACGTCGACGATCTCCATGCCGCGATCGACGGCCTTGCACATGTCATAAATCGTTAGGCACGCGGCACTCGCGCCGGTCAGGGCCTCCATCTCGATACCCGTCTTGCCCGTCACGCCGGCCGTAACCAGTACGTGAAAGCCAACCTGCCCGTCCTCGCGCGCCGGCGCCCAGCCCTCGGGCACGTCCTCGACAGGCGTCCCCGCCGGAGCGATGGGCGCAATGTCGCACTTGCTCTTGGTAATGAGCAACGGATGGCACATGGGAATGATGTCGCTCGTGCGCTTGATGGCCATGATGCCCGCCACACGCGCGCAGGCAAGCACGTCGCCCTTTTTGGCGCGGTCCTGCAGTACCATGGCCTGCGTCTCGGGGTGCATGAGGATGGTGCCCTCGGCGATGGCGATGCGATGGGTCTCGGCCTTGTCGGACACGTCGACCATGCGTACCTCGCCCTTGGCGTCCACATGCGTCAGCTCGTCGCGACGGGCGTCGCGGGCGGGCTCGGCGGCAGCGCTGGCAGAAGGCTGCACGGACGTGTCGGCGCTGCCAGCATTCGCCGCAGCCGTGGCTTTATGGGCAGACATCGCGGCCCTGCGAGCGGTCTTGGTGGCATCGGCGTACCTGCTCTTAGCCATATGATCATCCTCCGATTTGGGACATAAATCGTTGCGTGCCCTCAATTATCGCGTGTTCCTGCGGTTTGTGGGCCACGGCATCGCGCCAAATCGAAAGTACCTGCATATCATCACCACGGCGCAGGGCGTCGCGCACCGAATACTCGGCATCGCTGAACAGGCACGGACGCACGTTGCCATCGGCCGTCAGGCGCAGACGGTTGCAATTCGCACAAAAATGGTTGGACATGGCGCTAATAAAGCCAACCGTTCCCGCCGCGCCCGGAAAGTGCCAGTAGCGCGCAGGGCCCGCGCCGGCAGGAGCGTCGTTGATGTCGAGCGGCTCGAGCTCGCCCAGTCTCGCCGCGGCGGCCCCGGCATTGATGCGCTCCCGCAGCTCGTCGCTCGGAACGGTGTCACTCGCGTCCCACAGCTCGGGATTGAGCGCGGGCGCATGCGGGTCCACAGTGCAATGCGAGCTCGTGCGCTCGTCGCCGATGGGCATGTATTCGATAAAGCGCAGATGGATGGGGCGGTCGATGGTCAGTCGTGCGAGGGCTGCTACATCCTGGTTGAGCCGACGCACAACAACGCAGTTGACCTTAACAGGCTCAAAGCCCCAAGCCAGCGCCGCGTCGATGCCGGCCATGGTCTGCTCGAGCCGACCCAGGCGCGTGATCTTTCCAAAGAGCGTAGGGTCGAGTGTGTCGAGCGAGATGTTGACGCGGTTAAGCCCGGCATCTTTGAGCTGCGGTGCCAGCTTGGGCAGCAGGGCGCCGTTGGTGGTGAGCGAAATGTCCTCGATCTGCGGAATCGCGCGGATGTCACGAATGAGCGGAATGATACGGCGGCTGACCAGCGGCTCACCGCCCGTCAGGCGCACGCGGCGAATGCCCTCCCCCGCTACCAGGCGCACAAAGCGGGCGATTTCCTCGGCACTGAGCAGCTCATCGTGTGCACGGGGCGCCACGCCATCGGCCGGCATGCAGTAAATGCAGCGGAAATTGCACTTGTCGGTAACGGCAATGCGCAGGTAGTTGATATCGCGGCCAAAGCCGTCATGTTGCACGCGTCCGTCCACGCAGCCCTCCCCTCACGCGGCGTTTTATTCTTCGGAAAACATAATACCCCACGAGAGAATCGTGCCGACACCCGTACGACAGGACGGGTCACTTCGAGCAAAACGGACTTCCAAGCCCATCTTCAGCACAGACCATCACAACATTCGATGCTTTTCCCGTTTTTGGCAAAAAACGTCGAATGTTGTGATGGTTTGCCTGCCCACGGCACCCCGTAGAAGGGCCGGACGCCCCTAAAGACCGCCGTCCCAGTGTCGAATCACGAATTCTCGCAGGTCGTTCTGACGTTTCTGAAACACCTCGCTTCGGTCGCACTTGAGACCCATAGCGAGCGCGATGGCATTCATCGCCCGGTGCAATTGCAGCTGATGGGCAAACTGAGTCCCGGTGAGGACGATCATCCTAAAGCCCAGTGCGCTCAGCACGGTCATACGCTCCGCATCCGACGCGCTGCGCTGTTTATCAAGATGGTCAGAGCCGTTGTACTCAATCCCCGTACCGCTCGCGGGCGCATATACGTCGATCTCGAAATACCCGGCCTTAGCGAGATATTTGAACTCGTTGGGAACATCGACCCGATGGTTGAGCTCGATCTTGGCGTATCCCAGCCCGCCCTGGGAACGTTTTGCTACGACCATGATTGCGGTGGCCGTCTCCATGGGCGAACGCGCGCCATCGTGCACGCGCTTGAGCACAGCGGCCGCGCGTATAGCCCCCTGACGAGATCGGTTCTCATTGCAATAGGCAATCAAGTCGGCAACGGTATACCTCTGCCCCATCTCGATATAATCGCCTGTCGACAGATGATTCAAATGGTATCGAGCGCAGATTTCATACCCATATTCCAGCTGCTCGGGCTCGCTCATCCACGAACCCGCTTGGACAAAGCACATGGCCTCATCAATCACCAGAAGGCCCTCTGCCACCTCGATAAGATGGCCTGGAGGTACCGGCGCTCCAAACACGTGGCACCTAAATCCAGCCGGCGTCGAGCGCTCAAAATCGAAGTTGACGAGCGTGTCGACATGATCGAGCTCTTCTCGTGGAATACCGAGCGAAACCAGATAGTCGGCAACAATCTCAACTGCCGTTGAAGCCCTCAGCCCTTTGGCATCGAGTCCCAATTTGGGCAGGCTCGCGGTCGGCTCCGCCTCGTTAGCAAGCGAGTCCTCATCGTATAGGCTGCTTGCTCGCGAGAGCGGCTCGGACGGGCGCGCCACGTTGTGGTACAGCCAGGCAGTCTTATGGGACAGGACGATCGGCAGGTCCATGAGCCCTCCAATGGAGTCGGATAACCAACCTTATTCCCCTGCCCACGGGTCCGCACACCTTCGTGCGCAAGAAAGCGATTCCACCCGGTCGAGTGGCAGAAAAACCATCACAACATTCGATGCTTTTCCCGTTTTTGGCAAAAAACGTCAAATGTTGTGATGGTTTGAGGCGAGGTGAGGGGCACGGAGGGGTCAAAGCATCGTGCTCGAACGGGTTAATCCAACTCTTTTAAACCATGTGCCAGCTGCCAGTACTCGCCGTGATGAGCGAGCAGCTCTTCGTGCGTGCCGCGCTCGATGATGCGGCCGTGTTCGAGAACCATGATGGCGTCGGCATCGCGGACGGTGGACAGGCGGTGCGCGATCATAAACGTGGTGCGTCCGCGCATGATGCGGTCCATACCGCGTTCGATGAGCTTTTCGGTACGCGTGTCGATGCTCGAAGTGGCCTCGTCCAGGATGAGCACCGGTGGGTCGGCGACGGCCACGCGCGCGATGGCGAGCAGCTGACGCTGGCCCTGCGACAGGTTGGCGCCGTCGGCCGTGACTGGTGTGTCGTAGCCCCGCGGCAGACGGCGGATAAACGAGTCGGCGCAGGCGGCCTCGGCAGCGGCGCGTACCTCCTCGTCGGTCGCGTCGAGCTTGCCAAAGCGGATGTTCTGCGCAATGGTGCCGCTAAACAGGTGCGTGTCCTGCAGCACAATGCCGAGCGACCCGCGCAGGCTGGCCTTGGCAATGTGCTTGACGTCGATGCCGTCGTACGTGATCTCGCCGTCATCGACCTCGTAGAAGCGGTTGATGAGGTTGGTGATGGTCGTCTTTCCGGCACCTGTGGAGCCCACAAAGGCGATCTTTTGCCCCGGCTTGGCAAACAGGTTGAGGTCCGTAAGCACGCGGGCGCCCGGCACGTAGGAAAAGTCCACGGCATGGAAGCGCACGTCGCCGGCAAGCGGGACCAAGCCGCACGTGAGCTCGGTGCCGTCGGCGGCCACCGCGCGGCCCGACTCATCAACGGCTGCCACGTCATGCAGGTGCCCGTAGACGCCCACGCCCTGGCCCTTGGGAATTTTCCACGCCCACGCGGCATCGCCCGTCTGCACCAGCTCCACGCAGCCCTCGTCCACCTCGGGCTCAAGGTCCATGGCGGCAAACAGGCGCTCGGCACCGGCCAACGCGTTGAGCAAGAAGTTGCCGAGCTGCGTAAACTGGTTGATGGGCATGGCGGCCTGGCGCACAAAGACCAGGTAGCTCGCGAGCGCACCTACGTCGGCGAGCCCCTTGATGCAGAGCATGCCGCCCGCCACGGCGACGATGGCATAGTTGACGTAGCCAATCACGACAGTCATGGGCACCATGGAGTTGGCATAGCTCACGGCGGCGGTGCCGGTGCGGCGAAGCTCGTCGTTGCGGCAGGCAAAGCCGGCGACATTCGCCGCCTCACGGTTAAAGACCTTGATGACCTTTTGACCCGAGACCATCTCTTCGATATATCCGTCCAGGTCGCCAAGCGATGCCTGCTGGGCAGCAAAGAAACGCTTAGAGCGCGCGCCTGAGTAGCGCGCATACAGCACAATGGCCGCATCGCACACGAGTGTGATAATCGTGAGCTGCCAGTTAAGGATGATGAGCATAGCCGTGGTGCCCACAACCTGAATGGCGGCCTGAATCACGTTGGCAAAGCTGTTGTTGAGCGCCTCGGAGACAGTGTCGACGTCGTTGGTGAAAAAGCTCATGATGTCGCCCGAGCGCGTGCTGTCAAAATAACTGAGCGGCAGCGTCTGGATGTGCGCGAACAGGTCGCGGCGAATATCGGACACCACGCGTTGGGCCGCGCGCACCATAATCTGAGAGTAGCCCAGGGCCGAGAGTACGCCCGCGGCGTAGATGATCGCCGTCAGGATGACCTGCTTGGTAAGCAGTTCCTCCCCGCCCGTGGCCAAACCGTTAACGATGGGACGCACCATGTAGGTGCCGACGAGGCTCGCGATGGCGGCGACGGAGGCGAGCACGCCCACCGCGAGCAACGAGAACTTGGCATGCCCCATGTAGGAGAGCAAGCGGCGCACAGCGCGCTTGAGGTCGGCCGGGCGTGCTTGGGCTGCGGTCTTAGGCATGGCACTCACCCCCTTCCAAGGGTGATCTGCTGGGGACGGAGGAGAACGGATCATTCGCGCAGCCATCGTCGCAGCCGTCGCCGGCGTCCGCGTTCCCCGCAAACTCCATCTGCGAGGCGTAAATCTCCTGGTAGATGTTGTCGCTCGCCAGCAGTTCCTCGTGCGTGCCCACGCCGTGGACACGGCCGTCGTCCAACACCACAATGCGATCGGCATCCATGACACTCGCGATGCGCTGGGCGATGATGAGCACGGTCGCATCGGGAATCCGAGCGATGTGCTCGCGAATCTTTGCGTCGGTCGCCATATCGACCGCGCTGGTGGAGTCATCAAAAATGAGCACGCGCGGATGCTTGAGCAGCGTGCGCGCGATACACAGGCGTTGCTTCTGGCCACCCGAGACACCGGCGCCGCCTTGGCCCAACTCGCCGTCCAGCCCGCCGATGCGATCAAGGAACTCGTCCACGCACGCCGCGCGGCAAGCCGCGAGGAGCTCATCGTCCGACGCCTGCGGATTGCCCCACTGCAGGTTTTCGCGCACGGTGCCCGTGAACAGCACATTCTTTTGCAGCACAATGCCCACGGCATCGCGTAAGGTCGCGAGGTCGTAGTCGCACACGTCGTGTCCGCCCACAAGCACGGTGCCCTCAGTGGCGTCGTACAGGCGCGCAATCAGCTGCACAAGCGAACTCTTGCCCGAGCCCGTGCCGCCGAGGATGCCCACCGTCGAGCCGCTCTCGATGCGAAGGTCGATATGCTCGAGCACATCCTCGGCAGCATCCGCGCGGTATTTAAACGACACGTCGCGAAACTCGATACTGCCGTCCGTTGGCGCCGCAGTCGCGAGGTCCCCCGCAGGATTGGCGATAAAGGGCTCTTCATCGAGCACCTCTGCGATACGGCCCACGCTCGTGAGAGCGCGTGTGAGCAGCAAAAACACGTTGGAAATCATCATGAGCGAGTTCATGATCAGCAGCACGTAACTCATAAAGCCCGTGAGCGAGCCCACGCCCAAGCGACCTTCGATGATCATGCGGCCGCCAATCCACAGAATGGAAAGCGCCGCCACGTACATCGACAGCTGAAACACCGGCAGGTTGAGCACAGCGTTGCCAAAGGTCTTGGTCGCCGTGCCGGCGAGCTCGGTATTGACGGTGTCGAACTTGTCGCACTCGTGCTCAGCGCGCACGTAAGCCTTCACGGCGCGCACGGCGGTAAGGTCCTCTTGCACCACGCCGTTGAGGTGGTCCATCGAGGTCTGGAGCTGGCGGTAGAGCGGGCTCACGCGATAGGTGATGACGCCCAGCACGATTGCCAGCACGGGCAAGATGATCGCAAAGACGGTGGCGAGCGGGCGCGACAGCATCAGCGCGTAGATAAGGCCGACGATAAGCGTCACCGGGCCGCGCACCATAGGGCGAAAGCCGTTGCCCACAGCATTTTGGATAACGGTGATGTCCGTGGTCATGCGGGTGACGAGTGAGCTGGCGTCGTAGTTGTCCAGGTTACCAAAAGCGAGCGTCTGAATCTTTTTGTACTCAGCCTCGCGCAGGTTAGCGCCTAGGCCCGAGGCAACGCGGGCGGACGTGTGTGCATAACCCAAGCCCAGTACCAGCGAAAGCGCAGCGCACACCAACATGTACGACCCCTGCAGCAGCATGTAGTTGATATCACCCGCAGGCACGCCCACATCGATGATGTTGGCCATGATGACCGGGATAAACAGCTCGAGCACCGTCTCGACCGACACAAAGAACACGCCGAGGATGGCATCGCGACGGTATGCCCCTAGATAGGAAAACAGTATTTTGAGATTGCGCACGCAGGTTCAACCCCCATCAAACGTTGTTCGCAAACGCACGTATTATTGCGCGCCGAATAATGGTGTCAAGTATTCCGAAATCGTTTTCTGCAAGGTTAGCGCCGGCGGCGAGTTCTCGTGATGTGTGTCCATATTCACTCGGAATAATGGTGCGCGAGACTTTTTCGCTCCGGCGTCATCACAAACCTTGACTCTACAATCGTTATAGGGTTTTCACTACACTGGTACGTAAACAAACCCAGCCAGAAAGCCCCGCCCATGGAACACGACCTCACACGCGGCAATGTCCTCAAGACCATCGCGGTCTTTGCCCTACCTTATATGCTCTCGTACTTTTTACAGATGCTCTACGGCATGGCCGACCTGTACATGATGGGGCAGTTTAGCGGCGCTGCCGGCATCACCGCCGTGGGCAATGGCGCGCAGACGCTCTATATCATTACCGTGACGCTCGTGGGCCTGGCCATGGGAACGACGGTCATCATCGGTCACGCCGTGGGCTCGCGCCGCTTCGATCGCGCCGAGACCGCCATCGGCAACACCATTACGCTGTTTATGGGCGTCTCGGTGGTACTGGCCGCCGTCCTGCTCGCACTGTGCCCGCAAATCGTGGCGCTCATTGGCACGCCGGCCGAGGCGGTCGAAGGAACCGCCGCCTACCTGCGTATTTGCTTTATGGGCATTCCGTTTATCGCCGCATACAACATCCTCTCGGCCATCTTTCGCGGGCTGGGCGATTCGCGCTCGCCCATGTACGTGATCGGCGTGGCATGCATCATCAACATCGCGCTCGATTTTCTGTTTATCGGCCACATGGGGCTCGGCCCCGTGGGCGCGGCGCTCGGCACAGTGACCGCCCAGACGGCCAGCGTTGCCCTCGCGCTCGTGTGGCTCAAGAGCCGCCGCACGAACATCCACGTTAAGCGCAGCGACCTGCGCCCCCAGCCCGAGGTGCTCGGCAGTATTCTTAAGATCGGCGTGCCTGTGGCCGTGCAGGACGGCTGCATCCAGGTGGCGTTTATGTTTATCACCGTCATCGCCAACCACCGAGGGCTCGTCGACGCCGCCGCCGTGGGCCTGGTCGAGAAGATGATCAGCTTTTTGTTCATTGTGCCGAGTTCCATGGGCGCCACCGTCAGCGCACTCACGGCGCAAAATGCCGGCGCGGGCAAGGGCGATCGCGCTCGTCAGGTGCTCAAAGACGCCATGACCATCTCGGTGGTGTACGGCTGCCTGATCACGGTGCTGATGTGGCTGGTAGCGCCGGCGTTTATCGGCTTTTTTGCCAAGGACGCCGCAGTGGTCGCGGCGGGTACCGGCTATATGCGCAGCTATATTTTCGACGCGATTTTTGCCGGCATCCACATTTGCTTTAGCGGCTTTTTCGCTGCGTATGGCAAGAGCTACATCGGCTTTGCGCACAACGTGCTGGCGGTGGCGCTCATTCGCGTGCCCGGTGCGTGGCTGCTGTCGAATGCCTATTCCGATACGTTGTTTCCCATGGGCATCGCGTCGCCGTGCGGATCGATTTTGTCGGCGGTCATTTGCGTTGTCGCGTTTACCGTGCTCAACCGGCGCGGGGCTTTTGACAAGTTGGCAGCGTAGCGGGACAACGCGAAATCGCCCCCATCGACGACATCATCAGCGACGATCCCACAACCTACGTGACGCAGACCACGGTGCCTGTATCGCTAGGCTAGACCGAGCCTCGTCTCCAGCTCGGTCAACGCCTCAAAAGCATCGCGAGACACACCTGCCAAGCGCTCACGTTCCGCAATGCGAATTCGCGCCATCAGGTGCTCTTTTGCCTGCCCTTGGGCGTGCTTCGTGCGCCCTTCCGCCTGCGAGCAATTGCGATTCTCTATATCCATTACGCCTCCGGCACCTGACCAGTAGCTAAGATCTGCTCGAGTGCGTCCTCATCCAACACGGGCACACCCAGCTGCTCGGCCTTGGTGAGCTTGGAGCCCGCTTTGGGGCCGGCGACCAGATAGCTCGTCTTCTTTGACACACTGCCCGAAACCTTGGCGCCGAGCACCTTGAGCGCCGCGCCTGCCTCGTCGCGCGTGCGGTTGACGAGTGTGCCGGTGAGCACGAAGGTCAGACCCGCGAGTGGCTGTGCGTCGGCGAGCTCGCCCGCCACGCCGGCATCGGCTGCGGCTTGCGCGTGTGCGGCGCCCAAGTCAACCTCGAGCGAAAGGCCCGCTTGGCGCAGACGTTCCAGCACGGCGAGATTCTCGGGCACGGCCAGGAACTGCTTGACGCTCGCCGCAATCTTGGGACCGATGCCCTCGCACTCGGCGATGTCCTCTTCGCTCGCCAAGATAAGTTTGTCAATCGACAGGAATCGTTCGGCGATGACCTCGCCCACGCTCTTGCCCACGTGACGGATGCCCAGGGCAAACAGCACGCGACCGAGCGGCTGGCTCTTGGACTTGTTGAGCTCGACGATGATTTTCTCAGCCGTCTTGAGGCCCACCGGAATAGGATCGCCCTTCTTGACGCCCTTTTTGCTGTTGGAGCTGGCATAGGTGCGCCCTGTGTCCAGGCCGGCGATATCGTCGACCGTGAGCTGGTAGAAGTCCGCGACGTCGTGGATCAGGCCGGCGGCGATCATCTTGTCGACGATCTCATCGCCCAGGCCGTCGACGTCCATGCAGCCGCGGCTCACCCAGTGAAGCAGGCGCTCCTTGAGCTGCGCGGGGCAGTCGATGGAGACGCAGCGGTAGGCGACCTCGCCGTCCTCGTGGACCACGGGGCTGCCGCACACGGGGCAGACCTCGGGCATGTGCCAGTCAACCGAATCGGCCGGGCGCTTATCGAGCACCGGGCCCACGACCTCGGGAATCACGTCGCCCGCCTTGTGCACGATGATGGTGTCGCCCTCGCGCACGTTTTTGCGGCGGATCTCGTCGATGTTGTGCAGCGTGGCGCGCGCGATGGTGGAGCCGGCGACCGTCACCGGGTCGAACTCGGCGACCGGCGTGAGCACACCGGTGCGGCCCACCTGGATGCGAATTTCGCGCAGGACGGTCTGCTTTTCCTCGGGCGGGAACTTAAAGGCAATGGCCCAGCGCGGCGCGCGGGCGGTAAAGCCCAGGTCGAGTTGCTGCTGGAAGCTGTCAACCTTTACGACTACGCCGTCGATGTCATAATCCAGATCACCGCGGTGCTCGAGCGCCTGGGCACAGAACTCGTGGACCTCGGCGGGCGTGGCGCAACGGGCAACGTTAGGGTTGACGCTAAAGCCAGCGTTGCGCAGCCAGTCGAGGAACTCGCGCTGGCTGTGGACGTGCAGCGGATCGGTATCGGCGATGGCATAGATAAAGGTGGCAAGATCGCGGCGCGCCGTGACCTTGGGGTCCTTTTGGCGCAGGCTGCCGGCGGCGGCGTTGCGCGGGTTGGCGAAGGGATCGCGGCCCTCGACATCGGCCTCATCGTTCAGGCGCACAAAGCTGCCCTTAGGCATGTAGACCTCGCCGCGCACCTCGATGGTACGCTCGCGGTCGGCGCCCATGTGGGCGAGCGCCGGCTCGGACAGGTGCATGGGCACATCCTTGATGGTGCGCACGTTGAGCGACACGTCCTCGCCTGTGGTGCCATCGCCACGTGTGGCCGCACGTACGAAGGTGCCGTTTTGGTAGGTCAGGGCCACGCCCAGGCCGTCAATCTTAAGCTCGCAGGTATAGGTGACGCTGCCGGCGCCGAGCGCATCCTCGGTGCGTTGGAGCCACGCGTCGAGCTCGTCCAGGTCCATGGCATCGTCCATGGAATACATGCGCGCCATGTGCGTTACCGGCGTAAACTGCTCGCTCACGTAGCCGCCCACGCGCTGGGTATAGCTGTCGGGCGTCACCAGGTCGGGATAGGCCGCCTCGATTTCCTGCAGCTCAACGAGCATTTTGTCGAAGGCGGCGTCCGTGATCTCGGGCGCATCGAGCATGTAGTAGCGATAGGCGTGGTAATCGAGCTCGTGGCGCAGCTCGGCCGCGCGCGTTGCCGCCTGGGCACGGGCATCGG
>NZ_JBBNLU010000008.1:0-98852 GCF_040092335.1 Collinsella sp. CLA-ER-H8 | reverse complement strand
ATGGGGCACGGGCGGGCGCTCAAGGCCGTCGCGAGGAAGCGGCTCAGGGCGATATACGCCGTGATGCGCGACCGGGTGCCCTACCGGGAGTAGCCCCGACGGTTGACAAAACTATAGGAACACCCAACGACTACCCCTCGCGTATCGTATGCGCGCCGGGCTTCGGGGGCCAGGCACACTCTGTTAAACATGCCCTCGGGTCGCACGTTTCCCCTCGAATCGATCATACAAGCCCCCAATCTGTTCGGTTTCCCCAGATTGTGAGCCCGCACACCCAAGCCGCACCGCCCGCCGTTCAGCTGAAACCACCTGCCAAAAAGGGACAGGTTTATTTTGGCAGGTTTTATCTGGGCAAACGTCCAAACCGACGTAAGGGAGTTGCCTTCCCTCGTGGCGGTCTTCTAGCAGAAAAACCAAGTGAGTAGGCTTTTTGCAGAAGGCCGAGCAAGCCCTAAAACGCCACAGCTCTAACCTGCGGTTTCATCGATCATTTGTCGCGATGTGCTCGGCAGGTTCAAAAAAGTCTACTCACTTGCATCCGAGACACCCCAGATAGGCAAAAACCACCGCGAAAGGGCCCCTGGTCCCTTCGCGGCGGTCATACGCCTCTGATTTTGCGACGATTTTGCCCGCTTGTTACTCGCTGTAGCGGGTAGCGATGGCGGCTTGTACCATGCCGGTGCTCATGAGGTAGGTCACCAGGAAGTAGCCACCATAGGCTGCCAGGAAGATTGCACAGGTGAGGCCCACGGTGCCGCCGATGCTCATATTTCCGAAAATGCTCACCAGCTCGATGATCACCTTAAGTGCCACAAAGGAGTGCGCCAAGCCCACCGCCAACGGGAACAGGAAGAACACCGCTTGTTGCGCCATCACCGAATGGCGAATCTGGCGGTCGTCGCAGCCGATCTGTGCCAGCACACGATAGCTGCGGCTGCCGTCGGCCACGTTGGAGAGCTGCTGGATCGATAGAATCGCCGCGCATGCAACAACCAATACAAAGCCGATGTAGATGGCTAGGTAGCTAATTAGACCGTTCATTTGCGCTGCTTGCGTGTACATCTCGGAGCGTGTGATGAAGGTTCCCCACGACCCCGGCTCCTTGCCGTCAACGAGCAGATTGTCGAGCACAGTGTATTTAATGCTCTCGTCTGCCTCGGTCGTATCCATCCCCTGTTTGTAGTTAACGAGCAGGCTACTGGAATACGGCTGCAGATTAAGTTGGGACAACAGCTCGTCGGCAACGACGACGGTACCCCCATTACTGCCCATCGCCGAGTTGGCGATGGCCGCTGCATCTTCGTCCGACTTATCGGTTGCGGGCTTGAGCGTATGCCCGCCCAAGGTAAGGGCATGGCCGCCAGCCATATACTTGGTGTACAGGTCGACCAGCTCGCCGCCCATATCACACGTGAGCAGATACTGGTCGTGACCGATGTGCACCGGCTCCTCGCCCATCATCTGACGCAGTTTGTTGTACTGGCTCGCCGGCGTCACAAACAGACCCATCGTATCGGCATTGCTACCCCCGAACGCCTTGGGAAGCTTTTCGCCCATGGCCTTGCACATTTCACTTGGAGTCACCGAAGGATCCGAACCGCCAAGCGGGTAACTCAGATACGAATCGATCTGCACATGCTCACCGGCAACATCGGCAATATTGACCTTCTTGCCGGTCTCGTCGTTGTTGTCCGCCGACTTGCCCTTACGATCGCCGTGCCATGGATCGCCGTGCCATGCGGAGTACAAATCGACCGTACTATCGGCCAGCACCATGCGATCGGCTTCAGACGGATTGATGTACTCTTTGTAGTAGTCGAGCGTATCGGGCGTGTAATAGACATACGTCTGTGACACGTCAACAGGGTTATAGCGCTCCGCGTTTTCGTTCATCACATTGGCAATCGACATACCGCACGTCACCGAGGTGATGGCCAAAAACAGGAGCATCGCGATGACGCCCATCGAAAAGCACACCGTGTTGACCTTGGCCGCAAGCTGGCGCACGGTAAACATGTTGAGGCCGCGCCAATACACGCCGCGCAGGCTCTGCAGCAGCTTGATGAGCATGCCCGAGAGTCCCCAGAACAGGGCAAAGGTGCCCACTGTAACCATAGCGGTCGTAATGCCAAACTGGTTCATGGCCTCTTGCAGCTTGCTGTCCGTCGCGGCTAGCGGGAACCCATCACGTAGCAGACGGTAATAGGCCACGCCCACAAGCACCACGCCCACGGCAAAGATGGCAATCGCAATCCAGAGGTTGCGTGTCTTGATGCTCTCGTTGCGACGCTCGGCACCCATAAGCTCGATGAGTTTGGTACGACGCACGGCGCGAAGGTTCAGCAGTAGCGTGAGCACAAACATTACGAGCATGCAGGCAAGGGTCAGATTGAACGCATGCACCGAGAAAAAGAAGTGGAAATTGGCGATCTGCGTCTTAAAGAGCGAGGCCGTAAAGAACGTCATGAGCTGGGAGAGTCCCACACCCAGCACAATGCCGGCGACAAAGGCCACGACCGAGACAATCACCGTCTCGAGCGCCATGATCGTGGCGACGCGTCCACGCCCCATGCCGAGCACCTGATACAGGCCAAATTCCTTCTTGCGGCGTTTCATGATGAAGTTATTGGCATACACCATCAAAAAGGCCATGACACCGGCCAAAAAGTACGTCAGGTCGCCGAGCATGCTGCCCATAACCTGCGCCAAGCCCTTTTCATCGATGCCGGCGATGTCGACCTGCATCGAGATGGTGTTAAAGGCATAGAAGACCGTGACGCCCAGGGTGAGCGTCAAAAGGTAGACGAGGTAGTCGCGGCCGGCGCGGCGGACGTTACCCCAAGCGAGTTTACAGAGCATCGGAGCCCTCACCGCCCATCATGGCAACGACCTCCATAATGCGGTCGAAGAACTCTCGGCGGTCGGTGTCGCCGCGGCGCAGCTCGGTGAAAATCTTGCCGTCGCGGATAAACAGCACGCGGCTCGTATAGCTGGCAGCAAAGCTGTCATGCGTGACCATGAGCACGGTGGCGCGCAGGCGGCGATTGAGGGCCTCCAGGCTCTCGAGCAGCAGGCGAGCGCTCTTGGAATCGAGGGCGCCGGTGGGCTCGTCGGCCATGATCATGGTGGGGTCGGTGACGAGCGCGCGAGCCGCGGCGACGCGCTGCTGCTGGCCGCCGGACATTTGGTAGGGATACTTGTCGAGCACCTGACTGATGGACAGGCGCGCTGCCACATCCTGCACGCGGGTCGAAATCTCTGCCGAGTTTGTGCGGGCGATGGTGAGCGGCAGGGCGATGTTCTCGCGTGCCGTGAGCGTATCGAGCAGGTTGGAGTCCTGGAAGATAAAGCCGAGCTCCTCGCGGCGGAACTGCGAAAGCTTGGCCTGCTTCATGCGTGTTACGTCCTGCCCGTTGATGCGGATCGTGCCACTTGTGGCGCTATCGATGGTCGACACGCAGCTGAGCAGGGTCGACTTGCCCGAGCCCGAAGCGCCCATGATGCCAACAAATTCGCCGCGGTTGACGGTAAAGCTGACGTCGTTGAGCGCGCGGGTCACGTTGCCCAGCGCCCCATATACCTTTTCGAGATGCGCGACCTCCAGTACCGGGGTCGCCATGTGCGTGGTTTGCATACCGAGTCCTTTCTTGCGATTAGTCTACGGCATCTATAGTCGCAAGAAGACGAGTCGGCTACCATCGATATGGCTTACGCTTGCCTTACCGTTGTGTAAGGTACGGGTAGCCGCCCTGCCACGTGTTGATATTGAGAGAGGACTCCTGTTGAAGACTGTTCATGTTGCCGCTGGGATCATTCGCAAGGAAGGATCTGACGAGCTGCTTGCCGTGCAGCGCGGCTATGGCGACATGCAGGGACTTTGGGAGTTCCCCGGCGGCAAGCTCATGCGCGGCGAGACGCCCGAGGACGCCGTACGCCGCGAACTCATGGAAGAGCTGCGGGTAAAAGTCACCAACCTGCGCGATTTTTACACCGTTGAGTATGACTACCCCGATTTCCATCTCTCGATGGAGTGTTACTACTGCTCGCTCGCCGATGAATCCGATGAACCCCAGAAGCACGACCGCCAGCTCGATATCCGCTGGATTCCGCGCACCTCGCTTGCCACGGTTGAGTGGATGCCCGCCGACAAAGGGCTTATCGATGCTCTGATTGAGTTGAAGGAAGATCGGCTTGAGGCCAACGGCACTGCCAACGACGCCGAGGCCACCACGACTGACAAACCCGCCACCAAATCCAAGCGCGCACCTAAGCGCCGCAGCAAGAAGCGTCCCAAACCCGGTCTGCTCGACGGCATCGATACCTCGGACCTTTCAGCCGACGAGCGCGAACTGGTGCGCCGCCGCGCCGCTATAAAAAAGTCCATGAAGGGCAACAAGCGCGCCAACACCAAGCCCGAGCTGCTCGTACGACAGCGCCTGCGGGCCGCGGGCCTTACGGGCTATCGTTTGGAATGGAAGGTACCCGGCAAGCCCGACATCGCCTTTCCCGGGCGCAAGATCGCCATCTTCGTCAACGGCTGCTTTTGGCATCGCTGCCCCAAGTGCAACCCCAGCCAGCCCAAGCGCAACGTTGAGTTTTGGGAGGCAAAGTTCCGTCGCAACGTCGAGCGCGACCGAGCAGCCATCAACGCACTTACCCAAATGGGCTGGACGCCCATCACCGTCTGGGAATGCGAGCTCAAAAAAGACCGCATCGACGCCACGATGGAAAAGGTCATCGAACAGGTACGGGCTGCAGGGCCGCAGCGCTAACAGCGAGCATTCACACGCCCCACACAGGCGAGCCACATCCGCGCCACAAACCTTAGAAAGCCCTTAAGCTCAAAACCTTTCAAGAGTGTTACCCGATAGCTTTGACCTGCGGTTTCATTGTTACATCAAATCTGATTAAGCCTTTCTTTAGCGCTTCCTTATCTGCGCTCGCGGCATAATACTGCCAACGCACGGGACCTAGCAGCACACCCCGTGCGCAACCTTTTGGTGGACATCGAGGAGGCCGCATAAGCATGCATTCTTCCAATGCCGTAGCACGGCAGCCATCCCTAAAACATGCAGACCTTTTCTCCTTCCCCCCGACACAGAGAGACGGCCTCCTCGACTCCCCCACCACAAAAGCCAAACGCTCAACCAACCAGAGCCACAACTTGCGAGCATCGTTCGAAAAGCTCCAAGCATCCCTAGACAAAACCTTCCCCAACCAAGCCCGGGCATACTAACCCCTCATCAACAAAGCGCCCCTCGCGCCCCACCCCTTCAGCCCCAACGCCACAAGGGCGATCGAGCAGGACGGCTTGGGCGGGTCCCCGTACTTAGTTTCCAAAATCATTCCGCAGCGCGAAGGCCCCCGTTGCCAACGCTTCGTAGAAGCGAGGCAACGGGGGCCTTCATGCGCGAGGACGTTTTGGAAACTAAGTACGGGGACCCGCCCAAGCCGTCCGGTGGGATCAGAGTACCCTTGCTGTTACTCTGCTTTGCCCACAGAGTTGAGGTTGGTCATGCGGATCTTAACCAGCTCGGTGATCTCACGCATGCCCTCCTTGGCCGGCTTCTTGGGGTCGAAGCAGGCGGGGTTCTCGGCCATGTAGGCCATGAAGCCCTTGGTGTAGGCCTGACGCAGCTCGGTGGCGTAGTTAACCTTGCAGATGCCGTTCTTCACAGCCTCGGCAACCTGCTCATCGGGCACACCGGAGGTGCCGTGCAGGACCAGCGGCACGTCGACGGCGTCGCGGATGGCCTTGACCACGGACTGCTCGATGTGCGGATCGCTCGTGTACACACCGTGGCTGGTGCCAACGCCAATTGCGAGGGAGGTGCAGCCGGTACGCTCGACGAACTCCTTGGCCTCGGCCGGATCGGTGTAGGGGCTCTCGCCCTCAACCGCGGGACCGTCGTCCTCCTTGCCGCCAACCTTACCGAGCTCAGCCTCGACGGGCACGCCCATGGCGCGGCCAGCGTCGGCGACGGACTTGGTCAGAGCGATGTTGTCCTCGAAAGACTCGTGCGAACCGTCAATCATGACAGAGGTGTAGCCAGTGCGGAAAGCCTGCATGCAGCGGTCATAGCCATCGCCGTGATCGAGGTGCAGAGCGACGGGCACGGAAGCGCGCTCGGCGGCAGCCTTGACCATGCCGTAGAAGTAGTCCAGACCAGCGGTCTTGATGGTGCCCGGGGTGGTCTGCATGATGACGGGGGACTTGGTCTCCTCGGCAGCAGCCAGAACGGCCATAACAAACTCGAGGTTCTCAACGTTGAACGCGCCGACGGCGTAGTGGCCGGCCTGAGCGTCCTTGAGCATCTTTTCGGTGGTAACAAGTGCCATGAGCGTTTGCTCCTCTCCCTCGCCCGCATCTGGACATCGGGCGTAGTTGTTCACAAGGCGTTTTACCTTGCGTTTTGCTGCGCTCATTGTATGAAATTCAGCGTCTTTGCATGTGCGAGATATTGAGCCCATGCAGGTCAATACCGTCGTTTTTGAAAAGTAAACGGAAGGAATTGGGGCCGGGCGGGCGTGTTCGATATTGAATTTTGGGCGTTCAGCGTCTTTCTTTTATAGAAAAGATAAGTAATCGAAAGGCGTTTTCTTACTCAAAAAGAAAATGAACGAAAATAGAGTCAACACAATTCCTGCAAATTTGGCCGAGAATGGAGCAGCTATGGCCCACGCAACAACCCGAGCCTTCGCCGATGAGCGTCGTGCCGCCATCATGGAAATGCTTGAGCATAATGCCTCGGTGCAGGTAGCAGAAATCGCCCAGACCTTTGGCGTGTCCTCCGTTACCGCCCGCGCCGACCTGGACGCGCTCGCCGAAGCAGGCAAGCTGCGTCGCACGCATGGTGGCGCCGTATCGCTCCACAAGCGTCTGACTGTTTCCACGCAGGATCGCCGCATCAATGTCAACGTCGCCGCCAAGCAGGCCATCGCGCAAAGCGCCATCGAGCTCGTCAATGACGGCGACACGCTGCTCGTTGACTCGGGCACCACGGCGCTCGAGTTCGTCCGGCTCCTCGATCAGCGCGACGGCATCACCGTTATCACGGCCGACATTACCATCGCCGATTACATCGACGAAAGCATGCCCTCGGTCGATGTCGTCATGCTGGGCGGGGCGCTGCGCAAAGGTCATCGCTATCTGTACGGCCCACTTACCATGCAGGCGCTCCAAATGGTCCACGCCGATCTTGCCGTCATGTGCCCCGGCGCCTTTGTCTCCAGCTGCGGCTTTACGACCGACTTTCCCCAGATGGCCGAGACTAAAACGGCTATGATCGCCGCGGCCCATCAAAGCGTCGCCCTCATGGACGCCAGCAAGGTTAACGGACGCGGCATGTACCGCTTTGCCGAGCTGACCGATGTCGACGCCATCGTGATGGACCGAGACTCCGAAGGCGCCGTCGCCACCTCAATCGCCAAGACCGCCGACGGCGCACGTCCAGCACTCATCATCGCCGCCAACTAAATAAAAACCACCACAAAGGTGCCTGTCCCCTTTGTGGTGGTTGTGATGGCTGAACGTCAAAAGTGAGCGTGTCGCTACTTGGACAGCTCGTCGGCGAGGGCCTCGATCTGGGCGCGCGAGGCTTCGTTGAGCGAGCCCAGCACAGTCACCTTGTTCTGCGTCAGGGTGATGTCCTTCATGCCCTCGAGCTCCTTGGTCATAACCTTGGCAGCCGCGGGTGCCCAAGAGCCGGCCTCGACGAGCGCCACCGTACGGTTCTGGTAGGCGTGCTCGGCGAGCGTATGGATGAAGGTGCTCATGCACGGGAAGATCTCGCCCTGATAGGTGATGGAGGCGAGCACCAGACGGTCGTAGCGGAACGCATCCTCAACGGCCTCGGCCATGTCGTCACGAGCCAGGTCAAAGACGGAGACCTTCTGGCCGCGAGCCTCAAGCGCAGATGCGAGCTCCTCGACGGCAGCCTTCAGATGCCCGTACACGCTCGCATAGGCAATCGTGATACCCTCGTCCTCGGGCTGATAGCTCGACCAGGTGTTATAGGTGTCGAGGTAGTAGCCCAGGTTCTCAGTCAGCACGGGGCCGTGGAGCGGGCAGATAATCTGGATGTCCAGGTCGGCGGCCTTCTTGAGGACGGCCTGCACGAACTTGCCGAACTTACCGACGATGCCAAAGTAGTAACGGCGCGCTTCGCAAGCCCAGCCCTCGGGATCCTCGATGTCGTTGGCGCCAAACTTGCCAAAACCGTCGGCACTAAAGAGCACCTTGTCGGTGGACTCGTAGGAGAAGAGCACCTCGGGCCAGTGAACATTGGGGGCACCGACAAAGGTTAGGCTGTGGCCGCCCAGGTCGAGCACGTCGCCATCTTTGACGACCATCTTGCGCTCGGGGAAGTCGGTGCCAAAGTAGTTGACCATCATACGGAAGGCGCCCATGCTGGCAACAATCTGCGCCTGGGGATAGCGCTCCATAAAGGCGGCGATGCCGGCGGAGTGATCGGGCTCCATGTGATGGACGATCAGGTAGTCGGGCGTGCGGCCATCGAGCACGGCCTCGAGGTTGCCGAGCCACTCGTCAACAAAACCGCCGTCGACTGAATCGGCGACAGCGATCTTTTCGCCCAAGATAACGTAGCTGTTGTATGCCATGCCGTTCTCGGACACATCGTACTGGCCCTCGAACAGGTCAATGTCGTGATCGTTAACGCCAATGTAGCGGATATCCTTGGTGATCTCCATCAGGCAAAGCCTCCTAGATAGACAAAAGAACCCGTCTATCATAACACTCGCCTTCATAGCCACGGCTATCCGTCAGCATCCTTACCGATTGTAATTGAGGCGGAATATACTGCCGTTGACCTGCACAAACTATGCGCGCAGTATCGCCGTGCTATGTCGAATAATGAGCTGGCCGGGAATACGAATGGCAACGGTTTTGTCCGTTGCCCCCGCCTTGGGAACCGCGTGCTCGAACACCTCGCGTCCACGCTGATGCAAATCGAATCGAACGGTCGTGAGCTCGTTGTGTGCCACAAAATCATCGAGCGAATCGTCGACGCCCACCACGCTCACGTCCTCGGGCACGCGCAGACCGCTATCGCGCAGCGCTGCAATCGCACCATTTGCCATCTGGTCGTTTGCCGCGTAAATCGCCGTCATGGTGCGATCGTGCTCGGCCAGGTACCTGCCGGCCTCGTAGCCGCTGTTGGCAGACCAGTCGCCCTCGAGCGGCTCTGCCGGCTCGATGTGTTTACGCTCGAGTGCATCCTGCCAACCGGCGCGACGAAATTGCTCGTCGACCGAGAATGACGGGCCGCCAATATAGCGAATCTGCTCGTGCCCTAGCTCAAACAGGTGATCCATAAGCAATAGCGAGCAGCCGTAATGGTCGGAATCGACCGTGGTCACCCGCGGGTGCGCGTACATGGTAACGATGACCGTGCCAATGCCCGGCAGTGGATCAAACGTCTCAAAATCGGGCGCCATGCGACTCATACCGATGATGATGCCGTCCACCGGCAATGCGGCCATACGACGCGTGGCCTCGGCAAGCGAAAACTCCTCGGTCTTGGACATCTCGACCAGCGTGATGGCGCAATTATGCTCGCGAGCAGCGCTGGCGATGCCGTCGATCATTGAGAGGTTGCCGAACTTGGTGACATCGTTGACGCACAGGCCGACCGAATGATAACGGCCGTCGCGCAGCGAGCGACCGGCATAACTCGGACGAAAGCCGAGCTTTTGCATAGCGGCCTGTACGCGCTGGCGCGTCTGCTCGTTAACGTTAGGCAAGCCGTTGGCGACGCGCGAAACCGTCTGCTGCGAAACGCCGGCAGCGCGGGCGACGTCGGCCATGGAGACCGGACGCGAACTGGTATCGTTGGACGGGCGCCTTGCCACAGGATCACCTTCACCCTTGCGAGATCTGAATAGCGTGAATGCCGGCCCGGGCAGAAATACATCCCGCGCCGAGGCCCGCTATCGTCGGACGCATGTTAACGTACTCTACTTTTTCTATCTGCATCTCTTCTGCTTTATAAGTCCATACGGCAGTACCGTTCACGGCTGAATTTCTACCGATTACCAGATTCTCAAAAAGTGACAAGTGATGTGTTATGAGTACGTTAACATAGCCCGTAACGTGCGGTATCGTGAACACTTGGTTCATGCCGCTTTAAGTTGTTAACGTACTCATAACGACGCAAAACCCACCCGGGCGCGCCAAGGAAAGGACTCCCATGACCACCCCCGACGAAAAGACATTCGCCACGCTCACCAAGCTGTTCGAGGAGGAGTTTGGCCCCATCGGCGACCGCCAGGTGCTCTACGTGCACGCGCCCGGCCGCTCCGAGATCAGCGGCAACCACACTGACCACGAGGGTGGCCACGTTATCGCCGGCTCGCTCGATGTCGCCGTCGACGGCATCGCCGTGGCAACCGATTCCAACAAGGTTCGCGTAGCCGACGAGGGCTATCCCACGTTTGAAATCGCGCTCGACACGCTAGACGTTCAGGAGTCCGAGAAGGGCACGTCCGCGAGCCTCGTCCGCGGCATGGCCCACGAAATCGCTGCTCTGGGCGTTGAGCCCCAGGGCTTCGACTTTGCCTTCACCTGCTCCGTCCCCTCGGGCGGCGGTCTTTCGAGCTCCGCTGCTGTCGAGGCGGCATACGGTCGCGCCATGGAGACGCTCTGGGACGCACCCGCCATCGAGCCCGTCGCGCTCGCCCAGATGAGCCAGCGCACCGAGAACAACTATTACGGCAAGCCCTGCGGTCTGATGGACCAGGCCGCCGTTTGCTTGGGCGGCCTCGCCTACATGGACTTTGAGGATCAGGCTCAGCCTAAAACCCAGAAGCTCGAGCTCAACTTTGAGGATCACGGTTATGCGCTCGTGCTCGTTAAGGTCGGTGCCGACCACGTGGCCGCCACCGACGACTACGCCGCCGTTCCGCGCGAGATGCAGGACGTCGCTGCCGAGTTTGGCAAGGCACGCCTGTGCGAGGTAAACGTGGCGGACTTTGACGCCAAGCTCCCCGAGCTGCGCGCCAAGCTGGGCGACCGCGCCTGCCTGCGCGCCGTTCACTACTGGTACGAAAACGGCCTGGTCGATAAGCGCTGGGCTGCCCTGAACGCCGGCGACATCGATCAGTTCCTGGTCCTGACGCGCGAGTCCGGCGCCAGCTCTGCCATGTACCTACAGAATGTCGTTGCCAAGCTGGGCTCCGAGCAGCCCTCGATGTATGCCCTGGCACTGGCCGAGCACGTGCTCGACGGCCGTGGCGCCGTCCGTATCCACGGTGGCGGCTTTGGTGGCACCATCCAGGCCTTCGTGCCGCTCGACCTGGTCGACACCTTTATCACCAAGATGAACGGCTGGCTGGGCGAGGGCTCTGCCCGCCACTACGCAATTTCTGACAAGGGGGCTTACGCGGCATGGCTGTAATGACTGACGTGCGCGAGGCCGCGCAGAACCTGATCGAGTACGCTATCCACCGATCGATGATCGGCCAGGACGATCGCATCTGGGCGTATAACACCATTCTCGAGTGCATCGGTGCTACGGGCCCGGCGCTCGACATGGCCTGGGCGCTCCAGGTCGAAAAACTCTCGCTCTTGCACCCCGACACCCTGCCCAACTTTGACCTTGAAGGCACACTTGCCGCGCTTGCCGAGGCGGCTGTTGCCAACGGCGCCGCCGAGGACACGGCATCGGGCCGCGACCGCATCGCCATGCGCATCATGGGCGCGCTCATGCCAAGGCCTTCGGTTGTAAACGAGGAGTTCAACGGACGCATGGGCGTCAACGAGCCCCGCGCCGCGACCGACTGGTTCTACGGTCTGTGCTGCGACGCCGGCTACGTGCGCCGTGCCGCCATCGCGCGCAACATCAAATGGAGCACCCCCACCAACTGGGGCGACCTCGAGATTACCATCAACCTGTCAAAGCCCGAAAAGGACCCGCGCGATATTGCCGCGGCCGGCGCCGCCAAAAACACGGGCGAGAAGTATCCCGCCTGCCAGCTCTGCATCGAAAACGAAGGCTATCCCGGACGCTCCGCTGCAGCCGACGGCGGCGCCCATCCCGCCCGCCAGAATCTGCGCGTTATCCCCATTAAGCTCGACGGCGAGCGCTGGGGCTTCCAGTACAGCCCGTACGCGTACTTTAACGAGCACTGCATTGCCATGAGCTCTGAGCATCGTCCGATGCACGTCGACCGCAAGGGTCTGACCTGCCTGCTCGACTTTGTGGACCTGTTCCCGCATTACTTTATTGGCTCCAACGCCGACCTGCCCATCGTGGGCGGCTCGATTCTGTCGCACGACCACTTCCAGGGCGGCGCGCACGAGTTCCCCATGATGCATGCCGCCGAGGTCTCGCAGTTTAGCGTGCCCGGCTTTGACCAGGTCAGCGGTACCGTGTTGCAGTGGCCGCTTTCGGTGCTGCGACTGCGCTCGCACGACCGCGCCCAGCTGCTCGACGCCGCCGAGAAGATCATCCTCGCCTGGCGCGAGTGGACCGATGAGTCGGTGGGCGTCATCGCGCACACAGCCGACGGCGTGGCGCACAACACCGTGACGCCCGTCATCCGCCGCGTCGACTCCCGCGGCAATGCCGGCGGCGAGATTTACGAGGCCTACCTGGCGCTTCGCTGCAACATCACGACCGACGAGCATCCGCTGGGCGTATTCCACCCGCATGCCGAGTACCACCACATCAAAAAGGAGAACATCGGCCTGATCGAGGTCATGGGCCTGGCCATTTTGCCGCCGCGCTTGGTTCCCGAGCTCGGCGCTGTCCGCGAGCACTTGCTGGCGGCCAAGGCCGATGCCAGCTACGACCTTGCTGGCGCGCTCGAGGGCGACGACCTTTGCCGCAGCCATGCCGCGTGGGCCGAGGACGTCTTTGCTCGCCGCGCCGACGAGCTTACGGCCGACAACGCCATCGATATCCTGCACGAGGAGGTCGGCGTGGTGTTTGGCCACGTGCTCGACAACGCCGGCGTCTTTAAGTGGGACGAAGCCGGCCGCGCCGCCCAACAGCGCTTTATCGACTCACTGTAGCATACAGGTTCGAGCCTCATCAGCGGCCACGACATAACCGCCCACACGACAACGGCGCCCGCCGGCAACATCGCCGACGGGCGCCGTTTTTGAGTGTAGTCATTGGGGTCATTCTTAAGGGGCGTTCTTAAACGACTAGTCATTAAAGAGCGTCCCCAATGACTACTTGCGACCAAGGCAACGCCGGTGTCTTGGCAACGACAGCGAAAACGCCCCTAAGCGAGCAAGGTGACGTGAAAGAGGAGGGCATTGACCTTTTGGTCATGCCCGACGATTGAACGTCAGATTGCCGCTTAGGGGCGTTTGCAGCGTCGCGCCGTTACGCGGTTTGGTAAAACCGCGTAACCCTACAGTTCAGTCACGACAACGCTGTTGTAGACCTCGTCCCAGCGGTCCATGACCAGGTGGCCGGTCTTGGGATCCATGGCGTTAAGCTTGCCGCAGGTATTGGCGGTCTTGAGCACCGTGACGTCGTCGGCATCAGCAGCAATCGCATGCGCAAAGCCGGCGATGGTCGAGTCGCCGGAACCCGTCGCGTTCACAGCCGCAATCGCGGGCGTCTTGGCGCGGAACGCACGACCCTCATGGAAGCCCACCGAACCGGCAGCGCCCATCGAAACGACAACCCAGGGAATACCGGCAAAGCGGTCATCGGCGGCAAGCGCCTCGCGCAGGGCATCGACATCATCGGTCGTAAAGGACGTACCCAGCAGGCCGTTAATCTCGGTCAGGTTGGGCTTTACGAGCTCGGGCTTAGCGTCGGACTCCAGCGCGGCCTCCAGCGATGCACCCGAGGTGTCGAGCAGCACCTTGGCGCCCGCCTTCTCGGCGATCTTGACGAGCTCGGCATAGTAGCCGGCATCGACGCCGCGCGGCAGCGAGCCCGAAAGCGTCACAACGTCCGCCTTCGCTGCAAGCTCGGCGAACTTGGCCGTAAAGGCCTCGAGCTCGGCCGGGGCGATCTGCGGGCCGCTCTCCAGCAGCTCGGTCTGATTGCCCTCGTGCAGAATATTCAGGCAAATGCGCGTCTCACCGGCGATGGGCACAAAGTCGTTCTTGACGCCGTCGGCATCCATAAGCTCGGCCATATAGGCACCCATGTGGCCGCCGAGCAGGCCAGTCGCGAGCACGTCGTCGCCCAGCTGCAGCAGCACACGGCTCACGTTGAGGCCCTTACCGCCAGCAGTCTTTTCGGGCGTCACGCGGTTAACATCGTCGATGATCAGCTTGCCGAGCTGATAGCGCGTATCAATCGACGGGTTCATGGTAACGGTCAGAATCATGTTGAACTCCTGTTTAGAAAACCGGCCCGCGCCCCATCGCAGAAACGCGAGCCGTCAATTAAAAAGCTGCAGAATGCCGGGTACCGCCAAAAACGAAGCACCCAAGCTCAGCAAGCAAAAGTGTTATCAGAGCAACTCGCCCGCCAGATGGCTTCGCAGCGTCGACTGGTCTGGCGTTCGGTAGAACGCCGGAACCTCCTTAGTCGTGGTATTCGCCGCGGTCCCACTTCTCGAGGAACTCGTCAAAGAAGTGCGGGTCAGCCTGAGCCTCGGCATCGGCCTTATTGCAGGCATCGATCTTGGCGATCAGGGCATCGTGCTCGGGGGTCTTCTCGTAGGGCTCCTCCAAGAAGGCAAGCATGATATCGGCCATCAGGAACTCGCCGGTAATCTTGCCGCCAAAGCCCACGATGTTGGCGTTGAGCTCGCGACGGGCATACAGGGCAGAGGTCATGTCGCGAACCAGGGCGCAGCGGGCGCCGGGAACCTTGTTGACGGCGTTGGTGATGCCAATGCCGGTGCCGCACAGGGCCACGCCAAAGTCGGCCTTGCCGCTGGCAACAGCCTCGCCCACGGCCTTACCGTAGATGGGATAGTGCGTACGGGTGTGGCTGTAGGTGCCGCAGTCGAGCACCTTGTAGCCAGCCTGCTCCAGGCGGTCGGCCAGATAGATCTTCTCGTCCGTAACGATATGGTCGCAACCGATTGCGATGGTCTTCTTCATCAGAACGTCCTTTCGTCTGAATTCACAAGTTGAGGTAGAAGTTCGAGTTCTCGGTGGCTCTCGTTAGGCCATCTTGTTGAGCATGTCGACACGGATCTGGTGACGGCCGCCGGCGTACTGGGCGCGCAGGAACTCGCGGGCGATCTTTTTGGCGACCTCGGTGCCCACAACGCCCGGGCCCATGGTGACCATGCGCGAGCCGTTGTGCTCGCGGGTCATGTAAGCGGAACGCTCGTCGGAAATGTTGGCGACGACCATACCCTTAATCTTGACGGCGGCCATATAGGAGCCGACGCCGTACTTATCGAATGCGAAGCCCTGGGAATCCTTGTGCTCCAGCAGGTCCTTGGCAACGGCGGTCGCGGAATCGACAAAGTCCGCGGCAGGGGTCTCGGAATAGTCGACGACCTCGTGACCGTCGGCGATGAGCATCTCCTTGATGGACTCCTTCATCGACATACCGTCGGCATCGGAAGCGATTACAACCCTCATGACATCCTCCTTGAGAGATACGCAGGTGCGTAGTTTCTGTTTGGAAGTGTTGAATCGCGTTCAGGTCCGGGCATCTGAATGTGCGGTTCTTCACTGTTCATGTTTATTTGAACACATTCGAACAGTAACTGCAACAACTATTTGTTTATCTTTGTTCTTTTTTGAACAAATATCGTTCACGGATGATTGCTGACCGTTTGAGCCGGGCGCGGACGTAGCGACCATGTGTTTAACAAACAAAAGGGCGGCCAAGAACGTGTCTCGGCCGCCCTTCGGCGGTATTCCCCGGTATATACAGCTGTTTTAGCTACTCGGACTGCCCACCCTTTTTGGCGTGCTTGGACGGAGCACTCAGAAAGCGGCCCGTCAAATAGTTCGCCGGGCCGGAAATATCAATCCCCAGCAGTACGTGTCCCAGCCACAGGAACGCCACGAGCACCAGCAGCGGGATAACGCACGAGGTCACGATCATCACGATGACGCCTTCGATCAGATCGGTCACCTGATGCACGATCTCATCGGTCATCTGCTTGGCGCCGCTGGTCACCGACGTAATAAGGCTCGAGGCCCCGTCAGTCAACTGCTCGAGCACGTTTTTGGACTCCTTGGCCTCGGATTTTTTCTTGTTCGATTTTGAGCTGGTCTCGGCTGACTTGTCCGTGGTGTCGGCCACATCCGCAGCGTCCGCAGCCTTTTGCTCAGCTTGCTCAATACTTACGCGATACGTTTCATCGACCTTCTGCGACACCCATACGCTCGCGGGTACGAGCGCCATGCCGATCACGGCAACCACCAGCACGCGTGTCGCCACACGGCGCAGGACGGCGCTCGTACTCCAGCGCCCGTGAATGCCGAGCGACACCGCAAAGAGCACCAACGCAAACGGGATTAAGATGCCCAAGCCAACCGACCACAAAATGGTTAGCAGGTATTTCTCGAGGTAGAGCACGGCAAGCACGATACCAAGGTTGCCTGAAAGCTGCGCGAGCTGCTCGGCAACCGGCGTTCCCGTATCACCCGGCAGCGCAGTGATACCCGCAGATAGGGCGACGCACGAGGTCGTGAGCGCCAAAACATTGCCTTTCTTTTGATCGATGACCTCGATGGTGGAGTCCCAGGTCTTGGTATCGGCAAAATGCGGACGAGCTACAAAGCCTGACAACAGCGCCAGTACCACGAGCGCAACGATAAAGCCAATCTGCAGCTTTTTGTTTGCGCACACGACATCGGACAGGCTGGGCTGCAGCTCTGTTACCGTCGTGTGCTCGGTTATCTGGACAGGACGCCCATGAGCCATCTCGTGCGCGTCTCTTTTTTGTATTGACCCGTTATCCGGCATTTGGATACCTCCTCAGTCCGGCGTTTAATGCGAAAGAAAGTATACCCACCGAGCAAAAAACGAACGGGAAGACGAACAGAGCGCACCAAGACTGTCCCCAATGACTAGTCGTTTAAGAACGTCCCCAATGACTACCTCGGGATGAGTTGCGGTGGAATAGGGATTGTTTTGCGCCCGCCGGCCCCTATTCAGTCCCTATTTCACCGCAACTTGGAGGAGAACAGAAAAAGCCCTGTCGCGGGTAGCGGCAGGGCTTTTGGAAGGGGACTTGGTTGTGCGGGCTCGTTAGGCGAGCTTGGCCTCGAGCGCAGCGATGCGCTTGTAGGCGTCGATGGTAAAGCGGGTCTGCTTCTCCAGGATCATAGTGGTCATGAGGGTGTCCTGAGCGTGAGCCATGATGAAGGTCATCTCCATCTCGCCACCGCCGGCCTCCTGCGAAAGCAGCTTGGTCTGCGTGTCGTGGGCACCGATGAGCGCATCGCTGGCATCCTTGTGCAGCTGCTCGGCCTTCTCAAAGTCACCCTCGCGAGCAGCATCGAGCGCTGCAAGCAGATCGGTCTGGGCGTCACCTGCGTATGCGACAATCTCGAATCCAACCATCGAGATTTCTTCTTTGGTTGCCATGTTGCGTTCCTTTCACATATGAACCAATGGAGAGCATCGCGTCCGGGCATACGCGCTGCGTTGTGTATGACAGAAACAATAACATTCAAACAAAAAAGAACAGCGCAAAACGTAATTTCGAGCTATGAACGGTCACTTTTCGCCCGTGAACGGTTTTTAAACCAATTTGAACAATATCGAACACAATTAGCGGAAACCCAAACAGACCCGCGCCCTAGCGTACATCGCGCACCGTATCGCCCTCGACGAGCACGCCCGGAAACAGCATGTGCTCCACACCGGGTTCAACGCCCTCGGCGCCGGCAATCTTGTCGACCGCCCACATGCCGACGCGCTTGTTGTCAAAGCGCACCGTAGTCAGGCGACAATCGGGCACGATGTCGCCCAGACTGTCATCAACACCTACCACGCTCACGTCCTGGGGCACGTGCTTTCCGCGCGACTCGAGCCCGCGAATGCAGCCATATGCCATGGCATCGTTGGAGGCGTAGATGGCAGTACAGGTCGGATCGTCCGCCAGAGCCTGACCGGCAGCATACCCGCTCTGTGCCGTCCAATCGCCGCGCACGAGCTGCGGGGGCTCAATGCCATGCGCACGCAATGTCTCGCGCCAGCCTTCCTCGCGCCGCATGCCCGAAAGCGAGCGCTCGGGACACGAGATAAAGTGCACGGTTTTGTGCCCCCGCCCCAGCAAGTACTCGACCACCTGGCGCGAACAATCGAACTGGTCGTTATCGACCGTTGAACAGAGCGGGTGCTCCAGCATGGTAACGAGCACCGTCTGCATGCCGGGCAGCGGCTCAAAAGTGCCAAAGTCCGCCGGCATGCGATTCATGATCACGACCATGCCGTCCACCGGCAGTGCGCTCATACGCGACGATGCGCTCTCGAGGGTATAGGGGTGTCCATCTACTTTAGTGAGGGTGATGGCATAGCCGTGTTTGTCAGCCGCGGCGGCAAAGCCCTCCATACGGTCGAGGTTGCCGGTGCCGGTAATGTTGAACATGGCGACGCCGACGGTCTTAAACTTACCGCGGCGCAGCGATCGACCGGCAAAATTGGGGCGATACCCCAGCTCGCGCATGGCGGCACGCACGCGTTCCTTGGTCTCAGGGCGCACACTGGGCGAATCGTGCACGGTGCGCGAGACCGTCTGCTCCGAGACGCCCGCTAGGCGCGCCACGTCTTTGACGGATACCGATTTTTTAACAGCGGCCATAGGTCGATCTTTCTATGTCAACGATGCCATTGGTGGCACCTTGCGCAGTCATTTTTACCGCCTTCAAGTATATCCAACGCCTCCCCCACCATACGCTCACCACCCAAAACCTACCGTTCACCGACATTTTTGCTTCCCCGAACGGCTTTTGTCGCCCAAATGTTAACGTTGCCATTATGCAAACACAGAGCCACCGGGCGGCTCAAACGTTTACGCGTAAGGAATCGACGGTTCGCAGGCACAGGAACCACCGGTTCGCTTCTTTTTTGTGTCACAAAATGGCAACGTCAACATTTTGGCAACCGAAAGTCAAAAGCTACCATCGTTGCTAACCCACCGACTCTTAGGAGCATTGCATGGAGCAACTCATCGCCACCATCGAAAAGGGTCAGCCCTTTTTCAACGCGATCGCCCGCAACAAGTACCTCAAGGCGATCCGCGACGGCTTTATCTCCGTCATCCCCATCATCATCTTCTCGTCCATCTTTTGCCTGGTAGCCTCGGTCCCCAACATCTGGGGTTTCTACTGGCCCGATGACATCAACAACGCCCTGTGGAAGTGCTACAACTACTCCATGGGCATCCTGGCCATCGCCTGCGCCGCCACCACGGCCAAGCACTTCGCCGACGCCCAGAACCGCGATCTGCCCAAGAACAACCAGATCAACTTCATCTCGTGCATGTGCGCGGCCATCATCGGCTTCTTGCTCCTTTCGAGCGACACCATCGCCACGGACGCCGCCAGCGGCTTCAACACCACCTACCTTGGTTCCAAGGGCCTGCTGACCGCTTTCATCGCTGCGTTTGTGACCGGCATCATCTACAAGTTCTTCATTAAGCGCAACATCACCGTCAAGATGCCCGAGCAGGTTCCGCCCAACATCTCGCAGACCTTTAAGGACATCATCCCCTTCTCCGTCTGCATCACCGTCTTTTGGGTTTTTGACATCGTCTTCCGCGCTGCTTTTGGCTTCTGCTTTGCCCAGGGTGTCATCCAGGTGTTCCAGCCCCTGTTCACCGCTGCCGATGGCTACATCGGCCTCGCTGTGATCTACGGCGCCATGAGCCTGTTCTGGTTCGTCGGCGTCCACGGCCCCTCGATCGTCGAGCCCGCCATCGCCGCCGCTCTCGTTGCCAACATGACCGACAACCTGGCCGCGTTCCAGGCTGGCCAGCACGCTTCCGCTGTCCTGACCCAGGGTGCCCAGTACTTCGTCGTCTGCATGGGCGGCACCGGCGCCACGCTCGTCCTGGTCTTTATGTTCTGCTTCCTGGCCAAGTCCCAGGAGATGCGCGCCGTCGGTAAGGCCGCTATCGTTCCCGTGTGCTTTGCCGTCAACGAGCCGCTGCTGTTCGCCGCACCCATCGTGCTCAACCCCGTCTTCTTTGTCCCGTTTGTCTTTGCCCCGATCGCCAACATCTGGATCCTCAAGATCTTTATCGACTTCTTGGGCATGAACGGCTTTATGTACACCCTGCCCTGGACCGTCCCCGGCCCCATCGGTACCATCATGGGCCTGGGCTTCCAGCCGCTCGCCTTTGTGATGCTCGCCCTTATCCTGGTCGTCGACTTCGTTCTGTACTACCCGTTCTTCCGTGCCTATGACGCCCAGAAGTGCGCCGAGGAGGCCGAGATCTCCCAAGAGGAGCTCGCCGCCAAGAAGGCCGAGAAGGCCGCCAAGCTCAACGATGCCTTCCAGGGCAAGGCTGACGCCAAGAGCGTTGCCGCCGGCGCTGCCGCCGAGGCCGTGAAGGCCGACTCCCCCGCCGCTTCTGCAGCACCCGCTGCCGAGGCAACGACCGCCAGCGACCTCAACGGCAAGCGCGTGCTCGTGCTCTGCCAGGGCGGCGGAACCTCGGGCCTGCTCGCCAACGCACTGGCCAAGGCTGCCAAGGAGCGCGGCATCGATCTTGAAACCGCTGCCGAGGCATATGGCAACCATGTCGACATGCTCCCCGACTTTGACCTGGTCGTCCTGGCCCCGCAGGCCGCCAGCTACCTGGCCGACCTGCAGAAGGACTGCGAACGCGTGGGCAACAAGTGCGTCGCCTGCCGTTGCAAGCAGTACATCGAGCTCTCCCAGAACGGCGATAAGTCTCTCGCCTTCGTCTCCGAGCAACTCTCGAAGTAAGTAACGCTCAGGGCCAGCCGACCATCCAAGACCGGCTGGCCCTTCGATTTAGACGATTGGATCATCATGTCCGTTAACCCCGCTAGCGTCACCAACCCGCCTGCGCAGTTTCCCGAGGACTTTGTCTTTGGCGGTGCTACCGCTGCCTACCAGGTAGAGGGTGAGACCCGCACCCACGGTAAGGGCAAGGTTGCCTGGGACGACTTCCTGGAGGCCCAGGGGCGCTTCTCCCCCGATCCCGCTTCGGACTTCTACAACCAGTACCCCGTCGACTTGGAGCTGTGCGAGGAGTTCGGTATCAACGGCATCCGCCTCTCCATCGCCTGGAGCCGCATCTTTCCCAACGGCACCGGTGAGATTAACCCCGAGGGCGTCCAGTTCTATCACGATCTCTTCGCCGAGTGCCATAAGCACCACGTTGAGCCGTTCGTCACGCTGCATCACTTTGACACGCCGCTTCCCCTCTTTGAGAAGGGCGACTTCCTCAACCGCGAGACTATCGACGCCTTTGTGGACTTTGCCACCTTCTGCTTTAAGGAGTACGCCGAACAGGTAACCTACTGGTTCACCTTTAACGAGATTTGGGCCGACGCCTCCAACACCTACATCGAGGGCACCTTCCCCGGTGGCGTCAAGGCGCATCTTGCCGAGGCCTTCCAGTGCGAGCACAACATGATGCTCGCCCACGCCAAGGCAGTACTGGCCTTCCACAACGGCGGTTTTAAGGGCAAGATTGGCGTCATTCAGTCGCTGGAGTTCAAGTACCCGCTCAACGAGAACGACCCCGCCGACATCAAAGCCGCCAACAACGAGCACGTGCTGCAAAACCAGTTCTTGCTCGACGCCACCTTCCGCGGCGACTACGCGCCCGACACCCTCGAGTGCGCTAACCGCCTGGCTGCCGTCTCGGGCGGCACCATCGAGATCTTGGACGAGGACCTCGAGATTATGCGCGAGGCCGCGCTCTGCAACGATTACCTGGGCGTTAACAACTACCAGTGCCGTTTCTTGAAGGCTTACGATGGCGAGAACGACCTGCACCACAACGGTACGGGCGAGAAGGGCACCGGTCGCTGGCGCGTCAAGGGCATTGGCGAGCATGTGAACAAGCCCGGCATCCCCACCACCGACTGGGACTGGATCATCTATCCCGAGGGTCTGTTCGATCTGCTCGTCTACATTAAGCAGCGCTACCCCAACTACAAGCAGATCTTCATCACCGAGAACGGCATGGGCTACAAGGACCCCTACAAGAACGGTTTTGTGGACGACCAGCCGCGCATCGACTACATCGAGCAGCACCTGCGTTGGCTGCTCAAGGCCATGGAGGTGGGCGTCAACGTGGGCGGCTACTTCCTGTGGAGCCTGCAGGATCAGTTCTCCTGGACCAATGGCTACAACAAGCGTTACGGCTTCTTTTACGTTGACTTTGAAACCCAGAAGCGCACGCCCAAGGCAAGCGCCTACTGGTACAAGCACGTGGCGCAGACCCGTCGTCTGGACTAGTGGCTGGCGGGGTTGCCCGCTCACACAACCTGTCCCCATTTCTCAGCCGGGGGCGGCACGTCACACGGCGCGCCGCCCCCGGTCTTTTTGTTTTTGGGCTGGTCGGGAGCCGTTTGTCTCGATCTGTAACATCTAGCCGAGTTTTTTGGTCCTAGCTGTTACAGATTGAGACGAACAGGATTGCTCTTTCCGAAGAATCTAAATCTGTAACACGTAGCCCGCTTTTGACCGTCTACCTGTTACAGATCGAGACAAACGGAGTAGGACCTAACCCCGTATGTCCCTAACAGTCGAGCGTTCGACCAGCGTACTCGGCACATGAATCGCCTCGATAGACGAGCTCTCTCCAATCGCCGCCTCAAACGCAAGCTTACCGACACCGCGCAAATCAAATCGCAGCGTCGTCAGCCGATTGTGAGGAACAAGTCCCTCGAGTGCGTCGTCGATACCAACCACGCTCACGTCGTCGGGCACGGACAGGCCCGCGTTCTCGAGCGCGGCGATAACGCCCAGCGCCATCTGGTCATTTGCCGCAAGCACGGCAGTCGGCGCCTGCGACCCGCCGGCAAGCACCTCGGCCGCAATCCGCTCGCCCATGGCGTACCCACTGTCCGCACTCCAATCGCCACGCAGCATCGGAGCGGCATCGACATGAGCACGACCCAGTGTATCGCGCCAACCGGCCTCACGAAAACGCGAGGAAATCGAGTTTTCCGGACCCGCCACAAACCGCATATTCGAGTGACCATGTTCCAGCAGATAATTGGTCAACAGCTCGCACGAACCATACTGGTCGGAGTCGATCGTCGTGCAGCGCGGATGCGCATACATGGACAGGATGACCGTTCGCACTCCCGGCTGGGGAACAAACTCCTCAAAATCGGGAGCCATGCGGTTCATGTTGAGAATCATGCCGTCGACGGGTCGCTCGACCATGCGGCGCGAGGCATCGGCAAGTGTATAGGGCTTGTCGCCGCCCATCTCGATCATAGTGACGGCAAAATCGTGCTCGCGCGCCGCTTGCATGATACCCTCGAGCGTCGCCAGGTTACCGACACGTGTGATGTTGTACATGCACAGGCCAATAGAACGATACGACCCGCCGCGCAACGCCGCTCCAGCAAAATTGGGACGAAAGCCCAGCTCTTCCATGGCGGCCAGCACACGCTTGCGCGTCTTTTCCGTCACGTTGGGCATACCGTTGACCACGCGAGACACAGTCTGGCGGCTCACGCCAGCGAGCGCCGCAACCTCTGCCGCGCTCGCCGAATGACCATTCCTTGTCTGCTGAGCCATGCCTTCCACGCTAACCTGCTTCCCAACTATTCCCCGCGCCCATGGCGCATCGTACATACATCGATAACGTGCTCATGATACCCGAGCCATATACCACAACATGAAAACTTCTGTCAATCAAAACCGCTTACCGAACAAATACAACCGTTCGCGGCTGTTTGAAGTTGTTTTGTTTCTATACATCCCAGCCGGATGTTAACGTGCTCATTGTCAAATGTTCACGTGCTCATTTTGGTTCTAATCATTTTAAGATAGTGTTTATCGGGCTTTTTCACCGCTGAACGCTAACCAGGGAGCCTCCTGAGCGCAAACGCACAATATCGAACAGCGAGACGAGAGGGTGTATGCATATGTCTTTGCTAAACCGCGTACAGCAGCTGCCGAAGGGCTTTGTTTGGGGCGCCGCAACCGCCGCGTACCAAACGGAAGGTTCCACGAAGGTGGCAGGCAAGGGTAAGACCATGTGGGACGATTACCTTGTCGCCCAGGGTCGCTTTTTGCCCGACCCGGCCAGTGATTTCTACAACCGCTACGAGGAGGATATCCGCCTTTCTGCCGAGCATGGACTCAACGCCATCCGTGTGTCCATCGCCTGGACCCGCATCTTCCCCAACGGCGACGATGCCGAGCCCCTCGCCGAGGGCGTTAAGCACTACCACGAGCTGTTCGCCTGCTGCAAAAAGTATGGCGTCGAGCCCTATGTGTCCCTGCATCACTTTGACTCCCCCGCCGCCCTGTTCAACCAGGGCGACTGGCTCAACCGCAAGACCGTCGACGCCTATGTGCGCTATGCCGAGTTCTGCTTCCGCGAGTTCCGCGAGGTCAAGAATTGGTTCACCATCAACGAGCTCATCAGCCTCTCGCACTCCCAATACATCCAAGGCAACTTCCCGCCCAACCATCACTTTGATGTGACGAGCGGCATCCAGAGCCAGCACAACGAGCTCGTTGCCCACGCCCGCGCCGTCAACCTGTATAAGGATCTTGACGAGACCGAGCACCTGGGCGGACGCATTGGCATGGTCAACGTCCTGACGCCGGCATATCCTGCCACAGACTCGCCCGCCGACCAGCACGCCGCCGACCTGTACAACGCCTTCTACACCGACTTCATCATGGACGGCGCCTTCCTGGGTCACTACTCCGCGCGCACCCTCTCACTCATCAACGAGATTCTGCGTGCCAACAACGCCACGCTTACGGTTGAGGACAGCGACATGGAGGAGCTCGCCAAGGCGGCGCCCCGCAACGATATGTTCGGCCTCAACTACTATCAGTCGGCGTTTATCGCCGCCTACGATGGCGAGTCCACCAACAGCTTTAACGGCACCGGAGACAAGGGCACCTCGTGCTTTAAGTTTAAGGGCGTCGGGCAGCAGGTCGATATGCCGGGTATCCCCACCACCGACTGGGATTGGCTCATCTACCCGCAAGGCCTCTACGACACGCTCAAGCACATCAGCGCCACCTATCCCAACCTCCCCGTCATCTATATCACCGAAAACGGCCTGGGCCACAAGGACCCCGAGCCCGACGCAAACGGCATCGTCGCCGATCCCGAGCGCATCGACTTTGTCGACCAGCACATGGAGAAGGTGCTCCGGGCGCGCGCCGAGGGCGTCGACGTCCAGGGCTACTTTATCTGGAGCCTGCAGGACCAGTTCTCGTGGGCCAACGGCTATAACAAGCGCTACGGCCTGTTCTACATCGACTTCGACACGCAAAAACGCTACATCAAGCAGTCGGCACTCTGGTACAAGGAGCTCGCCGACACTATGGCGGACGCGCAGTAGCGCATCGCCTCGCTTTCCCCCGAGAGGGGAGCGGCCCTATGCGATACAAACCCAGCCGCTCCCCTCTCTCCCCCTGGGACCGACCCCGCCTGCACCCGGGCTTTTAGCAAGCGGGAGACCATATAGGTTTTCAACGTCCATGCCATTAAGATTTCATGCAAAGAGGAGCGTGAACTATGGAATCGATCGTTAAGTTCTTGGAGAAAGGTCAGCCGTACTTCGACAAGGTCTCTAAGAACATCTACCTTCAGGCCATTAAAGACGGCTTTTTGGCAGCAATGCCCATCATCCTGTCTTCTTCTGTCTTCCTGCTTATTTCGACCCTGCCGGGCGTTGTCGCCACGGTCGGCGGCTTTACGCTGCCCGACTGGTGGAACGTCGACGTCGTGAACTTCTGCAACAAGGTTTACAACTTCACGATGGGCGTCGTGGGCATCATGGTCGCCGGCACCACCGCAAGCGCGCTGACCGGCTCCAAGAACCGCCGCATGCCTGCCGGCAAGGCCATCAACGCCACGAGCACCATGGTCGCCGCCATGTGCGCTATGCTCATCTTGGCCGTTACCCAGACGAGTGCCAAGATCGACGGCGCCGATGTCTCGGTGTTCTTTACCGACAACATGGGCACCAAGGGCCTACTGAGCTCCTTTGTCGCCGCATTTGCCACGGTCAACATCTATGCCTTCTGCATTAAGCGAGACATCACCATCAAGCTGCCCAAAGAAGTCCCCGGCGCCATCGCCCAGAACTTCCGCGACATCTTCGCCTTCAGCTTCTCCATCCTGTTTGTCGCCGTCATCGACGTTATCTGCCGCACCTGCTTGGCCGTCCCGTTTGCCAACGTCATCTCCACGCTGGTGAGCCCGCTGTTCGCCGCTGCCGATTCCTACGCCGGCCTCGCCCTCATCTGGTTCATGATCCCGCTGTTCTGGTTCATGGGCATCCACGGCCCCTCGGTCGTTAAGCCTGCCCTCAACGCCGCGCTGTTTGGCAACATCACCACCAACCTCGCCACGCTGCAGGCCGGCGGTCACCCCGCCCTCGCCCTGACCGAGAACTTCGGTAACTACATCGGCGAACTCGGCGGCACCGGCGCCACGTTCATTGTCCCGATCATCTTCCTGCTCTTTATGCGCTCCAAGCAGCTCAAGGCCGTCGGCAAAGCCTCTGTCGTACCCGTGATGTTCGCCGTCAACGAACCGCTGCTGTTCGCCGCGCCCATCATCCTCAACCCGTACTTCCTGATCCCGTTCCTGTTTGCCCCCGTGGCCAACGTCCTCATTGGTAAGTTCTTCATCGACTTTTTGGGCATGAACGGCTTTATCTATGCCATGCCGTGGGCACTCCCCGGACCGATCGGCACCTTCATCGACACCAACTTCCAGCCGATCTCTCTGGTCCTGGTTGTCGTCCTGCTGGTCGTTGACTTCTTAATCTACTACCCGTTCTGCAAGGCCTACGACAACGTCCTGTGCAAGCAGGAGGCCGAGACCCTGGCCGAAGAAGAGGCCGAGGAGACCAAGGCCGTCAAGACCGCTGCCGCCCCCGCCGTTGAGGCTCCTGTTGTCGAGACCGCTTCTGCCACTGAGGCCTCCGCAGCTCCGTCCGCCCTTAAGGGCAAGGATCTGAGGGTTCTGGTTCTGTGCGCTGGCGCCGGCACCTCTGCACTGCTCGCCAACGCGCTTAAGGAAGGCGCCGACGAGCTGGGCATCGACATTACCGCCAACGCCGGTGCCTACGGCAGCCACTACGCCATCATGGACCAGTACAACGTCATCGTCCTGGCTCCGCAGGTTCGCACCTATTACAACGAGATGAAGGCCGACACCGACCGCCTGGGCATCACGCTGCTGTCGCCCAAGGGCAAACAGTACATCGACCTCACTAAGGATCCCAAGGGTGCCGTCGCCTGGATCGAGGAAAACCTCGAGGCATAAGACGCTGACGCCACCTGCCGCTCGCAGAAAAAAAATGGCCCGTGCATCGATGCGTGATGCGCGGGCCATTTTGTTTAGACCGCACCCGTCCTCCTGTTCATCTTAATCTGTAACATCTAGCCGAGTTTTTGGGTCCCAGCTGTTACAGATCGAGGTGAACGCACAGGCCAAGCCAAAAATCTCAATCTGTAACATGTAGACCGCTTTTGACCGCTTAGATGTTACAGATCGAGACAAACAGATGGGTCAATCCAATCAATCTAGATCTGTAACACCTGGCTGGTCATTTCACTCCTAACTGTTACAGATCGAGACAAAGATGATGGCTGGGTAGACAAAATCTCAATCTATAACACCTAGTCGAGTTTTCGGGTCCCACCTGTTACAGATTTAGACGAACAGGCCGAGCACGTCTACGCCCGCAGGTCCTTCACGCTGGAACGCTCGACCAGCACGCCCGAGACGAGCGTGCGGCTTCTGGAGCTCGGGGCTTCCAGACCTGCGACGACCTCATTAAGCGCACGGACGCCCAGCTCGCGGTGACGGAACTTCACCGACGTCAGAATCGAGTTGGGAATCGTCTTGTAAAGCTCGTCATCAAAGCCGATCACGGACACGTCGTCGGGCACACTGAGCCCTTTGTCACGTAGAGCCATCATCACGCCGTTTGCCATGCAGTCGTTAGCAGCGAGGACCGCCGTGCAATCGGGTTTATCGGCAAGCACAAGGCCCGCGGCATAGCCACTATCCGCATTCCAATCGCCTTGCAGAGGCCCGGGCGGCTCAATGCCACGCGCCTCGAGTGCCGCACGCCAACCTTTCATACGACACTGGCTCGACAGCGACTCTTTCTTACCAGAGACGAAGTACACATTCTTGTGCCCGCGATTCAAGAAGTACTCGCATGCCATGCGCGCGCCGCCCTCTTGGTCGTCACTGACGGTGGAGCAGGTAGGATGTTCCATCGGTGTGATAATCACCGTCTTGAGGTCCTTCGGTGCCTCAAAGGTATCAAAGTCATCGACCATCTGACGCAGGTTGAAGATCATGCCATCAACAGGCAGCTGCGACATCCTGCGCGCCGCTTCGGCAAGGGTCATCTTCTCCCCCGCGCGCTTCTTAATCATCGTGAGCGCAAAGCCGCGTTCTTCGGCGGCATCGGCGATACCGTCAATCATGTCCACGGCACCGCCCGACAAGTGGAACATCACCACGCCGATGCACCCGTAACGGCCCAACTTGAGTGAACGCGCGGCAAAGTTGGCTCGAAACCCGAGCGCCTCCATTGCGGAATGGACCTTATCGCGTGTCGACTCTCGCACGCTATCGGGCTCGTTGATCACGCGCGACACCGTCTTGAGAGAAACGCCCGCGGCAACTGCCACATCATTCATTGAGACATTTTTCTTGTCCATCGTTGCCACTGCTTCTCCACTCGGTTCTCTATCGCTTGCTTTTGCGTTCTAGCATACACTACCTGCCCGACTGACAAATCAACCGTTTACCGGACAATATCGACCGCTCACCCGTATATCCTTGTTGCTCTTCCAAAAATGTCTTACGTTGTCATTAACGAAATGACAACGTTGTCATTTCACAATGCCTTCCTTAAGCAGGAAGGTTTCCGGGCAGTCCTGACCATCCATCGACGACCAGTTCCATCCACATGCATCGCGCATCAAGTAGCAAAGGAGCTCTATGGACGCCATCGTAAAGATGCTCGAAAAGCATCAACCGTTCTTTGAGAAGATCTCGAGAAACATCTACCTCCAGGCCATCAAAGACGGATTCCTTGGGTGCATGCCCATCGTCCTCACCTCTTCGATCTTCCTGCTAATCGCCACCCTTCCCGGCGTCGTTGGCATCACGCTGCCCCAACCGCTCATCGACTGGTGCAACAAGCTGTACAACTTCACCATGGGCGTCATGGGCATCATGGTTGCCGGCACCACCGCCAAGAACTTCACGGCTTCCATGAACCGTCGCATGCCCGCCGGCAAGGTGCTCAACGACGGCTCCACCATGGTTGCCGCCCAGTGCAGCATGCTGCTGCTCGCTGTTACGCAGTTCACCACCAAGTTCAACGGCTCCGAGCTTTCGGTCTTCGATTGCACCAGCATGGGTACACGCGGTCTGTTCTCCGCCTATATCGCCGCGTTCATTACCGTTTGGGTCTACAAATTCTGCGTCTCGCGCGATCTGACCATTAAGCTGCCCAAGGAGGTCCCGGGCGCCATCGCTCAGAACTTCCGTGACATCATCCCCTTCGGTGGCGCTGTCATCATCTGCGGCATCATCGATGTGGTTGTGCGCAACCTTATGGGCGTTCCGTTCTCCGAGCTGCTCATCAAGCTGCTCTCCCCGCTCTTCACTGCGGCAGAGACCTACCCCGGACTCATCCTTATCCAGGCAGCCACCGCGTTCTTCTGGTTCATCGGTGTCCACGGTCCTTCGATTGTCCAGCCGGGCATCGACCCCATCCGTCTTGCCAATCAGGCCGAGAACCTGCAGGTTCTGTTGGCCGGTGGCCACCCCGCCCACTCCCTCACCTTTAACATGTCGCTCGTGGGTGAGTTCGGCGGCACCGGCGCCACGTTCATCGTGCCGCTTCTGCTGATTCTCTTTATGAAGTCCAAGCAGCTCAAAGCCGTCGGTAAGGCCTCGATTGTTCCTGTTGCCTTCGCCGTCAACGAACCGCTGCTCTTTGGCGCGCCGATGATCCTTAACCCCTACATGCTCATCCCCTTTGTTGCCGCCGGCTGCGTCAACGTGAGTGTTGCCAAGTTCTTTATCGACAATGTGGGCATGAACGGGTTCTCCTTCGTGGTGCCTTGGGCTACCCCTGCCCCCATCGGCATCTTCATCACCACGAACTTCCAGCTTATCGCCCTGGTGTTTGTCGCAATCATCATATTGCTGGACGCCATCATCTACCTGCCGTTCTTGAAGGCATACGATAAGCTGCTCTGCGACCAGGAGGCCGAACGCGCCGCCGAGCTGGGTCTTGAGTCCGATGGTGCTGCCACCATCGCCGCCAACGCCCCTGCGCCCGTTGTCGAGCAGGCTACCGCTTCCGTCGAGCCGACCGCCGCTGCCGCCGACAGCAAGCCTGTCGCCGATCAGCCCGAGCCCGCCGCCGACGCATCCGCTAAGAAGGACGTCGATGGCCTGAAGGTCCTCGTTCTGTGCGCCGGCGCCGGCACCTCTGCCATGCTTGCCAACGCCATCAAGGAAGGTGCTGCGCAGACCGGAGAGAACATCGCTTCCTCCGCAGGCGCCTATGGCCAGCACACTGCCATCATGGATCAGTACGACGTTATCGTGCTTGCCCCGCAGGTCCGTAGCTACTACAACGACATGAAGGCCGACACCGATCGTCTGGGCATTAAGCTGCTCGCCCCGCGCGGCAAGGAATATATCGACCTTACCCGCGACCCCGCTGGCGCCATCAAGTGGCTCCGCGAGAACCTCGACTAGTTCCTCCCTCTGTTGGTGCCCGGATCCCCAGTTCGGACACCTCTCCCTATTCGTATCCCACAGAAAGGATGACTCATGACCAACCCCATGCAGTTCCCCGACGGCTTTGTGTTTGGTGGCGCCACCGCTGCTTACCAGGTTGAGGGCGAGACCCGTACGCACGGCAAGGGCAAAGTGCCCTGGGACGATTTCCTGGCAGCCCAGGGTCGCTTCTCCCCCGATCCCGCAAGCGACTTCTACAACAAATACCCGGTCGATATCGACCTGTGCCAGCGCTTCGGCATCAACGGTATCCGCGTCTCCATCGCTTGGAGCCGCATCTTCCCCAGCGGCACTGGCGAGATCAACCCCGAGGGCGTCGCCTTCTATCACGAGCTCTTTGCCACCTGCAATAAGGCCGGCGTTATCCCCTATGTCACGCTCGATCACTTTGATACACCTGAGGCCTTTTACCAGAACGGCGGCGAGGGCTTCCTGACGCGCACGACGATCGACGCCTTTGTCGAGTACGCCAAGTTCTGCTTTGCCGAGTTCACCGAGGTCAAGCACTGGTTTACCTTTAACGAGATTCCCGCAACCGCCGAGGGCAGCTTTATCGTCGGCAACTGGCCGCACGGCGAGAAGTACCGCCTGGACAAGGCCTTCCAGCTCATGCACAACATGATGGTGGCCCACGCCAAGGCTGTCGTCGCCTTCCATGAGGGCGGCTTTGAGGGCGAGATCGGCATTGTCCAGAACCTGGAGCCCAAGTATCCCCTCGACCCCAACAACGCCGCCGACTGCGAGGCAGCTCGCATGGCCGACGTCATCAACAACCGCTGGGTACTCGACGCCACCTTCCGCGGCCACTATGCAGCCGATACCATGGAGGCTGCGACCAAGCTGGCCCATATCGCCGGCGGCGAGCTCGACGTCCGCGACGAGGACATCGCCGCGCTGACCGCCGCGCTCCCCTACAACGATTGCCTGGGCGTCAACACCTACAAGTGCCAGTTCCTGCGTGCCGCCGAGGGCGAAAATGACATCAACCACAATGGCACCGGTGACAAGGGCTCCTCGCGCTGGTTCCTCAAGGGCGTGGGCGAGTCATGCGTGCGCGAAGGCGTACCCACCACCGATTGGGACTGGATCATCTATCCCGAGGGCCTCTACGACCTGCTGCTGCGTATTAAGAACGATTACCCCAACTACAAGAAGATCTACATCACCGAGAACGGCATGGGCTATAAGGACGACTTCGAGGATGGCTTTATCGACGACGCCCCTCGCATCGACTATATGCGCCAGCATCTCGCATGGATCCTCAAGGCAATCGACGGCGGCGTGAACGTCGACGGTTACTTCGTGTGGTCGCTGCAGGACCAGTTCTCCTGGACCAACGGCTATAACAAGCGTTACGGCCTGTTCTACATCGACTTTGAGACCCAGAAGCGCTATCCCAAGGCAAGCGCGTACTGGTACAAGAACGTCGCGGAGACCGGCCTGCTCATGGCCTAACTTTTGCCGCATACCCCCTGTCGGCCGCATACGAATCCCTCCATGGGTTCGCATGCGGCTTTTTTGTTTTGGTGGGCCCGAGCGGATCATTCGTCTCGATCTGTAACATCTAGTCGAGTATTTCGGCCCTAGCTGTTACAGATTTAGACGAACGGGTGGCCCGGGCCGAACAATCTCGATCTGTAACATGTAGACCACTTTTGACCGTCTAGATGTTACAGATCAAGACAATAAGATAGTCAAATCCAAACTTTCCAAGCAGTTATGAAGCATGGTTTCTAGTTTTCGGTATCACGAACATACTTTCGGTATCATTTAATGGTATTATGATATCGAAAGTGTGTTCGTGATACCGAAAGGAGCCGCATGCGCCAGTTCGATTACACCACAGTCCCAGCGGAACTCGAAGCAACTCCAATCACCAACCTCCTCCTCTCGATACGCGAGCATAAAGGCCGACAGCTTGCTCTGAGTCAAGTCAAACCCGAACTTCTATCGTCCCTAATGGAGGAGGCTAAGATCCAAAGCACCCAATCCTCCAACGGACTTGAAGGAATTGTTACCACCCAAAAAAGACTCAAAGCGATCATGGCGTATTCCGCCAAGCCAAGCTCCCGCGCAGAGGAAGAAATCGCTGGATACCGAGATGTGCTGTCGCTTATTCACGAGCAACACGATTCCATTCCCGTAACGCCATCGGTCATTCTGCAGTTGCATCGTGACCTCATGGCGCACACGGCAATCTCGTATGGAGGCCATTGGAAAGATGGCGATAACGAAATCGTCTCCATTGACGATCAAGGTAATCGATTTGTGCGCTTTAGGCCCCCTTCGGCTCTAGCAACCCCGGGACTTATTAAAGAAGCCTGCCAGTCCCTCAACGATGCTTTATCTCGCCAAGTTTGCGATCCCCTCCTTATATCGCTCCGCTTTATCTTCGATTTTGTTAGCATTCATCCCTTCAACGATGGCAATGGCAGGATGAGTCGGCTCCTTACAACGCTGTTGCTCGAAAAGACTGGATACGACGTTGCGCGTTACATCAGCATCGAGCGACTTATTGAAGACAACAAAGCGCTTTACTACAACGCCCTCGCTGCAAGCTCCACTGGATGGAATGAAAATCAAAACACCGAAGTACCCTTTATCCGTTTCATGCTCGGAACAACCCTGGCCGCCTACCGACAGCTCGAGCAGCGTACCTTAATTGAATCAAGCACTCGTCCCATGTCGAAGCAAGCGCGCATCGCTGTTCTATTTCAACAGAGACCCGGCGTCATTAAGAAATCCGACATCCGGTCCAACTGCCCCGATATCAGCGAGGTAACCGTTAAACGAACCCTCGGCCAGCTTGTTAGTTGCAGCGCAATCGAAAAAACAGGAGCGGGTCGTTCGACGGGCTACATACTCAAAGACGTCCATGCTCTAGAACTATTCTTGCAAGCCACAATACCCGATGGCGAGGCCGCAATAACAAAAGAGGCTCCAAAGGATAAGCTCCTTGAACGTGTAAACCACGCCGAGGATGAAAGCAGAGAAGGGCTCTATGAAGACTACGATTCATTCTCAATGGACATAAAGACGAAATACGGAGTCTAGTCATATCTCAGAATAGCCTCATCCTTGTTGCCCAAAGTTATTTGCGTGTCATTGTAAAGCGGTGCCCCTGCGCTGGCAGGGGGCAGAAGTATCGCCTGCTGCGCTAGCTAGCAAATGGCCTGCGTGTGTTCCTCGATGGCGGCACGATCCTCGGCGGTAATACCCGGCTCGCACACCACGGCGTCCAAATTGTCCAGGCGGCAGAAGGTGTAGAAGTCGCGCTTGCCAATCTTGCTGGAGTCGGCGATCAGATAGCGCGAGTCGGCCTTGCTAAAGGCGAGCTGCTGGATGCGGCCCTCGTTCATGTTGGACGTGGACGCGTCGCCGTCCAGAATGCCGTTGGCACCGATAAACGCCGCGTCGATGCCCAGCGCACGCAGGGTATCCTCGGCCGTTGGTCCCACAAAGGCGGCGGTGCGGCGGCGGTACATGCCGCCCACCAGGCACAGCTCGCAATCCTCGCGCGCCTCGAGCAGGTTAAACACCGAAAGCGAATTGGTCACATAGATGGAAGTCAGCTTGTCGGTGACTCGAAGAGCGCCAATGCGATCTCACGACGGTTGCGTTCATTGTCTCAATTAGATACTCAACGAAATACGGCCCCGCAGCTCAATAAGCTGCGGGGCCGTACTATACACCGACGAATCAACGACGGAGTGCATCCACTATTTGGCCAGCTCCTGAACGATCCAGTCAATTGCGCCTTCGGGATCGTTGGTAAGGTCGATATACTCCTTGCCCCTTGTGGTGAGCAGTTTAATTCCAAGGCGATCGGTATCGGCCTTCATAGCGTCATAGTACATGCGTGCCTGGGGTGCCAGAACAATCACGTTGTACTGATCCATCGTCTCATAGTGGCTTCCGTACGCACCGGACTGAGAAACCAGATCGATACCCTTAGCAGCGGCACCTTCGCGAAGAGCATTTGCCAAGAGAGTCGAAGTGCCAGCACCCTGGCAAAGCACAAGCACGCGGATCTGCTCCGCCTTGTCCTTTACCGCCTCGAGAGCTTTTGCGACATTTTCCTGTGCGGCAATAGCATCTGCATCCGAGGTTCCTGCAGTCTCCTTTGCAGACTCTTCCAAACAAAGCTGATGGTCATACGCCTTGCAGAACGGATAGTAAATCACAAAGTCAACGACCAACAGCACTGCCATCAATACGAGAGAACGCAGATCGAGACCCGTGGTGAGGAATGCACCGATTGGGCCGGGAAGCGCCCACGGCATGGTATACATGGGGGCGTTCATTCCAATGACGTCAATGAAAAATTTACCGATAATGGCGTTGACCATAGGAGCCACTAGGAAGGGCACGAACATATAGGGATTGAGAACAATCGGCATACCGAAGATAACGGGCTCGTTAACTCCAAAAATCACCGGGATAATCGATGCCTTGCCCATGGCTTTAAGCTGCTTGGAGCGCATAAACATGATCAGGATAATAGGAACGATGAACGTGCAGCCAGAACCGCCCAGACCGCCGATGAAGCTTGTAAAGTCCTGCGTGAGAGCAATTGACGGGTGTCCACCTGCTTGAAAAACCTCAAGATTGGTAACGGTATTGCCGTAGAGCGCAGCATTGATCGGACTCATGACAACCGAAGCACCGTGGATACCCATAAATTGGAAAAGCGCGACCGCGCCTTCGATAAGCGCCATGCCAGGATAGGTGTCGACCGCGGAGAACAGCGGCGAGATGAGAGCGGATACCAAATTGGCGAACGGCACAGCAAGCAGCTTGCGGCTCGCAAGATCGATAAAAGCGCACGCAAGGATCGAAAACCCAAATGCAAAGATATCGCGAAAACTCTGCGCAATAGAGCCAGGGACCTCTTTGGGAAGCTTGATCGTCACATTATGGCTAATGCACACCTTATAGATATTAACGGTCAAGAATGCGGCTACGAACGCAGCGAGAAAACCCTTGGTTCCCATATAGCCGGTTTCAAAAACAGATGTATCTGCCCCGCCAATCGAGACAACATCGTTCGTCACCGATAGCAAGAGCATGCCGCACATGGCACAAACCATGCACGAGGTGGGGTTGAGAGATTTACCCGAAGGCATGCGACGGTTCATCGACATGGCAAGTGAGCTCGCCGTGGTGCCGGCCACCATAATGCCAAGAAGTCCCATGGTATATGCATAGATTTTATTGAAGAAATCCAGCACCTCAGACGGAAGCGTGATGCCTACATAGGCAGGGAGCGTCGAAAGAAGAAGGAACAGGCTCGAGAACAGCACAATTGGCATATTCGAGAGAAAGCCATCCTTAATCGCCACCAGATAAATGTTCCTCGAGATTTTGTCGAAGAGGGGCTGGTGTTTTTCAAGGAATTTGACGATAGCGTCCATAACACATCCTTTCATGATTCCCGGGCACACAACGATTTATCCGGACTCAACCGTCGTCGTCCCCGTTTGTATCCACTTATGTAAGTGAATACGTTCTTGTGCGAAATGTAATATCATTTGAGCGATTTGTCATAACCAATTCTTTTTCCGCTTTGTCGATATGTCAAGAATTCAAATACTTATTCGGTGAACGGTAGTTGATTAATTTAAGGTTTTCCCAGCTAGGGTCTATTTTTTCCGAGCAGTACAATAAGTTTGCAACCGTTCACCGATTGGATATAACATATTGAATATATTGTTGTAACAATATTAGAGACAATGTCACAAGCCTGTCGTTCTAGTCAAAGGAAGTAACAATGCCCAAACGATTACTGAACATGTCCGCATCCGATTTTGCCGCCACGTCACCCATGGATCTAAAACAGGCAATTCTGGCTTCCGAGGGACGTACCATCATGGCGGAAAACGTACCCTCTTCCCAATTTCTCGGCGGCGTTACTAATGCAGAAATCGAACGTGCCGCAGGTGCCGACCTGCTTCTGTTTAACGCGCTCGATGTGTTCGATCCAGTTATTGCCGGTATTCCAGATGATCTCAATGAAAACCCGGTCACTTGGGTGAAGCGAGCATGCGGAAGGCCCATTGGCGTCAATCTGGAGCCAGTTGATAACGAGGCAGAGATGTCTGAATCCCGAACGGAAATCCCCATGGGTCGTCGCGTCTCTCCCAAGACCTTAGAAAAGGCTAACGAACTCGGATTTGATTTTATCTGCCTGACGGGCAACCCTGGAACCGGCGTCTCCAACGATGCAATCGCCCATTCGATTAAACTCTCCAAAGAGCATTTCAATGGCCTGGTCATAGCCGGAAAAATGCATGGAGCGGGCGTTGCAGAACCTGTCATGACGCTCGAAATTGCGCGCAAGTTTGTTGACCTCGGCGTCGATATCCTTCTCGTGCCAGCCCCCTACACCGTCCCTTGCTTCCAAGAAGCAGACCTGCGCGCCATCGTAGACTTTGTACGATCCCACAACGTAGGCAAGTCAATTGAAGAGAAGGTTCTCGTCATGGCGGCGAACGGGACGAGTCAAGACTCCTGCGACAGCGAGACCATTAAGAAAATAGGCCTTGCAGCAAAAGCAGCCGGCGCTGACCTCCAACATATCGGGGACTCCATGAACGGTATTTGCCTGCCCCAGAATATCTTCACGCTCGGACAAGCCCTTCGTGGATACAGGCATCAGATCGTCATGCTGAGCCGCTCTGTGATACGTTAAGGTTACCTTGCCCACGTTACATCCCGACTGAGGCAACCATCAGGTATAACCAACATGCAAACTGAGGCTCTAATGCTCGATACACACGAAAAACGGCCACTCTATTTACAGCTCACCGACGCGCTGCTCAAGCAGATCGTCGATGAATATCAAGCAGACGATAAACTTCCAACAGAAATGGAACTCTGCGACGAATACGCCGTAAGCAGAACAACCGTCCGACTTGCCATGAGTGAGCTGGAGCGTCGTGGAAGTATCTATCGAATCCAAGGTAAGGGATCGTTTGTTGCACCGAAACGCGTTAGCGAGCTCAATTCACTTTTAGACTTTGACTTTGCAAGCCATTGCGATGGCGTTGATCCGGATGCCATCACCAAACATTTCGGCGGCCTCACATCAGGTCGTCCAATTTCCGTAATGATGCTCCAACAATTTGGATGTCAAAGTCGCGATGAAATTCAGCGTCTTGAATTGACCTACGAACTTGAAGGCAGCTTCATAGGCGCTGATACGTTCTTCATTTCAAAGTCGCGCGTTCCGAATAACCAGTTAGATTTTCAGGCATTTAGCAGAATCATGGACGACTTGTCCAAGTCTATCCAATCTGTTAGGGAAAGCTATAGAGCACGTCAGCTTAGCGATTCCGAAGCCAGTAATTATGGTGTTGCAAAACTTCCGGTCATCGAACTGACTCATTATGCTTACGACTCCGGAGGCAAACTAATCTCAATTGTCTGCCGCACCGTCTTAACTGGGCGAATCCCTTATCAAAACTTTATTTTCAAGTCCTAATGTTCTTTTTCTTTTGTCTCGATCTGTAACACGTAGCCGAGTTTTTAAGTCCTAACCGTTACAGATCGAGACAAACAAGGTAGACCCCGCCGAATTGTCTCAATCTGTAACACTAAGACCGGTTTTGGACGTCTAGATGTTACAGATTGAGATGAATACACAGGCCAATATCCCCAATCTAAATCTGTAACAACTAGCTGAATTATTCGGTCCTAGCTGTTACAGATCGAGACAAACGGAATAGGCCGGGTCAAAAATCTCAATCTGCAACATCTGGTTGGTGGTTTCACCCCTACCTGTTACAGGTTGAGACGATTTGATAGTGGAATCCTCATTTGCGCGTCATATCGCGTAGCGCTGACGCGCTGGTTTCCACAATGACAGGAGGTAAAAGTCCTCCCGCATCGCCCGTTGGCAATCCCGTAGCGCTAGTTAGCAGATGACCTGCGTGTGTTCCTCGATGGCGACACGATCCTCGGCGGTAATACCCGGCTCGCACACCACGGCGTCCAGGCTTTCCAGACGGCAGAAGGTGTAGAAGTCGCGCTTGCCGATCTTGCTGGAATCGGCGATCAGATAGCGCGAGTCGGCCTTGCTAAAGGCGAGCTGCTGGATGCGGCCCTCTTCCATATTGGATGTAGACACGTCGCCGTCCAGAATGCCGTTGGCACCGATAAACGCCGCGTCGATGCCCAGCGCACGCAGGGTATCCTCGGCCGTTGGTCCCACAAAAGCGGCGGTGCGGCGACGGTACATGCCGCCCACCAGGCACAGGTCGCAGTCTTCGCGCGCCTCGAGCAGGTTAAACACCGAAAGCGAATTGGTCACAATGCGCAGGCGAAACGCCGGCAGCATCGAGGCCATCTGCTCAACCGTGGTGCCCGTGCCCAAAAAGATGGTCGAGCCTTCCTCGATAAGCTCCACAGAACGGCGCGCAATCTGCAACTTTTCCTCGGCATGCTTCGCGCGCTTTTCGCTGTGCGAATACTCATGGCGCAGCATAGCGTGTGGACGGCTCTGCGCACTGCGGGCTCCGCCGTGCACGCGCTCGATCTCGCCCAGGCTCGCAAGCTCCTCAAGGTCACGGCGGATCGTCATATCCGAGACACCTAACACATCCGAAATCTCCTTGACCGAGACCGTTCCCTGTTCCTCGAGCAGCTGCCGAACCTTATCCTGTCGCTCCGCTTTAATCACGATGAGTCCTCGCTGTTCCACGCTCACGTCAATTCAAACAATAACGAACAAATTGTATCAGACTCGCGCGCGTCAGAAATGAACGCCCGCACAGCTCCAATCATCACTTTTTTGAGAAAAATACCCCCTGCTTTAGTGGGGTGTAGTGATAATCTCGCCTGTTCGCGCTACAGTTTGTCCGAAATACCTCGATGTTAGGAACCAAATGATCACTTCCGAGCTTTTCGGCACCGCGCCGTGCGGTACCCCCGTTCATCGCTACACCCTCAACGGGCCCGAGATCTGCGTTCGCATTATGGACTATGGCGCCACCGTGCTGGGCATCGACGTGCCCGACATTCCCGGCAACGCGCGCGATGTGGTGCTGGGCTTCGATAAGCTCGAGGATTACTTTGACAACCCCGCCTGCTTTGGCGCGACCATCGGCCCTGTGGCAAACCGCACCGCGGGCGCCACGATCACCATCGCCGGCACGGACTGGCATATGCCGGCCAACGAAGGCGCCAACAACCTACACAGCGATCTTGAGCACGGCCTGCACAAGCGCGTGTGGGACGTTGAGCTCGACGAGGTCCACAATGCCGTGCGCATGACCACCTCGCTTGAGGACGGTGAGCTGGGTCTTCCCGGCAACCGCACCTTTACGGCCGTGTTTACCGTGACGCGCACCGGCTGCTTCCGTATCGAATACGGCTGCGAGAGCGACCGCGCCACCTACGTGGCCATGACCAACCACACGTACTTTAACCTTGCCGGCCATAACGCCGGAATGGACTGTGAGCACTTCTTTGTTGCTAACGCTGCCCACTACCTGCCCATCAACGAGCAGAACATCCCCACCGGCGAGATTGCTCCGGTCGAGGGCACGCCGTTTGACTTCCGTGAGCTGCGCCCCGTCGCGCCCGGCATGGAGGCCGACGATCCGCAGATTAAGCAGGCACGCGGCTACGACCACTGCCTGTGCATCGATGACTATCAATACGGTCGCAACCTGCGCCGCGCCCTGCATGTCGAGGAGATGTGGACCGGCCGCGAGCTGGACTACTACACCACCGCCCCGGGCGTGCAGCTCTACACTGGCAATTGGCTGGGCGACGAGCACGCCAAGGACGATGCCAACTATAGCTGGGGCGCCGGCTTTGCCCTCGAGGCAGAGATGTACCCCGACACGCCGCACCAGCCGCTGTTCCCGCAGGGCATTGTGGGCCCGGGTCACCCCTATAGCAATGTGATCGAATACCACTTTATGAGGCACTAAGCCCACAACGCAACATATCGCACAGCAGCGCCCGCCGGCACCACCGCCGACGGGCGTTTTTCTACCTAGTCATTGGGGACGTTCTTAAATGACTAGTCATTGGGGACAGTCTTTAACGTTTGGCGAGAAGGACTGTCCCAATCTGCCGACACTTGGGGACGTTCCTAAAAGGCCGGCACATAAGGAACGTCCCCAAGTGCTAAGGGTGTCCCGTTTGACTACTCATTTAAGAACGTCCCCAATGACTAGTTGGATGGGGTCGGGATTGGAGCTGGGGAGGTAACGGATTTCTAGCTCTATGCCGAGTTCTTGTAGCTCTTTGAAGGCAGCGATGTCCGTATCGTCTACGGCGACTGCGGGCGTTATGGGGTGCTTGCCCTCCCCCGCCTGCATATGGCCAATGCTGATCTTGGTGATCGGCACACCACCCTTAACCAGTGCGAGCGCATCGGCGGGTAAGGCCACCACGATCAGAATCCACTGACGCGGCGTTGCAGTATGAATGATGTCGATGGTCCTTTGCACCGAGAAACACCGCGTCCAAACGCCTTCCGGCGCCGCCACCCTCATGGGTGCCCATTGGCGCGAATCCGCCGCGATCTCATCGTTGACGATTAAAACAAGGTTGGTACCCACGGCTTCGTTCCACAGCTCAACGTCTTGCCCGTAAATGAAACGGTCATCGATACGCGTGAGAAGAATCTTGGGTTGAGCCATGGCTGCCCCATTCTGTTTGAGACCCATACGAGCGGGACATCACGTCTCCAATATTAGTGCATTTAAAGTGAGAAAAGCCGTCAGAACCCTTGCGCGGATGTGCGATGTCCCGTATCATAGACAGCCGTTGACGCCTCAGTTGCGTCACCACATGGCCGCCAGCGTAGCTCAGTTGGTAGAGCACCGCTCTCGTAAAGCGGGGGTCACCGGTTCGAGCCCGGTCGCTGGCTCCATTGCATTAGTGCAGCTCAGAAGCATAATTGCTTCTGAGCTTTTTCTTTTTCGCGTCCCTTTCCTCCTTCTCCGAGGAGTGAAAAAGGGGTGAAAAACTTTTTTAACCGTTTTCCACTAATAGTTAGCATCATCCAACGTTCACATTAGATCGAACAACAATCCTGTTGCGCATAGCCTAATTCCGCTGAGTATCAGAGAAGAACGTCCGGATTATATGCATCCAGCTTCGCTTCTCCAGTCGCCAGTGATTCCTCCAGCCGGTCAGCATATTCAACAATAGAGCCGTAGAACATGGGAGTAAATCCGAACTTTTCGATAAAGAGGGGTTCCGCTACGTCCACCCTCCTCTTGGCAACCGCGGCCTCATCCTTTTCATAGTACCCAGTGCCAGGAATCCGCTCGTTTGCCTGCGGCAAGCACTTAAGCTGCCTGCACAAGCGCGCCGATCCCTTTGAAAGACCCATAAAGGTGACAGCACCAGAGATTACGCCGCCGACACCCACAACAACTTTGCCTGCGGCATCCCCCACCGTCTGCTTGGTTATCTTGATACCCATGAAGCTCGAGAGCTTCTTTAGGATCGGATACCAACTTGTCTTGGTTAGCGACTGGCGAGCGACCTTTTTCGCGACCGCCTCCTGGGCGTTTTTGGCGATTACGGTTAGCATCGAATTCGCGCTACCTACGCCCATCATCACACCGAGCAACACTGCCATTTCGTAGAGAGTCTCGTCATCAACGTCATCACATTCTTCAAAAAAGGTCTGCCAGCCATATAGGTATGCCAGCTTCTGCATAATCCTGAATGCGTGCACGTAGTATTGCGTAATATCGGCAGGAATGGTGCCCGCCATCGCGACACCTCCGGGAAGACCCGCTGCAAAGGAAAGGGCCGTTGACTTCTTTGTCTCAAAATCAATTACTTCTCTAGCAATTCTATCGATCAGGCCCACATCGATTCCGGCGGTAACGGGGGTCGTTTCCACGGCAAACTCGACAACATCTTTATGGACACCCTTCCTTCTCAGCTCCGAGCGGAGGAAATGGGGCCGATCAATTCTCACTCCCTTTAACCGAGCAACTTTTTTCATAAAGTCAATCAAAAATCTCTGGGCCTCTGCCAGCTGTTCATCGCTCTTGTCTTTTAGCTCCCCAAAAACCGAATCAACGGGAACGACGACCTCGAGGCCCTCGCCCTCGTTTTTCTTTCCAAGCAGTCTGACGTCCATACAGCCTTCCAATCAAATCACTCATCGGCAAGCAAACACGCCTGCCGCCGAAAAAGCACACATAACGTCGCAACAGCTCAATCTTAAGCTAAACAACAAAACCGGGTATGTTCCCGTACTCATCTGCGTCGTATTGAAATTGCTGGCTTCATATGCCATGGAGCCTCAATGCTGAACCGAATAAGACAAGGCAGATCAATCCAATCGAAATTGAGAAATCGTCAGCACAAAGAAAGACTATTCTCCGACACCCTTTGATGCGCAATTTGTTTTCACCCCATCCGCCCATAACAATTATTCATTACTGAGCTATATAGGGGAGTCACCGGACTTCCCTCCCCTACAATCGAAAGAGATGGATTTCGATACAAGGAGGCCGGATGGCCGGTAAAAAATCTGACGCGGAGTCATTCGCCAGCAGGTGGGCGAACAAGGGGAATGAGAACCAGGATACTCAGCGGTTCTGGATCGACTTCTATCAGAACGTCCTGGGCGTTGAGGATGCGGTCTCGAGGCTCGAGTTCGAAAAGCCCGTGTCCACCGATGCAAGCATGCATGAGGGGTATATCGACGTCTTCATACCGTCGGTTAAAACCCTCGTCGAGCAGAAGTCGCTGGGAATCGACCTCGCCAAGGAGGAGACGCGCCAGGGCCGTAAAGTGACGCCCGCGAAGCAGGGTAACGCCTACGCCCAGGGTATGCCCCTCTCCCAACAGCCGCGCTACATCATCGCTTGCAATTTTGCCGAGTTTTGGGTCTTCGACCGCGAGCGGGACTCGCTATGCCGGGAGCCTCTTTTCAAGTTGCCGCTCGCCGAGCTCCCCAAGAACCTCGCGGCCATTCAGTTCCTCAAGGGCGGGACGGAGGCCCCGGCCACGATCTCCCGCGCCGTTTCCGTCGAGGCCGGCAAGATCATGTCGAAACTTCATGACCAGGTCGCCGAGGCGTTCGATGACCCCGACACGCCCGAGAATCACCATGCGCTCTCCGTGCTCATGACGCGCCTCATGTTCCTCATGTTCTGCGAGGACTCGGGGCTCGTTGCCCCCAACGCCTTCCGCGACTACGTCTCGCACTTCCAGGCGGGTGATCTCAGGCGAGGCCTCAAGGACCTGTTCGTCTGGCTCGACACCAAAGATGAGGACCGCGACAAGTATGCCGAGTCCTGGCTGAAGAAGCTGCCCTACATGAACGGCGGCCTCTTCCGCGAGAAGACGGAGATTCCGCCCCTGTCCGAGAACTTCCGCCATACGCTCATCGTCGAGGGGTGCCAGGAGTTCGATTGGTCGGGCGTGAGCCCCACGGTTTTCGGCTCCATCTTCGAGGGCGCGCTGTCCCACGACCACCGCCGCGCAAACGGTCAGCACTTCACGAGCCCCGAGAACATCCACAAGGTCATAGACCCGCTCTTCCTCGACGGTCTCAAAGCCGAGTTCGATGAGGCCTGCGCCAAGCCCGTCGCGGGCGGCGCGAGGACCCGTGCGCTCAAGGACCTGCATAAGAAGATCGGCAGCATCTCCATCCTCGACCCGGCCGCAGGTTCCGGCAACTTCCTCACCGAAAGCTATCTCTGCCTGAGACGGCTGGAAAACCGCATACTTTTCGAGCTTCAGGGCGATCAGGCATCGTTCAGCTTCGAGGACTCGGGAGACCGCGACGTGCTCGTGAGCCTGAGGAACTTCCACGGCATCGAGCTGGAGGACTTCGCTTGTTGCGTCGCCCGCACGGCACTCTGGATCGCCGAGAAGCAGGCAGACGCCGACACGGCAAAGGTGACACAACGTGTCTACCAGGAACTGCCGCTTACCGACTATGAGGGCATCGTCAACGCCAACGCCCTCCGCATCGATTGGAACGACGTCGTTCCGGCCGACGAGGTCGACTATGTCCTCGGAAACCCGCCGTTCATCGGGTATTCGAACCTCAACGAGGAGCAAAAGGCCGACCGCGTCGACATATTTGGCAAAACGGGCGGCGTGCTCGACTACGTGGCTTGTTGGTATCGCAAAGCGGCTGACTACACGCGTGAGACGCAGGCGCGCTGCGCGTTCGTATCAACCAACTCCATATGCCAGGGGCAGCAGGTGGAACCGTTGTGGAAACCACTTTTTGAAGACAAGGTCAATATTAACTTCGCCCACAAGTCCTTCGTATGGAACTCCCAAGCCGCCGACGAAGCTCATGTGCACGTGGTCATTGTTGGTTTCTCCCGGGTTAATGGCATTAAAAAAGACTTATTCGATTGCAGTGGCAGCAAGAGCGAGGTAACACACATCAACGCATATCTTGCAGCCGCACCGGATGCTTTCGTTTCAAGGAGGGCAAAGCCAATTTGCGATGTCCCTGCAATGATGGCGGGTGGTAAGCCGACCGATGGTGGAAACCTTCTTCTCACGCAGGAGGAACGCGACGAGCTGCTGTGCCGCGAACCGGATGCCGCCCCATATATCAAGCCATTTTCAATGGGTGCCGAATACATCAACGGCATACCGCGCTACTGCATCTGGCTAGATGGCGTCGACCCGGCGATACTGACAAAGCTCCCGCTGGTCCGCACCCGCGTCCAGGCCGTAAGGGAATTTCGATTTACATCAAAGAAGGCAGCAACACAGAAGAAAGCCGCAACCCCATGGCTCTTCGACGAGGTGCGTCCGCCCAAGGGTAAGAGTTATATCGCGGTTCCCAAGGTTTCTTCCGGTCGCCGAAAGTACGTCCCCATGGGCTTTGTGACCAACGAGATGATCCCAGGAGACATGCTTTTTTCGGTTTCGAATGCCGGTCTTTATGAATTCGGCATCCTAGAAAGCCAGTTCCACAACGCTTGGATGCGACAGGTCGCCGGCCGTTTAAAGAGTGATTATCGTTATACGAACACCATTGTCTATAACAACTTCGTCTGGCCTGATGCCTCGACCGAACAGCACGGATATATCGAGTCCTGCGCACAGGAGGTTCTAGACGCCCGCGCAGAGCACCCCGATGCGACCCTTGCGGACATGTACAATCCGGACAACGAATTCCTCTTTCCGGATCTTATGAAGGCGCATGCGGAGCTTGATGCGGCGGTTGAATCGGCATATGGCGTCGACTTCAATGGCGACGAAAACGGGATCGTTGCCCATCTGTTCAATCTCTATGCTGAAAAAGTCGGTGAGTAGCGTGAAGAGGAGTGCCGTAAAGCTGAAAGATGGGGCGGAGCTATCCGAACTCGATTCTGTGAAAGAAGGTGTTGGGGGCCTAAAGGCCGAGGCCGATCGGCAGGAGGAGGAAGCCCAGAGATATGCCATTACTTTCCTAAAAAAGGTGATGAGGCTGAAGGGCGTGGCGATCGAGCGCGACCATTTCCTCCGTTCTGAGTTCCGGAAGCGAGGCGTCTCGGAAGAGCGAGTGGAGCTCGCGATTTCAACGAGCCCGGCATCCGCCGGGATGGATTCCGGCCTTGTCGACTCCATCGCCATGGACGTTATTGATTTCGAGACGAAGAAATCGACCGTGCTTTCATTCTCCGCGGGATTGCCCGGAGGACTCGCGATGCTCGGAACGATCCCGGCGGACGTGACGCAGTACTATGTCCACGCCTTTCGAATCATGCAGAAGCTGGCGTATCTCTACGGCTGGCAGTCCCTCATCGACGATTGCGACGAGATGGACGATGAGACCTTGGCGGCTTTCGCCCTTCTCCTGGCTGTGATGGCCGGGGTGAGCGGGGCCAACTCCGCGTTGACGGCGTTTTCCAAAACGGTCCAGTCGAATATCGCCAAGAAAGTCGCCAATAAGGCGCTTATGCAGACAAGCTACTACCCGATCATCAAAAAGGTTCTTGCCGGAATCGGCGTCAAAATCACCAAAAGCAGTTTCGGCGACGCGGTAAGCAAGGTCGTTCCGGTCGTCGGCGGCTTCATCTCGGGAGGCCTCACGTTCGTCAGCCTCAAAGGTGGGTCCAGGAGGCTTGCAGGGGAGCTCAGGTTGTTGCCACAGGCGACAGGCCCCTTGACCGCAGTGGCGGTTGAGCCTTTTATTGATTTTGCTGAAATGAAGGGGATGACGAGCGATGACGATGCCCAAATGGCATGAGACCATGCGGCCCGTCCTTGAAGCGCTGGCGCATGTCGATGGATATCTGGCAGGCACCGACCTCCAGGATGCCGTGGCGATCGAATTCGACATGACCGATGACGAACGGGCCGAGCGTCTCAAGAGCGGCCAGTCGAGACTCTACAACCGCGTGTACTGGGGTATCACCGATTTGGAGAAGGCTAAGCTTCTGGAATACGGCGAGAAGAAGGGAACCTACCGTATCACCGATGTCGGCAGGACGTACCTCTCTGATTATCCCGGACCCATTACAGCCAAGGGTCTCTATGAGAACTGCACGGCATTCAAGAAGTGGAAAGACGGCTATCAGGCCGCAAGCAAGGCCAAAAACGCTTCAGAGCCCGAGGGCGTTTCGACGCTGGAGGACCAGGAGTCCCCTCAGGAGGCGATGGAGTCTGCCTACGGCGAGATTCGCGACGCGCTCGCCGACGACCTCATTTCGATCATCATGGGAAAAGATCCGTATTTCTTCGAGCACCTGGTCGGAAAGCTGCTCGTGGCGATGGGTTACGGCGAGAGCCTGGACTCCCGTGCCGACGTCACCAAAAAGAGTGGTGACGAGGGGATAGACGGCGTCGTCCGTGAGGACCGACTCGGATTTGGAACCATCTGCTACCAGGCTAAGCGGTGGGATCCGCAAAGGACGGTCGGACGGCCGGAGGTTCAGGCATTCGTCGGGGCGCTTTCCGGAAAGGGCGTATCGAAGGGCCTTTTCATCACCACGGCTCGCTTCTCCAAGGATGCCCGCAAATATGCTGAGGGCCTCCTGGGGCAGACGGTCGTGCTCGTCGACGGCCCCGCGCTCGCCGGCCTCATGATCGACTACGGCGTCGGCGTGAGCACGAGACAGGTCTACGAGATCAAGGCCGTTGACACCGATTTCTTCGACGAATAGCGCGTGTCTGCAACGCGCCGCTACCGCGCGCCCTTCCGCCCGTTGCATTTCGAGCAGAGCACCTGCAGGTTGGATGGAACGGTCTTGCCGCCCTTCGCGACCGGCACGATATGGTCGACGTGCAGGCCCACGCCGTCCGGCATGTATTTCCCGCATATCTGGCAGGTGTAGTTGTCCCGGCGGGCGATCTGCTCGCGCAGCTGCTTCGTCATCAGCCTTCGCTGGTTCTTGGCGTGATAGTCCCTGAGCGTCGCCTCGTCGTTGATAGCGGCGAGGCGGATGCGGCGCTCGACGATCCACTCCCAGTTCACGTCAAGCTCGGAATCATCCATCGACACCTTGTAGGACGTCTTCATGTAGTTGGCCTGCTTGTACCTCGTCTGGTCGCGGCGGGTAATGAACCTGAAGGCCCTGTCATCGTCGACCGCCTCGGCGTACTGACGCTCGCGCCGGCTGCGGAGCCGGCAGGTTTTCAGATACTCTTCTTGCTCGTGCTTCCAGTTCTGGATGTATGCCCTATGGGCGACGATGGCGTCCCAACCGGCCGGGTCCATCAGGTGACGGTCGATGTAGTCCTCGATCCTCACGTTGCGTCTGCCAGACACATCGAAGCGGGCCACGTAGTAGGGATACCTAAAGGGGCTCGCCAGAATCCTGCGAAGCAGGACCGCGATTGCACAGACCAGGGCTATGACCAGCACGCCGAGAACGAAATAGGGCGTCAGGTCGACTATATAGTGGTACCCGTCTATCTCATAGAGCTGAGTCATGGCATTCTTCCTTCCCCAAGGATGGCAAAATGATACCAAGACGCGGGTCTTCCGGATCGCGGGCGCTTTCCACGCGATACATCCATGCCCCTCCGTCCGGACACCGCACACCGAACCCCCACACCACGTTCGCTTTACAATCAAGAACATTCGTTCGACAATGAAGCCCGTGAGATACAAACGGATGTTCGGGGGTACGCGCATGATCATGAAAAAGCACTCGCTTGCGGGAACCTGCGGCATACCCACCGATGCACAGCGCATCTACATCCCCGTGGACGCCAACGGCGCGGACGACCCCGACCACGGCCCGTCCGATCCCGTCACCATCCACTGGCCGGACGGCCGCAGTTGGAAGGTTGAGAGCATCTACATCCGCCAGGAGTTCGGCCGCGCCATCTTCGGTAACCTCTGTGTGCGTTACGACGTCTGCATCGCGAGGCAGCGCAAAACGGTCTGGTGGGAGCACGGCGACTGGTTCGTCGAGCGCGGTGGCGGCATGGCGGTGATGCCCGAGTGATGGGCCACACAAAGGACTTCGGCGGCGGCATCACCGTTCGCGCCAACGGCGACAAGCCCGGCAGACGCGTCCATAAGCAGTACGTAGACGTCTACGCCCGCACTAACGCCGACGGAACGACGGTGCCTGTCCGCGTCTGCTGGCCGGACGGCCGCGGCTTCACGATCGACCAAATCATTCGAATAGACCCCTTCGGCGCGGTCATCCACGACACGCAGACGGCGGTCTACACGGTGCGCTTCGGCGGCTGGACCACTCAGCTCATGCTGGAGCACTACCACAGGGAGGACCCCATTCACGGGGCAGATGACCGCCTGCGATGGTGGGTCTGGGCGTTCGAGAACACCCGCTCGAAGAACGACGTTTCCGCACCGCCTGCCGACACGCGCGTCCGGTGAACGCGGGCTGGGTCGTCATGCGGAACGCAGAGGGTGACGTCGGCTAGAGCCAAGCTCCGGTCCACTCGCTCCGGTTCCTCGTCGCCGCGAGGAGCGCACCGCATGCCGCGAGCAGTTCGTAGTCCGCGATCCTGATCCCGACCGACATGGCCTCGGCGAGGACTTCAATCCTTCTGCCATAATCCTCGATCTCGGAGAATACCCCGATACCGTCCATGAGCCGCTGGGCGGCTTCGCTCGGCCCGTCCCCCGTCGTGACATGACGTTCTTCCATGCCGAAACAATCCTCTCTATGCGAGAAAGGCGATGATAGCAGGTGCTGTCCAGGCCAGCATAAACAGCGTTTTACGGCATCCGCCGACGGCGGCCACGGCTTCGCGGCCGGGTGGCACCTCCGCTACGCCGCGTCAAGGGGGCCCATGAGACCCCGCACAAACCTCCGCTCCGCTCCGGTTGGTGGAGGTCGTCATGGACCTCCCTTGACCCGCCTTCGCTCCGGTGCGGCTTTGCAGGGAGCAAAGCCGACGACGACGCGCGGCGTCGCCATTCGGCTTTGCCCGCAGGGGCGAGATGTTGAGGGCCACGTGCCCGGAACGGAGGAAGACATGCAGCGGCTGATGACCGAGGAAATCGCCAAGACGGTGCCGAGGCTCTATGGGCAGGACGGGGCGGAGGACCCCACGGTCTACGCCCACTACTTCTCGTGCGTGAACGGATGGGACTGGTGGCTGCTCGAGTTCGACGGCACGGACGAGGCGTTCGGCCTCGTCGAGGGCTACGACGACGAGCTCGGCTACTTCAGCATCAAGGAGATGGCCGAGCTGAACCGCCAGATGGGGTTCGCCGCCGTCGAGCGCGACGAGCACTTCTCCCCGAAGCCGCTCAGCGCCGTCAGGAGGAGGTAGACGCATGGTCGCGGTCGAGTTCGACTCCATGGGCGAGGCGGTCCGCCTCGCCCTCGTGGCCGGGGAGTACGTGGGCGGCGGCCTGGCCGTCCTCCTCCTCGACGCCACGGACCCGCGCTCCGAGGGCTACATGGCCGAGTGGGGCGTGCTCACGGCGAGCGTGCCGGCGGCGGCCGAGTGGTGCCGCGGGCGGGGCAACATCGCCATCGACGCCGACGCGCCCGCGGCGCTCCTCGAGGCGCTCGAGGCCGCCGGCACGGTCCGGATGGCCGACCGCTCGGCGGCGTCCGGGATGGCCCGCTACCCGCTGGCCACGGTCGCCGGGCACGCCCTCGAGAGCATGGGCGGCCTGCCCGAGACCCTCGAGGAGGCCCTCGGCTCGACGGTCGTCGTCGAGCACGAGTCGGGCGGCGACGGCGGCGCGTTCGAGGTGGGGACCGCGCCGGCGGGCTCTCCCGAGCTCGAGCGCCTCATCGCCGCCGCGAGGTCCGAGGCGGACGAGTTGGCAGCCGCCGGCGGATGGGCGGCCGTCCGGGTCGGTTTCGGGGACGCCGAGACCATCGACTGCGAAACTGGAAGAACGGTCTACATAGCGGGAACGGAATAGGGCCGGCTCGAGAGGCGACCGGGTGTGTCGGGAACGGCACACCCGGCTGAGATGCTTACCGGGGATGGACCCCGCCATCCCCGGACCCCTGCGCGCCAAAGGGGCTAACCCCTTTGGAATCCCGCGTTCCTTTTCAGGGCTCGCGCCTAGCGCGTGATGAGGCCCCTTTCCCGAGCACTCTCCTCGATGAGAGACAGGAGATCTCTCGCCAATGGACTCTTGCTCGGATCATACTTCGCGTAAGTCAGGACACCGTCGCCTATCACCGACAACGCCCTTTTCTCGTCAATGCCTCTTTCTTCAAGATAGGGTCCGCCGTAACCTTGGGGGAAAGGTTCCGTCTCGAGGCCATATCGGCACACCACAGCTACGACCCTGTCGGATTCCATCCTCTCGAACTTGCTCAGCGACAGGTCGACAGCCCATTTCAAAGCCTGTTCGACAGATGCCGGTTTCTCGTCAAAGCACCGACACACCGCCCAACCCGTCACCTCGCCCCAGTCCGCAGCAGCTCTTCTCCAGTTCGAGCTCGATGCGTTGGAGTATCTGACCCTGCATTTATCTGAACAGAACTTCGCATCCTGACGAGGCTTTCTCGTGCCACTTTTCGGGCCGCGCTTGAACTTGAATTCCCTGCCGCAGCACTTGCACTTCCGCCATTGTTCCGGCGCTTGGAGAGTCCTTAACGCCTGGAGTGAAATCGCCGCATCGAGGGATCCGCCCGGATCATCAGACCCGATATCCTCTATCAACGCGACGGGGACCCCAGAGTGCACCGTGCGCGCATATTGGCGTTGGAGCATCTCGGCCGTCAGGCCCGGACCCGTGTAGAGGCCACCCAGACGCATCGAGCCGTTGAGGGAGGCAGATCTCGACAGGTATGCCATGGCCCCGTTAATGCGGCGGGCTTCATCGGCGATATCAAAATCCGATTCCGCAGACCCAGAAGAGATTCTTAGGCAGGCTGCGATATCGAGACTTCCCCGTTCCGCCGCGTCGATGTCGCTAGCGATGTTTTTACCCCTTGCCCCAGCGAGTGCGGATCCCCTTCCCCGCTGGTAGTCCCGCACGACGCCGGCAGCCTGACCGATAAGGCCTAACGATAGGCTCGCCTCGGCAAGCGACTCGAGGCCGCCGTAATCAAACGCGCATGAGCGCTTGTTTCTGATCTCCAAGGCGACGAGGCGGCAATACTCCGACATGACACAAGCCAGGAAAGGCGTTCCATCGATCTCGGACGGGGCGCGATCGAGCGGCTCGAGTTCCGTCGTCCAGGGAGTGCCCCGGAAAGCAGAGAACGGACGAGAGTCACCGGGCTCCTCGTCCGCACGCCTTGACAAGGTTGAGTCCAACGCACTCCTGAACAGGCCCTCAAGAGCCCTCTCTTCTATATCGGGCGAATCCTCCAGGCATGCCATCAGAGCGGCCTGGGGGCGACCGGGATCCCTCCTCCGATCGATTTGCTCGCGCCGCCTATCGAGGCGCTCCGAATGGAAGCGCGCCTTCGAGCTGAAGAAGGGAAGGAACGGCAGCCCATAGGTCGAAGCCAATTCCGAGATTTCATCGCTGCCCATCGGTGCCTCGCAGTCGAGAAGCTCGCGGAAGGCGAGTTCCTCCGGGAGCCTGCACCCGCGCCCGCCGGACCAATCGAAGCCGTCCAGATAGCAGATTGCGGTGTGGAAACCGTCCGCGGCAAGAATTGAGTCCGTGAACTCGGAATCCCCCTTGACTTGATCGAGCCGCAGGAGCGCCCTGGCCGGAGCATCCCCCGGCCCCAAGCAGTCGACCGCGTCGGCTAGCGCCGCGTCCAACCGATCCTCATGGTCCTCCCGACCATGCCACGCCCCGTATACGGCTGCCGACCAGAACCCATCGACCGATCGCGGCGCGCCGGCCGGACCTGAGGACGGGAAAGCGATCTCCCACGATGCGTCTCCGACTGCATGGAGGTCGTGCGGGGAGAAGGAGTATTCCCATGCGCCCTCGGGACGTTTGAAGGCGGAACGCTTGACGGTCCTGTTGCCCTTTACGGAGGCGATCACCCTTGTGAAAAGCCGCAGGGCCGCATCGTCGTCGGAGTCCTCGACCTCCACGGTTATCCGGAAGGGGTCGCGTTCGGCAGACCTCGAATTCGACCGTCTCTCGATCTTGCAGGCATACTCCCCTCCCCTCCTCCCTATGGACCTGTTGGCACTCTCGACGACCGTCGACTCGCAGGGATCCTCGACAAGCGCGATACAGCGCCCCCCGTCGTTCCAGCGGTACCGCCGCCAGCACTCATCGACTGATAAGGCCCTGTACCCGTGGCGCACAGCCGAATCGGCGACGTAAATTCTGCCGAAAAGCATGTAACTTTCCTGCGCACCACCAATGACCCGGTCGAGGCTTGAAGGAAGGGGCAAGTCGACCGGGGCAAGTCTGCACGTTCTCCAAGGTTCAACGCTTGGAAAGAATCGCAGGCCCGGACTGAACTCCATATGTGGTTCACCTCTAGAAATGCAGGTAACTTTACGTTAGCTGCATTATCTCATACACGATCGGTAAGTAGCGGAACTCAGGCAGTATGGGGGCGTCGGAAGGAGAGGCCTTCCGCCTAGCGCCGGACGATACCGGCAGAAAGGAGTCCACGATGACTCATAAGGACGAGGACCAGACCAAAGACGATCGCGATGCCTGCTGCGAGCGCGCCGATCCCGACGAGTATTTCGGCGGGCGCGCGGAGATCATCAGCGGCATCATCATGCCCGGGCTGTGTGCGTACATGATTAACACCTTCAACACCCACATCTTCAGTGTCAACGCGAAGTTCACTGCTAACTTCGCGTTGCAATACATCCTTCGGGCGCCGATTGACGACCTCCTCGAGCTCCTCGATCAATACTGGCTCATGGAGGGGCGCGAGTTGCGGGTGGACGCCTATCTCAAGGCGAACGGCAACGAGACCGGCGGTCCGGAGCACGCGCGCTTGCTGGCCGACGGGCAGTATCACCGCTGCGTCGAGGAGCTGCGCCGTTACGAGGAGGTGAACCCGGCCAAGCCCCTCGCCCACGATGAGTAGCGAACCCGTGAACGCTGCCGGGGACGGCGGCCCGTCCGCGATCGGAAGCGATCGCCTCATCGGCATCCAGGAGGTAAAGGCCATCACGGGCCTCGCCGACCGGGCCGCCTCCGAACTCATGTCGGAGACCGGCTCCGCGTTCCGAGCCCATGGACGGAAGTACGTCCTAGAGAGCGATCTTCTCGAATACCTAAAATCGCTCAGGCAGAGGGGTGTTTGACGTCTCGCCGCCGCGGGGAGCCGTGGCGGCGATTTAACCCCGCCATCGTGAACGCAGTAAAAAATCAGATGTGATTGGAGCAGCATAATGAAATACAAGATCGTCCCCATCGGAACCAGCAAGGGCCACGAGCCTGTCTTTGACCTCTATGAAGACAGGGCAGACGCGGTGCGTGCTGTCCAGGCATGCACCGCCCCAGCGGCATTTCAAATCATTCAGACGGCCCCGGACGACCTGGATGTTGCCGCCTCAAAGGTCCCCTATGTGCAGGCGGATATCGTGCGTCATTTCGTTCGGGATTGCTCGGTCGAGGACGTGAATTCCCTCATCTTTCTCTTCGGAAGCCGACATGCCCTCCTCGAGGCGCTTTACGTCGATACCCAACGGAGTGCGGAAATCGATATCGCCAAAAGGGCACTGACCATGGCGTTACTCGGAGGCGGCGGCACGCCCGCCGCCCGAGCACTTGCCTACCTGATCATCTGGTTTGCGGACGGAACTTACGCGGAGAGACTTGGGTTGAGCATCGGTCCGCTAGATGCCTACAGCAGGCTCGACCGAGATATCAGGGACCGTATCCGCCCCATCTTCAAGGCGTGGCTCGATGGGCGCTAGCGCAGCCCGAGAGATATCGCGTCGAACCTTCATCGGTCCGACAGCATAACCTCGCATCCGAGACAGCGCGTAATGTCCGCGGGGATGCCTCGCACCATCCCCGCACCCCTGCGCGCCAAAGGGACGAGTCCCCTTGGAACCCCGGACTGCCGCCGGCGGACCGTGAACGGCGGGGCAATCACTCGGCTTCAACTCGCGATCGCCCCGCCGTGTCACGGTCCACCGGCTCTCGTTCCGACTCCGTTCGATGGCTCCCAAGGGTCGCCATCACTGCGCCTCCGCTCACCTGCCCCGTTGCACTCCAGCCGCATGGACTTCCGCTACACGGGACATGCAAGATATGTATTCCGTGCAACGGAATATCTTGCCCGGCCAAAGCCGGGATGTGCGAGCCACTCCGAAGTCGCTCCCGCAAAACCGTGCAACAGCTTTGCCAGCTGTTGCACGGACCCCAGATATGGAAGTCAGTCCCGGCCTCTTCCGTCATCTGTGCTCTCGCGGGCAAGCTCCCAGGCGGCCCGCATGGCGAGGTCGATCCCCCTTGCCGTGAACCTCATGATCTGCCCGGTCGAGCGGTTGACGGCGTAGCCGAGCCTCGCGCCGTTGATCTTCCTCGTCTTGCCGAGGGACTCCGAGTGATAGCGGTATTGCAGCGCCCCCCGCTTGGAGCGGGCGACCTCAATCCCATCGGATTCCAACCGCCTTGCAAACTCCCCGAAGCGGTCGGGGCAGCTTTTGAGCCTCCCGACCTCCTCCGCCCTCTGGGCGATAATCGCTCGGACCCTTGCGTTCTCGGACTTGTCGGATCGCCCCTTCTTTGCCATCTCGCGCTCCTCGCGACCGGGCTGGCGCGCGTGCACCTTTGAGTTCGAGAGGCCCCTTTCGAGTTGCTTCAGACCGTACTCTGCGTCAAGGTCCTTCACCGTTCTCACGCGGGATTTCGCCGCCGCCCTCGCCGGCCCGTCGTTCAGGCGTCGCCCCGTCTCGAGGTCCGTCCTATTGATGGCGAGGTGAGCGGCGAATCGGGCCGATCCATCCGACCTGCACCTCTCCTCATGCAGCACGATCACGATCTCCTGGTTGGGATAGCGCTTGGCGATGTAGTCCCTCGCGTACTCCATGCAACGCGAGGGCGTCATCGGCCCGCCGTTGCAGGAGCACTCGTCCGGGTTGAAGCCGATCACCTGATGCTGCATGTACGTGCACCTTGCGCCCTGTTTCCCGGGCCGGTTGTGCCCGGCCGCCTCCCGGGTAGCGTCCATTTCCTCGAACCAGCGGTCCTCATTGATGATGTGCTGGGTATCGTGCTCCAGCACTTTCTCCCTATCCCAATCGAAATACCGCTTGAGGTTTTGGAGGTGCTCCCTGCTCATGACGCTCGTCTGCTTGATTACGGTCATTTTCCAACTCCCTTCAAAAGCCGACGTCAGTCGACGAAGAGGCCGGACCATCCATCGGCGGCAGGTGACTCCGCGGCTTCTTCCTCGAATCCGGGAGTCCAGAGATCGACGCCGTCCGCCCGACCCGCTCGCCTTGATGTCAGTCTGGCCTGGTATTCCATTCTCTTGGCCGTTTCATGCTCGCGCGTGCCCAGATCGAAATGCCCTTTCGTCGGCATCCGCGTGCAATCGCAGACGGAAGCCCGGAAGCACCCCGCATGTTCCCTGCCCACACCGTTCTCCGCGGTCTTCACCACGATGACGCCGTCCTTGTCGGGGGACATCTCCGTCCACTCCCAGGTGTGGATCAGGTCGTCGGCATGCTCGCTATAGGATGTCGAGCCCGTGCCGCCCGAGGGCCCCCTGCTCGAGCTGGTTCCCATGGTGTGGCGCGTCGTCTTCCCGACCAACTCGGTGAAATACTGGCGATCCTCGGCCTCGCCCAGCTTCATGGCGACCTTGACGCCGCAGTTTGCCAGGATCTTCTTCCGTCCGTCACGCTCGCCGTACTTGTTCAATTGAGAGATATTCTGAACCGCACCCATCCAGAATAGGTCATACGAACGTCCAAGGCTTAGAAGGCTCGGCAGGCACTCAACCTTCGGCAGGTTCCCCCATTCGTCACCGAGGATGGACACCGGCCTCGGCAGCTTTCCGCCAGTTGCGTCCGCGATGGAATATACGGCGGCATAAAGCTGCTCGAACAGGACCGCCGCGATCGCGTTGTAGGGGGATCCCTCGTCCATCACATGGAGGAACAGCGCGGTCTTCTCGCTCAAGATTCTCCTCGGATCAATATCATCCCCTGAGGTCATGCGGGCAATCGGCGCCGAAGCGTAAATCCTCAGGTTGACCTTCAGCGTGGAAACGATGCTCCTCAGCTCGTTACCGCCACTCGAGATGAACTGCGAGGCACGCGAGCGCGCCGGATGCTCCTGTGGCAGGGAGCGGAACAGGCCTTTCAGCGGCTCGCATGGGTCTTCGCCGGTCCCCTCCGTCCCCGAGCATATGATGTGATAGACCGTCGCAAGATGCTTGCAGCTCTGTGGGCAGCCCTCGTCCAGTACGACCAGAAGGATCGTCGCCGCGAGCAGCGATCGCGCGGATTCCGTCCAGTGGCTCGCCTTCGCATCGTTCTCCCCGACGACGAGCGTACGGGCGACGGCGTCCGCGGCCTGCTCCGCCTCCGACAAATCTCCCCCGTTCGCAAGTCTATCGACCAGCTCCAGGGGATTGAACGTGTCGCTCCTTTCGGGATGTTGAGCATCCAGCAGAAGCACCCGGTATCCGCGACGCTCCAGCTCGTCGCCCGTCAACTCGATGAGTTCACTCTTCACGTCAGACACGATGATGGTCTGCGGGCTTGATTCCCCGTCATCCGCCCCATACGTCAGCAGATCGATTGTTGGAATCAGAAGTGCCCTGGATTTTCCAGCGCCCGTTGAGCCGTCGAGAAACATATGTCGCCTCGGCTCGAACAGATACTTGGAGCCGAACAACGTCTTTTCAAAACCGTACACGAATCCCCTGTTTTTCGGCTGTCCGTGCCCATCCCAAATCTCCGAGCCTTGGATGGTCTCAGGCCCCGATTTCACCCGCGCCTCTCCGAGCACGCCTCCATCGGCGGCCCGCTCCTTCGAGGAAGCCGATAGCTGCATGAGCATGAATACCAACAAGAACAGGGCAAACGAGGCAAGGCAGCCCGGGATGCAGTGAGGTGCCACGTTGGCCCACCACCAGATGATGCTATCCACGCTCAGGGTGAATCCAATCGAGCTGAGCTCGATTGGAAGTCCGAGGATCACGCAATCGAGGGGAATGGCAACAAGAGGTGCAAACCCGGCGGTAAGCAGCGCGGCGAAAATCAGCGCCATGACCAGCTTCTCCTTCACATGAACCACCTACTCTCTCGCACGGGCGAGCAGATCGTTGACCCAACTCACCGAGGTTGAAACGATTGAAGTCGCCCGGTTGAGGTTGTTGAGGACCACCGGGTCGGGGCCGTAGGTATTGAGGGCGCGGACCGCCTGATTGAGGTTCGTGCCGATCTTTTTCAGCTCGGCCCTGATGCCAGCAAGCTCCCCTGCATCGGCGACCTTGACCGGCTTCTCGCCGCAGAGCAGGGCGGCGTCACGCATGAAGGTAGACGCCGGCATATTCATGACCGCCGCCTTCTCCTCGATCGCTTTGCGCTGCGCCTCACTCATTCGCACGTTGATGTGCGCATTCATGGATGACATGGCTATCCAATCCGGATGGGACCGATACCGGCCCCATCCCTTCTATTTAATTGACATTGTTTGGAGCATCTGACCGATGCGCCCAATCCTCACCCTCGCCCAAACATCAAAGGGAACTCCCGGCAAGCTGCCGAGATATATGCGATATGGACGCCATTGCTCCCTATAAACATCGAGAGCATCGAGCAGGCGTTTCCGTTCCCAAATGAGCTCCGCGGCCGAAAGCAGTGGAAGGTCTCTGTTCTCGGCTCGAGCGAGCTCATCAGAAGACAAGCATGGGTTGGGCGCCCGGTACCCGCCAATGCAGGGCCCGGGCTCCATAGCTATCCGATTTCGGTAAAAGTTGCTGCCGGCGCGTTAAACTCAAACTCGACAACACCGCACGAGCCGTATCGGTTCTTTGTAATCGACGCAACGACCGGACGCTTTTTGAGCATCATATTGGCGTTGCGTTCGTCGTTTTTATCACCCTTGATCGAGAGCGACATGACCAAGTCCGCTGAATATTCGAACATACTACAGCCGCCGATCGCTTGAAGACCAGTAGTCTGCTTGTCATAATTCATTCGATTAATTGAGGAAATGGCGAATAGCGGGCAATGGGTCTCGTCCACAATACGCCGCAGCTCAGACGCAACAAGCTTGAGCCCGATGCGTTCGTCCGCGATCCGTAAGTCCTGTGGCAGTGAAACTATTTGCGCATAATCGACAACAACAAGCGGGGGCTCGCCATATTTTTCAGCAACTTCTTCAATCGCCTTGCGCATCTCAGTATTCTTAATTTCGCCCGAAATGATGAACATACGCTCGGCTATGCTGTGTGTATATATGTCGACCATCTTGTCGAATAGCTCCCGCTTTTCGGCAGACATATCGCCGCTGTACATATCATCATAAGTAAGCTCGCCGCCAGAAATTCGAGTCAGGCTTTTCGCCAGCATGCTCGCGCGGCCGAGCTCACCTTCAAAAATAACAACCGGATGACCAGCAATAGCCCAGCTGTCGCAGACCTGATGCATGAAAGTGGTCTTACCAGTGCCCGGTCCACCCGGCACAATGCATAAATACTGGCGGATACCGCCGAGCAGGGCATCGAGCGCATTGTGTTCAATATGCCCAAGAGGCTTATTGCTTAAAATGTCAAGGGTGGTCTTGTCCAAGCCATCTCTCATGGATTTTACTACCGGCATGTCTTGCTCGCCTCCAGCTCATGAAGGTAAGTAAATAGGCTGGACTCGAGGATATAAACGCGGCGATGCAGCGCAATCGCACGCCCGCTTTCCTTCATGAACTTCGATGCGGTGACTGGGCTGAGCCCAGTCATTTTACTTACATCTGAGATGCTAAGAAGGCGTTCGTGGCCCAAGTTGGGGCCAGAGGAAACCGCAGGTGAAGACTGTACGGCAGCGTACGGTTCAGGTTCTCCAAACATGGTAGAATCCTTTCATGGTTGCCCGTCCTTCCCTTTCCTAGTTTGGCGACAAGAGGGGAAGGGCGAGCGCCGTCTAATTCACGACCAAAAAGCAATACTCCTTTCATCCAGGCTGGTCAGGCTTGATTGGTTGGTTATATTATAGCCGAATCTGACTAAGATAATTAAATCATTGGACATTTCTACTAATTTGTCGGATAATCCTAATTGATTTTCAGATAGTAACTAGTTTTTCAACAGACAATCTAAAAGCGATGATTGGAGTATCAATGGGACGCTTACCATTATCGGGAAACAAAGTGAGTAAAATTAAGATTGGAACAACTGTTCAGGAGACTACTGCGGCCATACTCGAAGAGATCCGCCGGAATAACCCTGAATCAATCCGAAGCACCGGCGAAGTCATCGACTACCTGTGCAACCTGCTCGCCGAGCTCACTCCTCGCGCTGCCAAAGTCGTTGATGAGGCCTGTGTTGGCGAAGTCCAACTTATCACTAACGAGATGCGCACTCTCCCCCTTGATGGCTCTGAAGAGATGTCGTTCAGTCAGAAAGAACTGGAAAGGGAGCAACTTCAGCGGCTTCACAAGCATTTTTCTCAGTACCGCGGGAAGGAAGATAAGCCCCAGGGCATGAAGCGAGTCGACCTCCTCAGTGGCGATTATGCGGTTTTCCCTTCTTCATGGGTGCTTCTAGAACCAGACAGCTGCGCCGCATCGTGCAGCCAGGTCGGAATTATCGAAGTCCGCGGTGGCTCCAGGTACAATGCGCCCCATTTTGCCTTCTTCCATGATGGCGACTATAGCCAAAAGGACAAATTGCAGCGTGCAGTCGAGCTCTGGCCCCGCATGACCGATGTAATTCGCGACGAGGTCAAGCTAATCACGGATGATGAAGGGCGCTACCTGAATATGGACGAGCACCTTGCCGCCCCCATCATTTGCTATTTCAATCTGTTAGATGCCAGCTACTATCAGTCTATGGAACTAGAGCCGCCATATGGCGCAATGATTTACCGAAACAATATCGATTAAAAAAGAGGCCCACAAGGGCCTCTTTTTTAGCCTTTCAACAGATTGTCCAGCACTGATGCTGCCTTCTGATCGTTTGCCTCAATAAAGTGACTATAGATAGACAGCGTCGTCGATGGGCTAGCATGACCCAAACGCGCCTGGATCGTCTTAATGTCTGCATTGGCACCAACGAGCAAAGTCGCTTGCGTATGTCTAAGCTCATGAGGCTTCAGCCCGCTATAACCCGTATAGCGGGTACGTTTGACCCCGTCGCTCCCAACGACCTCCCTGCTCTCCTCAAAAGTACCGAAGCCGTTTTTCGCCGCAAACAGCCTAAACGCCCTTGAATAGTTATGTCCATCCATCCGGGTCACAAGAGCCCGTTTGCCGTCAGCGGCGTCAACGACCCCAATCGAATGTACAATGGGCGTTTCTCCAGTCTGCCCCACTGCAAAGGAATCGAACTCACTCCGCTGAATGGCTTTCCACCTGTCCAGATAATCGGCAAGTTCATTTCCGACCGAGATCTTACGCCTACTCATCTTTGATTTAGGCGGCCTTAACGTCCTGTCATTCGTGTACTGCTTAACTACCCTTAGCGTCCTGGCGTCAGGGTCATAGTCTTTCCATGAAAGACCCAGGGCTTCCCCCTTCCTCAAACCGCAGAGAAGCAGAAGCATTGTGCATGTGATAAAGGAAGATGGTTTCTCCTCCAAAAGGACCGTAAGAAGCCTTGCCGCTTCTTCGGCACTCAACGCCTTACGAGCTTCAACGTTCTGCTTGGGCAGCTTCACTCCCCTACAGGGGTTCTTGCCCACAAGATCATTGTCGACGGCATCCTCCATTATCTGTTTGAGCTTAATGTGGATGCGGCGTATTTCGCTCTCGCTGAATCGGCCTTCTTTTCTGGCCTTGGCATAAGCAGCACGAATGCCATCCGATTTAATCCGATCGAGATCGGGATTGCCGAACAGCTCGCGTATGTGACGAATATCCAAACCTTCGCGCTCATAAGCAAGCGGTGACCCCATGGTCGACTCCCTGTTCGCATGAAACCTATCCGCATAATCCGATAGGCCCAGGGGACCATTGTCCCGGCTGGAAGTGCCCTCCAGCTCAGCTCTATAGGCCTCCAGCGCCTTGGCGACTTCACTCGGCCAATTTTTCGGGTTCTTGCTTCTGCAGTGAACCCTGCGTGACGGACTACGGCGGTACCGTCCCGTCTCAGGATCCTTTCCCAGAGAAAAGTAGATCCGATAGATCCCCTTGCTCCTGTCGATACACTCCGATGTTCCACGAGCGGTCTTTTTTATCGTGCCCTGCAATTGCATCCCTCATTTAGTTTTCGATTAGGCTAGGGGGCGTAGCTTTAAAGGCTACGCCCCCTAGCCTAATCGAAGTTTTTCACACTTTCAAGTCCAGTTAAGAGTGAAAAGAGTGGGAAATATGATTCTAATAGCTAGCTCGATATTTGCTATTTACCTATATTTACCTGCATCTCTTTTAAGTTCAGTGAAATTGGCCTCATCTCGTCAAATGTCAAATTCACGTACTCGTAAAGCGGGGGTCACCGGTTCGAGCCCGGTCGCTGGCTCCATTGCACAAGATAGCCGCTCTCGGGCGGCTTTTTTGTTGCCGATTTTGAGTACGTGTGTGCCAATCCAAGCATCGCCACGTCGGCAGCTCCCCTATTCAAAAACAGAAAACCCCGCCAAACGTGATTCCCCTAGGGAAAGCACGTTTGGCGGGGTCCTAGCGTGGTTTCCCTAGGGGAATCACGCCAACACGCGAACAGCTCAACCGAGCAGCGCGTTACTCCTCCCAGTAAGCATCTGCAAGTAGCTTAAAGCAGATCTTCTTGACCGGCTGCGCGCCATCGCCCGGGAACTCGAGCGTGGGCATATGAGGCTCGCCGGCAACGAACAGCGCAAACTTATCGTCAGCAAGATCGCCGGCGATCGAGGCGTCGGAATCGACCAGATCGTAGTCGTCCTTCTCGTCAAACTCCTGGACCAGCGTCAAGCTGCCCGTAGCGACCTTAAAGGCCTCGCGACCCTCGACATCGATCTGCAGGTCGTGATAGCGCTGATGCGTCTCATAGTGAGCCTCGGCCTCGGGACGCGTCGTGGGAGCCATGACGTTCGCATAGACCTTGTCGCCCAGAATCGGATGGCTGCCGACCTCGAGCTGCGCCGGATCGTTCTCCTCGAGCCAGTCGATCAGCACGTCGAGGCCCTTGAGCATTCCGCGGTACTCCTCGATATCGCCCAATGCACCGTAAATCATCTAAATCCCCTCTCGGATCGTTTCTTTGGCGGCTACGCGATAAAAGCGTTACCGCCGCTGTTGCCGCCCACATACGTCTCGACCAGGGTAAGGTCGGGATTGAACACGACAACGTCGGCGTCGCGCCCCGACATAATGCTATCGCACTTGTCGTCGACATGAGCTAGCAATCGATGCCGGGGCCGACGCCCAAGCCCTTACAGCTCGGTCACGACAACGCCGTTGTAGACCTCGTCCCAACGATCCATGACCAAGTGACCAGTCATAGGATCCATGGCATTGAGCTTGCCGCAGGTGTTGGCGGTACGCAGCACCGTCTCGTCGTCCGCGCCAGCAGCGATGGCATGCGCGAAGCCAGCGATAGTGGAGTCACCAGAGCCCGTGGCGTTAACGGCAGGGATATCGGGCGTCTTTGCGCGGAACGCACGGCCATTGTGGAAGCCAACGGAGCCGGCAGCGCCCATGGACACGACGACCCAGGGGATATCGGAGAAGCGGACATCAGAGGCGAGCGCGGCGCGGAGCTCGTCCACATCGTCGGTGGTAAAGCTCGTACCCAAAAGGCCGTTGATCTCGGTCAGGTTAGGCTTGACCAGCTCGGGCTTAATTTCAGACTTAAGGGCGGCCTCGAGAGAGGCACCCGAGGTATCGAGCAGCACCTTGGCTCCGGCGTTCTCGGCAATGCCCGTGATCTTGGCGTAGTAGTCCGCCTCGACGCCGCGGGGCAGCGAACCCGAGATGGTGACGACGTCGGCCTTACCTGCAAGCTCGGTAAACTTGGCGGTAAAGGCATCGAGCTCCTCGGGGGCAATCGTCGGGCCGCTCTCGAGCAGCTCGGTCTGATTGCCGGCATGAAGGATATTGAGGCAGATGCGGGTCTCGCCCTTGATGGGCACAAAATCATTCTTAATGCCGTTGGCATCCATGAGCTCTGCCATATAGGCGCCCATATGACCACCAAGCAGGCCGGTTGCCACAACGTCGTCGCCCAACTGACCAAGGACGCGGGCTACGTTAAGGCCCTTGCCGCCGGCGGTCTTTTCGGGCGTCACACGGTTGACGTCGTCGATAATGAGCTCATCGAGCTGATAGCGCGTATCGACAGACGGGTTCATCGTGACGGTGAGGATCATTTTTAGCTCCTTATCTCGCAGGCTCCTTGTGCCTCGCGATACGAGTCGACAAAACGGAATTACAGAATCTCAATCGTGAACGAGCGCACGATGGTTTCTTTGGGCTTGGCGATAAGGCAGCCGCGCTTGTGCTCAAGCACGTCGTCCTCATCGGAGCAGGTCGAGAGACCGCCCCAAGGCTCAACCGCCACAAAATCGCCCTCGGGCTTGCTCCACACAATGAGATATGGGAAGCCCTCAAAGCTCAGGCGGACGCCCTTGTCCTCGCCCTTTTTGGAAAGCGTGACCTGACGGCTCTCGAGCACGTCAAAGATGGTCTCCGCAAAATCGAAGAGCTCGTGCGACAGGGGCAGCGTCTTTCCCACCATGGGGTTCTTGGAGCGGTTTGCCACGTCAATCAATCCAGTCGAGGGAACGGCGGTGCAGAGCTCCGCAGCCTCGTCTTTCTCAAAGCGCAACTCGTAATCCGTATAGGCCTCGCCCTCATCGAGCGGACACCTAAAGCCGGGATGACCGCCGATAAAGAACGGCATGTCCTCGGTTCCCTCGTTGGTCACCTCATAGGAGACGCGAACGGCATCTCCCTCAAGCGTATAACGGGCGACAAGCTTAAACGGATACGGATAATCGCTCAGCAGCGCGGCGTTATCCTCCGAAGCCAGGCACATCGCCAGCTCGTTCTCGCTCTGGCTCAGCAGCTTCCACTCCTGTTTGCGCGCAAACCCATGGCGGGCGAGCTTTACATGATGCCCGGCAAACGTCATGGCGTTGTTATCGCGCAAGCCTCCGCAAATCGGGAAGCAAATCGGTGCCTGGCCAGACCACACGGCGGGATCGCCCTGCCACAGATACTCGCGGCCTCCGGCCTCAATCGAGGTAAACGAACCGCCAGCCGTGGACACCTTAATAGAAATCGAATCGTTGGAGAGAGCGTATTCCATTGCCCATCCTTTCGAACAACTGCTTTTTGCTCGCAAGTACCCGTCTCGGCCCTAACCAAAGGACAAACCCGCACGTTCATCGATGCGTCCGGTATCCCAGCCATGTAACGGGGTACCATACAGACATTGATGCAATTACAGCTGAAAGGCCTTCTTATGCGAACCATCATCCTCTACGCCTCGCGCCATCACGGCAATACGAAAAAGCTCGTGGACGCCATCGTCGAGGCACACCCCGAGATCGATACCCTCGACGTCAAGGCGCTCGGTAAAAACGAGTACCCCGACCTGCACGAATATCATCTGATCGGTGTCGCCACGGGCATCTATTACTCCGAGATCGACAAGGACATGGCACGCGTGCTCACGAACGTGCTGCAGCCGCAGGACAAGGTGTTTGGCCTTATGACCTACGGTGGCAAAAACAAGTGGTACGGCAAGGATATCGATGGCATCTGCCGCATGAGGCAGGCCATCTTTATGGGTGTCTACGGCTGCCCCGGCTTTGATACGTGGGGGCCGTTCAAACTCGCCGGCGGTGTCCAAAAGGGACACCCGACCGCTGAGGAAATTAAGGGCGCCGTCGACTTCTTCGACAAGATCGAAGACGAATATGGCGATATCATCGTCGAAGAGTACGCCAAGCGCGAGAAGCGTCTAGCATACGAGAAGGAGCATCCTGCAGGAGGCCTGGTGGCCGGCGTCAAGCGCACGGCAAAGAAGATCGCTAACAAGCTGTAACTGTGAAGGTGCTTTTGAGCATTTAACCCATACGGCGGGTCCGAGCAGATTCGGGCCCGCCGTCTTTTTCTATCGTTACTCGGTAAAGGCGTTGCCGACGCTCTGGCCGCCAACATACGTCTCGACGAGGGTAAGCTCATGGTCGAACACGACAAAGTCGGCGTCGCGACCCGGCATGATGCTGCCGCACTTACCCTCGATGTGCGCGGAGCGTGCCGGCACCTCGGTTGCCATGCGAATGGCGATATCGGCGCTGGCGATGCCCCAGTCGACGATGTTCTTGACGCCCTGGGCAAGCGTGAGCACCGAGCCGGCAATGCTCTTGCCGTCGGCGAGCCAGCACAGGTTGTCCTTCATGATGACGTCCATACCACCACTGGTGTAGCTGCCCTCGGGCATGCCACCGCAACCCAGGCAGTCGGTGATGAGCACCGTGTGCTGCCAGCCCTTTGCCTGCAGCAGCGCCTTGATGGCGGCAGGGTTTACGTGCTTGCCGTCACAGATGATCTCGGCGTAGGTCTCGGGCGTGGACATGGCAGCGCCCACGACACCGGGCTCGCGGTGATGCAGCCCGCGCTGGCCGTTATAGGTATGCGTAAAGCAGCTGGCACCGGCGTTGATGGCGGCGATGCACTCATCATAGGTGGCGTCGGAGTGACCGATGCTGGTCACCACGCCCTTGGCGTTCAGAGCAGCCGCATAAGCAGCGGCACCGTCGCGCTCGGCCGCCATGGCGCTCTTGACGATGCGACCACCCGCAGCCTCCTGCCACTGGTCGAAGACCTCCTCGGAGGGATCGATCAGGTAAGCGGGGTTCTGCGCGCCCACATGCTTCATGGTAAAGAAGGGGCCCTCCAGGTAGATGCCCTGAATGCGAGCACCGCAGAAGTCGGGGCCGCGACCCTCGTCCGCCTGGGCGATAGCGGCGCAGGCGTCCTTGATCTGCTCGACGCCATCGGTGAACGTCGTGGGCAGCCAGCTGGTGGTACCGCGACGGGCGAGCTCGGTCGAGCTGATATCGATGCCCTCGGGATCGTTATCGGTAGTTGAGTGGTTGTAGAAGCCATGGATGTGAGTATCGACCATACCCGGCGCGATCCACGATCCCGTGTAGTCCTTAATCTCGCAAGAGGGCTCGTCGGCCTGCCAGGCGCCAAAGACGCCATCCTCGACCATAAGATAGCCGCCCAGTTGCGGGCCTGCCGGCAAGAAGAACTTGTCAGCCTTAATTGCGTACGTGCTCATATGCACTCCTTGCTTCTAAAGCAGTTGACTGTGGTGATGCTTATACCCAGCACACGTAAAACAAAAAGCGCCCGCCCGCCGTTATGAGCGGACGGGCGCCCTTACAGGGGGACGCGATTAAGCGGTGAAGGGGTGAATCGTCACGCCCTTAACCACGCGGTTGACCGTGCCGGTGGGGCTCGGCGTATCGGGCGTGTTGCCCACGCGCACGGAGTTGAGCAGGCTGATGGCCTGGGCAAACATCACGAACGGCAGAGCAAGGTAGCCCTCGGGAAGTGCCTCGTAGCCCTTAAAGGTGAAGGACTCACCCTCATAGACGGTGGCACCTTCCTGCTGAACGGCGACGGTGTGCTGAGCGATCTTGTCGCCACCGATCTCGTTGAGGATGTCGATGTCGTACTGACGGGTGTAGGCGTCGTTGTTGACGAACACGAAGACGAGCGTCTTATCGTCGACGAAGGACTTGGGTCCGTGACGATAGCCCATGGAAGTGTCGTAAGAAGTGGCAACCAGGCCGTGAGCAAGCTCGAGAATCTTAAGCTGGCTCTCCTGAGCAAGGCCGCCAAAGGAGCCGGAGCCCAGGTAGGTCACGCGGTTGAAGTCGCCAGCGAGGTAATCGGCGACCTCGGACTCGCGAGCGATAACCTCCTCGCCCATCTTGGCGATGGTCTCGACCCACTCGGCCTTCTGCTCGTCAGAGGCAGTGTCGAAAATAAGGGTGGAGAGCAGGGTCATGCAGGAATAAGAACCGGTCATGGCGAAGCCCTTGTCGTTGGCGCGCGGAATGAGCAGCGTCAGCGCATTGGGATCATCGGCAGACTCGACGGCGAGCTTGCCCTCGGGAGCGCAGGTGATGTTGAGGAACTTGACGCTGTGGACGAGCTCCTTGGCAACGGCAACGGCGGCAAGGCTCTCGGGGCTGTTGCCAGAGCGGGCAAAGGAAACCACGAGCGTGGGATCCTCGGCGCGCAGGAAGTCGCGCGGGGCGCTCACGATGTCGGTCGTGGCGATGGGCTTAAAGTCGTAGAGATCAGTGTTGCCAGCGTGACGCAGGTACGGGGCGCAGGTATCGCCAACGTAGTCGGACGTACCGGCACCGGTGAAGACAACGGACAGACGACCCTCGCCCATAGCGCGAGCCTCGGCCAGGAAGGCCTCGATGGCCTCCTTGTTCTCGCGATAGATGTTGAGCGTATCACGCCAAAGCTCGGGCTGCTGAGCAATCTCGGCCGTGGTGATCTGGGCGCCGAGCTCGGTGAGCTCCTCGACACTCTTCTCGAACATTTCTAATACCTCTCTCTAGAAGTAATCCTCTGACGTGCAATTATACACTTCGGTTGGTTATCTGGTAGTAACCAGTTAAATGCAAAGAATCATCATATGGAAACGATGCGGACACTAGTTGCTACGCTGGTGGTAAACCTTGTATTTAAACTGATCGGCACGAGCAACCGAGAGTGTATACTCCACAACCTCGTTTGACTCGTTATACGTAGTCCTGACCAAATCGAGCACAGGCGAGCCCTCGACAATTCCCAAAAGGTGGGCGTCGGTGGGACGGGCTATGCTCGCATAGAACTCCTCTTCGGCCACGCGAATCTTTTGCTGAAAGTCTTGCTCAATCACATCGTAAAGCGGCTTACGCTCCAGCAGTGGTCGCTTTAGGGACAGAAATTGAGAAACCGGTAGATAGCTGCGTTCGACCATCATGGGCATGTTATCGGCAGAACGAAGGCGCTTAAGCTTAAAAATGCGATCACCGATACGCAATCCCATATGCTCGGCCAGATTCTTATCGGCCTCCATCTCGCAAAACTCGAGAATCGTGGTCTCGGGGTCGCGACCCATTGCGCGCATCTGCTCGGTAAAGCTGTAGGACTGCATAAGATTGGTTGCTTTTGCCGAACGGTCGGTCACAAAGGTACCGCGACCGTGCTGCCGAACCACCAGTCCTAAACGCTCCAGTTCCTGCAGAGCCAGGCGTACCGTAGTGCGCGAGAGACCATAGCGCTCCGAAAGTTCGCGCTCGGAAGGAATCATGTCACCGGCGCGATATTCATGGTCGATCTTTTCGGTCAGAATATCGACCAGCTGATCGTACAGCGGTTGCTTACGCGCTCCGATCGCCATCCTATCCTCCCTTTTGCTCGAATTCGGCTAACTACCTAGGGTGTTAAGCATTATCAGTCTGCAACACCTGAATCATCAAGAAAACAAAAGCCGCGTGCTCGAAAGAGCGCGCGGCTTTTAACATACACATGGCTTAAGGGGTCGGGGTGTGAGCCGCGTAGGGACACACCCCTCAAGCTAGAGCCTTACCAGATGCTCGGCCAGAGACCAAGCGGGCCAGCGCCCAGGATGCCAAGGACGAAGAGCAGGAGAATGCCCTTGGTCGGGGTCCAGCTGTGCTTAGCGAACATGTAGTAAAGCAGCAGCGTAAGCATAAGCGGGACGAGCTTCGGGACGATGGTGTTGAGGGTGTCGGCAACAGAGAAGTTGACCGGATCCTCGGTAACGGTGCCGTAGGTCACGGACTCCATGCCGTTGCCCAGATCGGTGACGCCGCACTCGACAGCGTTGCCGTCGGCATCGGAAGCGGTAAGGGCGTTGCCGTCCTTATCGGTCATGGCGATGGTACCGGCCTCAGCGGTCTCGGTATCGATGCCCTCCATACCGGTGAAGTTCTCGGCCTCCTTCTCGGAGACAATCACGGTAGTAGCGGAGAGGCCGCGGGTGGTGCCGTTGGGGATCTGGAGGTTGATCTGGGTGCCACCCATGGTGACGACCAGGCAACCGACGACGAAGACGCCCATGATGGAAGCGGCACGCGTGAAGGCCTGCATGTTGGCGGTCAGAGCGTCAATAGCGCTGGTGCCAAGCTTGTAGGACCAGTTCATGAGCCAGAAGCGCAGAGCGAACTGAACGGCGTTGAAGATCACCAGGAAGATGATCGGCGCAGCGGCGTTGCCGTTGATGGCCATGTTGGAGGTGATGCCGGCCGTGATAGGCACGAGCGTCAGCCAGAACAGGGCGTCACCGATACCACCGAGCGGGCCCATTGCGGCGACGCGGACGGCGCGGATCGTGGGGATGTCAACCTTGTTCTGCTCGAGCGAAAGCACGATGCCCATAACAAAGGTGACGAGGAACGGGTGGGTGTTGAAGAACTCCAGGTTATGGCTCATGGAAGCCGCGAGGTCGTTCTTGTTGGTGTGGATCTTCTCCAGACCGGGGATGATGGAGTAGAGCCAGCCAGCGGCCTGCATACGCTCGTAGTTGAACGAGGCCTGCAGGAAGCAGGAGCGCCAAGCCATCTTGTTGAGGGTCTTCTGGTCGAGCTGCGGAGCAGGAGTGAGATCCTCGTAGTGCTCCGGGATCACATACTCATTAGATGCCATCTTCGAAGTCACCTCCGTCAGAAACAGCTGCACCCTTCAGCTCGGTCTGCTGCTGGAAGTCCCAGAAAGCGATGCCGAAGCCGATGAGAGCGAGGATGAGCAGAGCAGGGGTTGCCAGCGAATCGTTGGCAACGGTGATGAGCGCGAGGCCAAAGCCCATGAGGAAGAAGCCCCACATATCGCGGTTCATCATAACCTTGAGCAGGACGGCGAAGCCGACGAAGCGCATCATGCCGCCTGCAGCGGACAGACCGGTCTGCAGCCAAGTCGGGATGGCGGAAGCGATGGTCTGACCAATGGTAGCGCCAGCGATGAAGAACAGGGTGACGACGACAGCGAAGATCAGGCCGAGCAGAGCCATGGCGAAGTAGTTCAGGCGCTCGATGCCCTTGGTGTCCGCGTTGTGAGCCATGTTATCGGCCGTGGACATAAGCGGGGACATAAGCGTGAAGACCAGGGTAACGCCAAGCTGGCCAAGCAGGGCGAACGGAATAGCGAGGCCGACTGCCGCGTTGGGCTCGAGGCCCGTGGCGATAGCGAGAATGGCTGCCATGATGCCGCCGATGACGGCGTTAGGCGGCTGAGCGCCTCCGATCGGCATGTTGCCGATCGTCATGAGCTGATAGGTACCACCCACGAGAAGACCGGTGTTGAGGTCGCCAAGGATAAGACCGATGACGGCGCCGGTGACGATGGGCTGATAGAGAGACTCGAGGAAATCAAACTGGTCGATTGCCGCGATGAACGTAACAACGAAGACCAGAGCGATCTGGATGATCGAGTATTCCATCTTGCTCCTCCTTTCAAAATGAATGTACGCACTTTGGATATCACGTACAGAACGTCAGGGTTTCACTCCTGACAACGTGGATCACGAGGATTACGAGAAGAGCTTGCTCGTGTCCTCAACAGGCGTGCTCGGAACGCGCCTGATCTCCAACTCCACCCCCAATTCCTGCAGCTCTTTAAACGCAGCGACATCCTCGTCGTTAACTGCGACGGAGGTGGCGACTTGGCGCTTTCCTTCCGACATGTGCATGTTGCCGATGTTTACCTTCTTTATAGGCACACCGCCCTTGACGAGCGTAAGCACGTCTTCCGGTGTTTCGGCCACGATGAAGATCTTCTGGCGCGGGCTCGCCTTGCCAATGACGTCGATGGTCTTCTGCAGGGAGAAGAAACGCGTAGCGACGCCGGCGGGAGCGGCCATCTTCATGAGGTTCTGGCGCATGGTGTTGGACGCCACGTCGTCGTTGGCGACGAGGATGAGGTTGGAGCCCAGGGTGGAGTTCCACTGGGTTGCAACCTGACCATGAACCAGTCGGTTATCGATGCGGGTAAGAAGAATGTTGGGTTCTGCCATGTTGATCAGCTTCCTTTCGATATTTGCTGACGACAGTTACTTGATCTCCTGAATCGCGTAACGCGAAACATCTACGACGGCTCCGGATCGGACTTTGATCTGGACCTTCTCGCCTTCGATGCCTTTGACGGTTCCGTAGATACCGCCGGCGAAAAGAACCTCCTGACCCGGCTTGAGCTCGGTGTGCAGCTCCTTGAAGTACTTCTGCTTCTTCTTCATGTTGATTTGCGACCAGATGGTGTAAATCAAGCCCATGATGACAAGCAGGCCTAAAAGGGCGACCGAGGAGCTCAGGACGTTGGCTCCGAAATCGGCCATTAGATGCCGTCCTCGTCGCCGAAGATATCCTCTTCCTCGGAGCCGGCAACGGATGCGACCGTCTGGGCGGTGATGCCCGTCTGGCCAACGGTCACGGCCTGCTCGCCAAGCTCGGCGAGCGTGGCATTGCCGCGGAGGAACAGAAGCTCAATAACCATGGGAAGGTTGGTGCCAGTCAGAACCTCGACGTTGTCGACATCCTGGGCAATCATCATCGACTGGTTGAACGGGGTGCCGCCAAGCAGGTCGGTAAAGACAAGCACGCCATCGCACTCCTCGCGCATGGCGGTAATAGCGGCGCGGAGATCCTCACCGTAGGATGCGGCCTGGTCGCCCTCAAAAGGAACGACGGTAAAAGCAGGCTGGTCGCCGGCAACCATAGCGATAGCGCTTGCAAGGCCGGGTGCGAACTGTCCATGACCGGTAAGAATAAAGCCAACCATTCAAATTTCCCTTCCGAAGGTGTGTACAATCTGAGTCCGATGATTTTCGGAAGCCAGCGGGCACTCGCCCTTAAAGCTTCTTAGAAAGCGTTCTTTGAAGACCAGTGGTTTCTAAACTGGTAGTAACCACGTGACGTGTTGTTGTCACTATATCACCCCAGAAGAGGTCGCTTTCGTTGATTCATACGGTAAAACGTTTTTGCACCGCTCACGGTGATAAATCGACCGTTTACCGGTCGTTAACACTTCTACCTGCGGTTTTGAAACCGTTTCGAAATGCTTTGGCAAAAAATCGGATCTTTTCCTGTGTCTAAACAACGCAGGGCGGCTAAAAATAGCGTGTAGAAAAATTGCAGGTCATTGTGAAGATATGTGAATTGGTCTTTTTGACTTAATACCAGTTAGAACCAGTTTTGAGATTATCGGTGAACGGTAGTTTTCGACCGTTCACCGGTTACTTGCAATCGTTTGCAGTTGTTTTCCCAGATGAATTAGGGGAACCCGATGGAGCGCTTGCGCGATCACAGGAAATTTTGGCATTTGTCCTTATCCCCCACGCGCCAAACTCCGGCATCCAAAATGAGCTAATAGCTCACGCTAATCGTTTTCAATCATTACTTACTCAGTATCCGTAATTATTTATCGTTTATCGTTAATTCTGATATGATACAAGTATCATCCCAAACGCCGATTGGAGGGGTTATGGTCCATCGAAACGCATCTATATCGAATGAAACCATCAGCCGCGAACAGACGGTAGCCAAACTGAGGAAGCTCGCTCGCATCTGCAAATGGGCCACGATCTGCATTACCACCGCGCTCGCTCTGGGGCTCCTCGCAGTCATTGCGATTGACCTTCTACTCATATTGCCTGGCCTCTCCCAAGGCCCGTGTCTCCAATCCGTAGAACTTCAAGCCGGCGAAGGGCCGTGCCTTGCTATCGTCGGTACCGATGTGCAGGCCCCACTTATGCTCGTCGCACACGATGGTCACACTGCCATAGGGAGCCTCTTGATGACATGCCTCGCGCTTACCATCGCAATAAGCGTGCGCAGGCTTTTCTTCAACATTGAAAAGGAAGGCAGGCCCTTTGACCTTGAATGTAACCAGACACTTCGTCGAGTAGGACATTTATTCCTTATCGGCGGCGTTGCCGTGAGGCTTCTTGGTGCCGTAATCACGGGAATGATACTCTCAGGATTTGGTGGCAGCTTTACGGATGCGTTCGTCGGCCAGTTATTCGAGCCCTCCATGCTCTTTGCAGGCCTGATTATTTGCCTGATTGCCAGCATCTTCCGCTACGGGTATATCCTGCAAAAACAAGATGACGAGTTGCTCTAGGGGGAATCCATGATTATTCTGCGGCTTGACCGCATGCTCGCCGAACGCAAGATCTCATCCAAAGAGCTTGCGGAACGTGTGGGCATCTCCCAGGTCAATATGTCACGCATTAAGACGGGCAAGGTTTCTGCCATACGTTTTTCAACTCTTGACGCGATATGCCGGGCACTCGACTGCCAACCAGGTGATGTGCTGGAATATATATCCGACGATGAAGCCGATAGCCTTTTTGGACTTAAAGATGAATAGCCATAATTAAACTGCCGATCACGCTCTCAACGCAAATAGCCCGCCAGAACGACTTCCGTACTGGCGGGCTACTTGCTGTCTATCGGCTAGATGCTCGATGAGCCGTGCAACTCTTTACGCAAACAGGCCGTAGATGCTGATGTTGGCCTTGGCGTAGAGGCCGTTAGCATACTCGGTCCACTTGGAGCTGGCGCTCGAAGCCTGCGAGGAATACTGCTGGTAGGCGGTGTAATAGGCGGTCATGGCCTGCTTATAGGTGGCGCTATCGGCAGTAAAGGCATCGTCGGCGAAGGCCTTAGCGTAGGTGCTATCGGCGTCCTTCCAAGTGCCCTTTGAGTTATCCCACTCGTCGCCGGCAAGGTTGATGATGTAATCGGCGTAATCCTTGCTCGCGGTCTCCTCGTTGCCGTCAGCAGGCTCGGTCGGGGCGGTCGGCATGTTTGCGGAGCTATCGCCCACCTTCTTCTTGTAGAGCTTCTGCAGCGTCGCGGACTGGCGGACGATCTGCTTGGCCTGGTCCTTGGACACGCCATACTGCGTGGCCATGGTCTTGTAGTCGGAGGTGCCGATGGAATCCTCGGCGTACTTCTTCATTTCCTTGGAAGAAACGGTAATGCCCTCGTCCGCGGCAGCATCGAGCAGGATCTTGTTGCGCACGTAGGACAGGATAACGTCGGCAGACGGAGCGGTGTAGTTGCCATCGCTATCCTTGACGGTGTCGAGGCTGTACTGGCTCTCGATAGCCTCGCGCGCGGTGATGTCGCTCTTCTTGCCGTTGTAGCTGTAGCTTGCCACGGTCGAATCGAGCTGATCCTCGGTCAGAGTCGCCGAGCCGACGCCCTTGCCGCCAAAGCCGCCATTGCCAATAAAGAAACCGACCACAGCAGCGATCACGATAGCGACCACAAAGGCGGCAATCATCGTCTTCTTGTGCTTGGATGCATGGTCGTCTTCGTCGGAACCCAGGATATCGTTGTCCTCGTCTTGCTCCTCGGGCATCAGATTCTCGTCAGCGGCATCCGCGGCAATCTGAGCCTCCAGGCGGGCGTCCTCCTCCTCGGCCGTCGTTCCGGCAGCAATGTGCTCGGCAGACGTACCGGCGACCAGATCGATCTTCTCGTCCTCATCACCGTCGGGGCCTTCGCCGCGCTCGATGATCTGGATGCCGTCGATCTCGTCCTTCTCGTCCTTCTTTTGAATCAGACCCATATCAGTTACTCCTTGTTAGGAAACATAGTCCGCAATAGAATACGCCCGACAGAGCGCCGGGCGTATTGATTCTCAGGTTATACGCAAACACTTAAGTACTATTTAGGCGTTTGCAGTCTGCATACCTTAGGCCAGGTGCGCGATAACGGCATCGGCAAAAGCCTGCGTGCCCACCGCACCCTCGACGGAGCCGGTCTGGGCACGACGAACGTCGCCGGTAACCTGCTCGCCCTCGTCGAGCGTGGCAGAAACGGCGGCGCGAATGCGATTGGCCGCGTCGTTCTCGCCCAGGTGATCGAGCATCATAGCCGCAGACAGAATCTCGGCCGTGGGGTTGGCGATATCCTGGCCAGCGATATCGGGCGCGGAGCCGTGCGTCGCCTCGAAGATGGCGCAGTCGGCACCGATGTTGGAACCCGGAGCCATACCCAGTCCACCTACCAGACCGGCGCACAGGTCGCTCACGATGTCACCGTACAGGTTGGGCAGCACCAGGACATCGAAGTCGTTGGGGTTCTGGACCAGACCCATGCAGGTGGCGTCGACGATCTTGTCGTTGAACTCGATATCGGGATAGTTGGCGGCCACCTCGCGCGCCACGCGCAGGAACAGGCCATCGGTCGCCTTCATGATGTTGGCCTTATGCACGGCCGTCACCTTTTTGCGGCCGCAGCGGCGGGCATACTCAAAGGCATACTCCACAATGCGGCGGCTCTTGGCGATGGAGATGGGCTTGATCGAGATGGCGGAATCAGCGGCGAAGGTCTTCTGGCCCGAGCGCTCGACGAGCTGCGAGAGCTCCTCGACCTCGGCAGCGCCCTCATCGAACTCGATGCCGGCGTAGAGGTCCTCGGTGTTCTCGCGCACGATAACCAGGTCGACACCGCGGAAACGAGAGCCGTCGCCCGGCTGCGACAGGCAAGGGCGCACGCAGGCGTACAGGTCAAAATGCTTGCGCAGAGCCACGTTGACGCTGCGGAAACCCGTGCCGACCGGCGTGGTGATGGGACCCTTGATGGCAACCTTGGTCTCGGCGACCGCATCGAGCACGTGCTGGGGCAGCGGCGTGCCAAACTCGTCCATGACGCCGGCACCGGCCTCCTGGACGTTCCAGTTGATCTGGACACCGGTGGCCTCGACCACGCGGCGCATGGCCTGCGTAATCTCGGGACCGATACCGTCACCGGGAATCAGGACTACATCGTGCGCCATAATCTGTTACTCCTCGTTTTCGGCGTCGTCAGATTTTTTAACGCTAGCACGCTTCTTCTTTTTGGAGAGATCCAGGCCAAAACGTTTAACAAGCATTTCGCAAATCTCGCTCGAACGGGCCTTGAGATAGCTGCCCTTGCCGTTCTCGGCGTCGAACCTAAGGCGCAGCGCGAGCTTCTCGGCGACCTCGGCGTCAATCTCGCCCTGGCCAAACTCGTACAGGCAACCGAGCATGTCGCGATACTCAAGGTCGCCGTGGTAGCACTGGATAGCCTCGTCCAGGATGGGCCAAGCCTCGCGCGAACGCTCGACGCTCGTGGCACCCCACACGCACAGCAGGCGGAAGGCGGCATAGCGCAGCGTGGAGGAAATCTCGTCGAACAGCGCGGTCTCGGCACCCTCAAAGGCATCGCCCAGCTGCTCGGGGCAGGTGGTGGCGAGCGCCGCCAGGGCATCGAGGGCCTCCCAGCGGGTCTGAGCCTCGGGGCGGTCGAGTGCCTCGATCAGCGCGGGCACGCAGGGCACGACGCGCTGCGGATCGCGCTCGGCAAGCAGGTGCAGCACGCGGGCGGCAAACTGACGGATGCGGCGCGTGGGGCAGCCGAGCTCCTTGACCAGGCGGTCGACGGCGTTCTCGTTCTCCTCTGCCAGCTGAAGCTGTGCCAGCTCCTCGTCGGTGAGCTGTTCTTCCTTGTTTTCTGCCATAGTTACCTCTTCTTACTATTTCTTAGCGTGCTTGCCAGCACCCTTGCTGTCATCGGTGACCGAGATGAGCTGTCGGTCGGCCGCGCCATTGCGGCGTGCGCGGCGACGCTCCTCCGCGTCGCCCGCGTCGGCGGCGGCGCGGTGAGCCTTGTTGACGTTAAAGACCTCGTCGTGTTTGCGCCACGGACCGACGGACTCGCCAAAGCTCATCTTAAGGCCGGCGATAAAGCCGCCGAGCCAGCCGATCGGCGCAAACTGCACCAGCGGGAACAGCGAAAACACCCAGGTCAGCAGGACGACTGCCGCCGCTCCTGCAAAGTTGGCGATCCAGTAGTCGCGCTTGGTGATGACGCGCTTTTCGCACGCCCACTGTCCGCACAAAAACCCGATGTAGATCGCAAAGATAAAAAGTACCAGCGCAAGCACCACGAACGTCCAGCTCATGGGCGCTACTCCTCGTGATGGTGGCCGCAGCAGCACTCGTGGCCGTCATCATGGCCGTGGCCGCCGCAGCACTCGTGGTCCTCGCCATGGTGGTGGCCACAACCGCACTCGTGGTCGTCGCCATGCTCGCCGCAACCGCAGCCTTCCTCGTGAGCGCCATGCTCTTCGGGACGATACTGCGACCAGTCCAGACCGGCGGCGATGGCGTCGGCCTCCTCCTTGTAGAGGACCGTGATGGCCTGGGTGCCCAGCTTGGCGCCACCGATGGCGTCGAGCATGTCGTAGAGCGTAAAGGCCACGTCGGCGCCGGGCAGCGCAAGCTCGCGGTCGTCGGCATAGGCGAGCGCCAGACGCAGGTCCTTGATGAAGTGCTCGACCATAAAGCCGGGCTTGTAGTCGCCGTCGAGCGCCTTGGGCGCCAGGCTCTCCATGGCGCCGGACTTGCCGGTACCGCCCAGGATCATCTGGCGGGTCTTCTCCAGGTCAAGGCCGCTCAGCTCGGCAAATGCCATGGCGTCCGCCATGCCGACCATGCAGGCGCCCAGCGACACCTGATTGGCGAGCTTGGCAGCCTGGCCCTTGCCGGCGCCGTCGAAGCAGCAGATGTTGGCCGCAAAGGTGGCAAGGATGTCGCGGACCGGGGCGATGTCGTTCTCGGTAGCGCCCACGATAGCCGTGAGCGTGCCGGCGATAGCACCCGACTCGCCGCCGGTGACGGGGCAGTCAAACGCCATGCGACCAGAAACCTGGGCGGCCTCGGCAATGTCACGGGCGAGCTCGGGCGAGCTCGTGGTGAGATCGATCAAGACCGCGCCCGGCTTGGTGCACGCAAGCAGGCCGTTGCCCGCCAGATAGAGCTCCTCGACCTCGGAGGGATAGCCCACCATGGTAAAGACGACATCGGCGTTCGCCACGGCCTCGGCCGGCGTATCGGCCCAGACGGCGCCGCGCTCGATAAGCGCGGCGGCCTTGGACTTGGTGCGGTTGTTGACCGTGACGGGGTAGCCGGCGTCCAGGATGTGGCCGGCGATGGGGGCACCCATGATTCCGGTGCCGATGAATGCGACGGAGAGCTTGTTTGCCATGAAACCTTTCCTTTTGGGTTGGGTGTTGTTACCAGGTTAAAATACTCGGTGCCAGCGTTTCGGCCGTGACTTGAGGGCACTTGCAGCCGCAGCGCCTACCTACTCGCCTCGCACGCGGCGCGCGATGCGGTCGGAAAGCGAGGCTTTCTCGGCGCGATTCTTGCCCCAAAACGCGCAGGCCACCATGCCGGGGCCCACGTGCGAGCCAATGGTGGGACCCACGGAGCTGCGAATGATCGTGACGTCGGCGCAGCCCTCCTCCTTGCGGATGGCGGCTTCGAGCCAGTCGCCGTCCTTCTCGGCATCGGCCGTCATGATGGCGATGGGCATGGTGCGGTCGGGCACGTAGTTCTCGCGGAACGACTTGAGGATGGACTTGAGCGCCTTCTTGCGGCCGCGGTTGACGCCGATCAGCGACAGCGAGCCGGCAAGGTCGTAGGAGAGCTCGGGCTTGACATCGAGCTTTGCCGTGAGCTGTGCCGCCGCGGGCGGAATGCGGCCACCAGCAGCCAGTGCGTCGAAGCTCTCGAGCGTAAAGTAACCGTGGACGTAGGTCTTTGCCTCGTTTGCCCAATCGACCAGCTGCTTGGCGGTCAGTCCCGCCGAACGCTGGCGCACGGCCTCGAGCGCCAAGAGCGCGCCGGTCGCACAGGGCAGAGCGTTGTCGACCACGTACAGCTCAAAATCGGGATACTCGGCGCGCACGGCGTCCGCCGCCTGGCACGCGGAGTTGTAGCTCGACGACAGCGCCGAGGTAAAGCACAGGTAGACCGTGGGCGTGCCCTCCTTGGCACACTCGGTAAAGAACTCGATATAGCGACCGAGCGACACGGCGGAGGTAGACACGCGAGCGCCGGCGCGCATGCGGTCGTAGAACTCCTTAGGGCTCATGCTCGACCAGATATCGTCCGTGCGCTCCTCGCCATCGATGATAAAGGGGAAGCCCAAGATATCGACATCGAGGTTCGCGGCGACCTCGGGGCTAAAGTCGCAGCAGGTATCGACGACGATGCGGCAGCGGTCAGAATGGCCGGTAGATGCAGCCTTGTCCATCAAAGCGACTCCTTACGTAAAAAGGCGGCCACCCGCATGGGATGGCCGCCAACCGTTAACTCATGCAAGTTAACGTATTTTACTCGTCAAGTGTTTCGATGCGGGGCTTGATGATGCCATATCCACCATTCTTACGGTGATACACCACATTGATGAGGCCAGTCGTCGCGTTCTCGAACACGTAGAAGTCGTGGCCGAGCAGATCGGTCTGCACCAGCGCCTGCTCCTCAGTCATCGGGGTGACATCAATGACCTTCTCACGGACGAGCAGGTCGTCCTCCTCCTCGGGCAGCAGCAGGTCGGCCAGATCCTCGACGCGCTCGACCGGTGCGACATCCGCTGCGCTGGCACCGCCCTGGCGGTTGTCCACGACCTTGGTCTTGAACTTGCGCAGCTGGCGGGTGACCTTATCGGCGGAGAGGTCGATGGCGGCGTACATATCTGCACCGTGCTCGGCAACGCGAATCACCGAACCGCGGGCACGAACCGTAACCTCGACGATCGCCGGGTTGGGGTTCGAGGGGTTCTTCTCATAGCGAAGTACAACGTCGACCGTCATGGGCTCGATATCGAAAACCTTGAGCGCCTCGCCGATCTTCTCATCCACATGCGCACGCAGAGCATCGGTTACCGTCGTCTTGCGTCCAGAAACCTTGATATCCATACGTGGCTCCAATCTGCCTCGGGGACTTACTGTACTGGCTATGTACCCATTGCCGTGCATTTAATCACGCGGATTCCCAAAGACCCGAATAACGATTGCTTGATACCGCATACCGAAGTCTCGCACTTTTCTGTGGCAAAGTGCGCTATGGGAGAGCAACGGCGACTTTGTTTTTGGTCCCGAAAATTGGCTTTGACCTGCTGGTTTTATTGGGATGAAAATGCCGGGCTCCCCTGTTGGGAAAACCCGGCAGTGCGTGTTGAAACCGTGAAGAGGCGTCTCTCCTAGCGCATAGGAGACCCCACCCCTGGCAATAACTAGCTATTGAGCTTGTTAATGTCGTCGTCGGTGATGGTGCCCTCCTGGCTGGACGATTTATCCTCGGAGGTTGCACCATCGCTGCTCGAATCGGAGGATGCGGACTCACTAGATCCGGTATCGGTCGACTGCACGTCGGCGCCCGAGACCGTCTTGGTGGTGAGGTCATAGGGCATCGTGCCGTACCAGACGGAGTGGACCGCCTCGAGCGTGCCATCGACCGTGATACCGTCGAGGGCATCGCTCACGGCACGGCATAGCTCATCGTTGGCCGCGAGGCCCGCGACGCCGAGCGTCGAGGGTGTCTCGAGCGCGCCGACGTAAGAGATCTGGCTCATCAGGCGCGCAAGGTAGCCGCCGGCCGTGGAATCGCAAATCACGTAGTCGATCTCGCCGGACTCGAGCGCCTCAAAGCACTCGTTGATGTTGGAGAAGGTCTTTTGGTTGGCCGTGATGCTCTGCTTGGCGAGCGCTTCCTGCGAGGCCGAAGAGGTCTGAACGCCCAGGGTAGCGGCGTTAAGCGTTTCGGTGGAAACGCTCAGCGACTCGCCGTCGCTCGTCTTTCCGAACACTGCCGCAGCGTCGTACAGGCAAGTACCAAGCGTGCTGATGTCACCATCCGTGGAATTGATGTCACCAATGAAGATGTCGGCCTTTTTGTCGCCAAGCGCGGAATCGGCAGAAGACGCATCGACGAAGGCAACCTTGAGGCCCATGCGACTTGCAAGGGCGCGGGCAGCGTCGACCGCGTAGCCCGTGAGGTTGCCATCGGCGCCCTGCATGGCCTGCGGAGCATCGGAGGTATCGAGGGCAACCGTCAGGGTGCCGGGAGTGACCAGGGCATCGTCCGACACTGTAGGGGTAACGGTCTCGCGCTCGATCTGGTCAATCGTGGGCGTCGTGAACGTGGACAGCGGATTGAACGCGCATCCGCTCAAGCCCAATACGGCAATGACCGCCGCGGTCCCAGCGCCTAACCGAGCCGCGTGCATCAAGCTGCCCCTCACCATGTCCACTACCCTGCCTTCTGTGTCGTATACAATCCGTGCATTGCGCGGAATAACGGGTTGTTCCCACCAGCTGACCTGGTATTTGACCCCACACTTGCGCACCGGGGCGTTTGCTCGGGAGGCCATAGCCACCTTCACGACTGGCCCGCTCGCCCGCGAGGCGGTATTGCCCCAAAGAAAGTAGAACGGACGGTGCGGCTTACATCTAGGACGCGCCATGATCGCGCCGCGCGCACGCGGTCGCTTACGTGGATCCCTTTGACCGCGTCTGTCTTGGACTAGGATGGACATTTCGTCCGTCCGCAACCACAGCCTGGCAGGAACGTAGCGCATTATAGCTAAGTTCAAGCTAAAGTTTAAGGTTAGGGGCGTCATTCGCACCGTGAGCACAGATTTTGCAGGTCGGAGCGGACTATTCGTGCCCCCATGAAGCCCGGAGCTCCCCTACGGGGAGCTCCGGGGCACCCGTCTCAGGGTGCCGTGGCCAAAAAATAGCAAATATGAGTACTGTTACCAATTTAGTAGCAGGAGTTTTTTGCCTCTGCAAGCAGTTTTCGCGCTCTATAACGTCAGATTGATGCCAGGATATTCCACATTTGTTTAATATCTTTCTAATTTACGCCATCTTCCAGTCCCAAAATCCCTGATTTTGCTGTTACTGAATTTGTAGCAGTACTCATATTTGCTATATTTTGGCCAGCGCATATATCCAACCCCCTGTTTCAGAGCATTGTTAGGCGGGTTTAAGCCCAAAACACGCCCGCAGCGTGTTAAATAGCGCCTCTTGTTTCTTTCTGCGAGCGTCAACACGGTTGCGATATCGCTTACCCATGCGCTGGTGGATGCGCCATGCGAGCGCTTCCATCGCTTCCATGTCGCAGAGCATTTCGTTGTTGACCGTCGCGACCTCGATTCCCATAGTAATCAAGCCCGTGTTGCGTTTTTCATCATGGATACGCCCCCTCCGGGAGGAATGGCCCAGCTCACCGTTGTATTCCAGGTCAAACCGGGCTTCTTCCTGATACGCATCGCAAACTGCATGCGGCATCCCCGAGATTGCCTGCGCGCGGTCATCGAACTCGATCTTGTAGTCGGTCTTAAAGGGACCGCAGGCAAATCCGCCATAGGAAAACGGAAGCGAAAACAGAGCGAGCATGATGCACTCCATGGGCGAGAGCAGGTTTTCCGACAGGTAGGGACACAGGCTCAGCAGCTGTTTGGCCACATTCCCCTTGCATGCCGCAAGGTAATCTGCCAGGCGATCGGGCGTCAGCACCGGCTCGACTTCAAAGTAGCCCACGTCTGCCGGTTGGTCCTTGTCCTTTGCAAGTCTATTCGCAACAGGCGAGGTATAGGGAGGTAGATACTTCCCGCGATCGCTCAGTGAAATCTTGGAACACAGTTCCTGGGCCAGGGCAAACGCCTGGATACAGCCGACCTCGCGGGCGACGGCAACACAAAGGGCCTCGGGTGATAGGCTGTACACCCCCGGTTCCACCTCTAGAATCGAGCCGGCAGGCAACCCGGAACACACGGACCAGCCCACGCCAGGCATGCGGCGGCGCTGCGCCGCAGATCCCACCAGCAAGCACAGATCTTCTTGCACCTCGCCGCTTTTGGCTCCAATTCGAACCAGGTCGGGAAGATAGATATCCTCGGTCGAAGGCGATGACGTGCACAGCACGCGGTGCTCCTCCTCGGGCTCAAGGTCCTTCCAGCCGATGTAGCCCATCTGCCGGCGCTCGGCTCGAATCATACGCAACGCCGAGGCGCCCGTCAGGATCACGGAAGCCGCTAGCTGCTCTTTTGTCGGTTTGTTGCACTGCCTGATTGTTACCGCCACACGAATCACCCCTACCAAACGCGTGCGATAGCGAGGCCATCAATGGCCGCGGCACCGGCGCGCTTGAGTTCCGCCGAAGCCGCTGCCATCGTCGCACCCGTGGTGATAACGTCGTCGATAAGCAGCAGGCGGCGGCCCCGCACGTCCTCAACGGTCTCGTACATGCCTCGGGCACGTTCACGGCGTTCTTCACGACCGAGTTCACGCTGGTCGCCATGGCCGTACTTAACGAGGGCGTCGAGCAGCGGAACACCCGACAGCTCGCAAAATGGGCGCGCGATGGCTTCCATATGATCGAAGCCGCGTCGCCGAAACGCCGCCGACGTCGCGGGCACAAACACCACTGCATCGGCGCCGGACAACACACCGTCATAGCGATCGGGTGCCGCGACCTGGGCATGTAAGGCGGTGTCGTATAGCAGCTCTGCCAGATACGGCGCCAGGCGTCGCTCGCCCGCGTCTTTGTACGCTTTGATGATCCGCGGCAGCGGATGCGTGTAAACGGCACATGCCAGGCACCGGTCGAGTGCTTCGGCCATCGCCGAGGACGTACCCTCGACCGAGCACTCGGTGCACAACAAGTCTCCAAACGGGGCACCGCATCGAGTGCAGCTATGCCGCGGGTCGATAAGCGCAAGCGCCGCCAGGCAGTCTTGGCAAATAAGCGCGCCGGAGCGCTCGCAGCCGGCGCATCGCGTGGGCGACAACGCCTCAAGCGCCTCGTGCGCCGCCCGCTCGGCAACCGGTAGCAATTCGTCCGCAAACGGTAGAATGTCGGCACCTTGCAGGCATCCCAACACATTCAAGTGTCTCTTCACGACACAACCCTCCCTACGTTCGGTCGCAGGGAGGGTTGTTGATTCAGCGCTATGGTACCCCGACGCGTTTGGGGTCAGGCAGGTTAAATCCGTTTGCGGGCACTATTCGCCGGTGGGCGGTTGCGGTGCGGACGAGTTTTGGGTCGAGCCCTCGCCACCATCCTGGCGCGGCTTGCGGGAACGACGACGGCGACGGCGCTTTTGACCCTGGTCGGCCGAACCCTCGCCACCACGATCTTCGCGCGACTCGCGTTCGTCGCGAGCAGCGCCGCGTGCGGCCTTGGCTGCCGCCCCTCCGCCATCTCCGGGGCGACGGCGCGTGACCTTGACCTCGCCGTCCGAGACCTGATCGGCCACGGAGGGCACCGAGGGCTTTTGCTGCGTGCCCGAGGAATGGCGACGACGCGGACGCGGGGTGCGCTCGTCATCGTTGCGCTGCTTGCCACCCTTGTCGGCAGGCGTATCAGAACCCGAACCACCCTTGGGGGCGGCACCGGCTTCGCGAGCGGCTGCGGCGCGGAAGGCGTCCTCGCGCTCCTCGCTCGACAAATGGCGGCGGCGACGGCGCGTGGGATTCATGCCACCGCCGCGGTTTTGCTGCTGAGGCTGCTGAGCCTCGCGCTCGCGGGAGGAGTTCTTGCCTGCGGGAGCGGTCTCGCCGGCATCGACCGAACCCGAGCGCTTGCGGCGGCGACGTCCACCGGCGGCCTCCTCAGCCTCGGGTGCCTCGGCCTTGCCGCGACCCTTACCGCGGCCGCGACCCTCGCCCTGGCTCTGACCGGCACGGGTATCGGCGTCCGCATCGCGACGGCGGCGCTTGGGCATCGACGTGCCGGCCAGACGGTCGGCGCTCGACAGGCCATCGCCCACGTCGACGCCGTTCTCGCGGTCGAGCTCCATAAGCGCCAAGCGCATCTCGGGCGACTCGATACGCTCGAGCACATCGCGCGTCACGCAGTCGGGGCGGCAGTTGCAGCCCTGCTCGGCGGCCTTCTTTTTGCAGCCCTCAGAGCAGGTCATGTCGGCCAAGTTGACCTTAAAGACTTTGCCGTTCTCCAGGCGCAACACCAGCTGCTCACGCGGCGTGTCATATTCCTGGATACGCGCCTTGCCAAGCGGCGTATCGATAAGCGTCTTCTTTTTGGGCGCGCGGCTCTTAAAGTCCTTGTACGCCTCGAACTCGTAGCGCAGGCAGCACATCAGGCGGCCGCAGACGCCGCTAATTTTGGACGAGTTGAGCGGCAGGTCCTGCTCTTTTGCCATGCGAATCGAAACCGGCTCAAACTGTCCGCCAAAGCGCGTGCAGCAGAGCTCCTGGCCGCACTGGGCATAGCCGCCCACCAGGCGGGTCTCGTCACGCACGCCGATCTGGCGCATGTCGACGCGAATGTGCAGCGTCGAGGACAGGTCCTTGACGAGCTGACGGAAATCGACGCGCTCCTCGGCAGCAAAGTAGAACACAGCCTTCTCGCCGCCAAACAGGTACTCGACGCCGACCGGCTTCATCTCGAGGTCGAGTTCCTTGACCAGACGGCGGAAGTCGACCATGGCCTCGTCACCCTGGATAGCCAGGTCGTCGGCAAGCTGCAGGTCGATGTCGCTCGCTACGCGCAACACGGGCTTGAGCGGCTGGCCAATCTCGTCTTGCGGCACCTCGAAGGGATCGGCCGTGACCAGGCCGATCTCGGTTCCGCGCTCGGTGGAGCAAATGGCATAATCGGCCTCGAGGATATCCAGATCCTGCGGGTCGAACCACAGGTCGCGCGAGGCGTAGGTAAACTTAACGGGTACGACTAACGGCATTTCAGTGCCTTCCTGATATCGAACAGCATGACCTCGATGGCCAGCTGGGGAGTAACGTTTCTGGCGATGTTGCGCTCAGCGGTGGCAACCGCCTCAAGCGCCTGAGTGGCACCCGCAACATTCGTCGCGGCGGCAAGCCGCCCGATCGTGTCGCGCACGTCCTCGTTCACAACGTCTGCCGCCTCGTCCTGAAGCGTCAGCAGCACGTCGCGCATGAGCGTCCGCGCGCTCGCCAGCGCTTCCATGATACCCGAACGCTCGCGCGCGTTGAGTTCGCGCTTGTTGCGGTCCTCAAGCTGCTTCAATGCTCCACGCGACAGGTAGTCGGCATTTTGCTCGAGCACCTTTTCCTGCGTGGACTTGACCTCGGCGAGCGGCGCTTTGACGGCGACGATGAGTGACTTGGCGCGGCTGAGCACGTCGGCCTCGTCGGCAGCGATGAGCGAGTCGATGGCGCGGAGCATCTGGCGACGGGCGTCCTGGCGCTCGGCGCTCTTGAGGAACTCGATACCACGCGTGGGGCTTCCCGCCACAGCGACGGCCATGCGGCAGCGCGCGGGATCCTGACCGGTGGCGCGGCTCACGGCCTGCGCGGCCACAGTGGGCGACACCAGCCGAAACGGTACGCACTGGCAGCGGCTCACGATGGTGGGCAGCATCACGTCAGCCGAGGTGCCCAACAGGATGAACATGACGCCCTCGGGCGGTTCCTCGAGCGTTTTGAGCAGCGCGTTGGCGGTGTTGGCGCGCAGCTGCTCGGCACGGTCGATGATGTAGACCTTTGCCTTGGCGCGGATAGGCGCCAAGGGCACGTCGTCGAGCAGCTCGCGGGTCTGCGCGATGAGGTAGCCCGTAGCGCTTTCGGGCGTGTAATAGTGCACGTCGGGATGCGTATGGCGGGCGACGCGTACGCAGCTGTCGCACGAGCCACAGCCGTCCTGCTCGCACAGGAATGCCTGGGCAAGCGCCCATGCGGCGTCGAGCTTACCGGCGCCGGGCGCGCCCAAAAACAGGTAGGCGTGCGATGCGCGACCGCTGGTGACGGCATTGGTCAAAAAGTCGCGCACGCGTTCCTGGGTGTCGAGCTTGGCCAGCAAGCTTGCCTGAGCGGGGGCCATGTTACTCGGCCTCCTGGGCAAGCGCGGCGGCGACGGCATCCTGGGGGATGTCGAGACCGTGCGCACGAACCAGCTCGACCGTTTGCGCGAAGACGTCTGCGATCGACGCAGCGGCATCGATGAGCTTTACGCGGTCTGGCTCCTCGGCGGCAATGCTGCAGAATCCCTGGTAAACACGCTCCTGGAAGGCCATGCCCTTGGCCTCCATGCGATCCGCCGCACCGCGGGCCGCCATGCGCAGCGCCGCCTGCTCGGGCGCGATGTGATAGACGAGCGTGAGCGCCGGATGCGTCCCCGCAACAGCCAGGTTGTTGGCATCGCGCACCATCTGGCGGTCGAGGCCATCGGCAAACGCCTGATAGCAGGTCGTGGAATCGTAGAAGCGATCACACAGGACCACCTTGCCGGCCGCAAGGGCGGGCGCGATAACCTCGTGCACCAGCTGGGCACGCGCGGCCTCGTAGAGCAGCAGCTCGCAGGTGTCGCCCATCGCCGTATTGGCGGGGTCGAGCAGCAGGGCGCGGATCTTTTCGCTGATGGCGGTGCCGCCCGGCTCGCGCAGAGTTACGACCTGATAGCCAGCGAGGTCGAGCGCGCGGGCCAGCAGGCGCGCCTGCGTGGACTTGCCGGCGCCGTCGACGCCCTCGAGCGTGATAAAGCTATGTTGAGCGGGCTCAAAAGCCATGGGCGCAGCCCCTTCCTACAAGGCGCGAAAATGCAAGTTATAGCAACCAAGCCATGATACCCCAGCGTCCGGTGCACCCCAAATCCCACCTAGTCATTGGGGACGTTCTTAAATGGCTAGGTGGCAGTTAGGGACGTTCCCAAAGTGCCGGCCGAAAAGGAACGTCCCCCAACTGCCGACCCTCTAAGTTGCGGTGAAATAGGGACTGAAAACGCCTTCTAGCAGCAAATACAATCCCTATTTCACCGCAAGTTAGGAGTGGGCGCGGGCGTTGATGGCGAAGGAAATGTCGCGCTCGAGCGCTAGGGCCTGCTCGCGTTCGAGGTCTTGGGTGAGGATTGCCAGCACGTAAGGGCGCTCGGCATAGACGATTGCGGCATCGTGCTGAGCATTCGCCAGGCTGCCCGTTTTGTGCGCAACCAAAACGCCGCCGGGAACACCCTCGACAATACCGCGCGCGTCTTCCTGCGCCAGCAGATATCCGCGCGCTCGCTCGCACAGCTCGGGCGTCGCGATTGTCCCCGCCGCCAGCCGCTGCAACACGGCCGCAGCATCACGGGCGCTCGTATAGTTCTCGCGACCCTGCGCCTGGGCATCGGTGTCCATCATCAAACGAGCGAGCACGGTCTGGGTCAGTCCCAATGCGGCACACGTTTCGTTGACCGTATCCATGCCAACCCTGCCGATAACAAGGTTCGCTGCCACGTTATCGCTCTGGGCGATCATAGCGTGCAGTAGCTCGTCAATACTGTACGACACACCCGCGCCGCGCGACTGAATGTTGCCGCTGCCACCCACGATATCCTGTTGCGTTACCGTTATCTGCTCGTCGAGGGACAGCTCGCCCGCCGCCACGGTCTCGAGCGCACAAGCGAGAACGGGAAGCTTGATGATGCTTGCCGCCACATGTCGCGCATCCGGCGCCACAGCGGCTTCACCATCGAGCGACGCGAACGTTTGAGGATCAAGCGCCACAGCATAGACCGAGGTAGACCCACCATACGGCTCGACAAGGGCTTCGATATCTTGCTGAAGGCCGGCAATCCAAGAAGCCCGGGAGACAGCTTCCGCCTTTTGAGCGGACGGATGATTCGCTTTTTGTTTGGCAGGGACAGCGGAGCCCTCAGCCTCGTTGCGGCGCGCGGCACAACCGCCGAGACTCATCACCGAGGCAAGCGCTCCGGTCAACATCCCGGCACAAAACACTCGACGCGAGCAATCGCGCGCAGTGAGGGGTGCATCCCCCGGCGGGATCCGGAACGCCTCCACGTTTTCGCCGCCACCCCGACCTTGCTCGCCGCAGTACACAGACTCACTCCCCACCATCGCATTCTACCGAGCCGTCGATAAACGGCCGCGCCGGACACCCAGTACGCCGCACTCATTGTGACGCATGCGACAGGGCTTGCGCGACATGATCATCCTCACATAACCAGTTGGGTCGGCGCGGCCCAACCGCACCTGAACCACCTTATAATCTAGCCAACACATCGAACGGAAGGAACCATCATGCCCCGGTTTTGTACCCATTGCGGCAAGCTTCTGAATGACGACGAGCGTTTTTGCACCAGCTGCGGAACGCCGGTAACCGATGATGGCCAGGCCTCTCAGTCGCAAGAGAATGCGCAGGCAGCCGAACATGCCGCCGCGCCCGACGCCGCCTTCGACACCGCCGCGACCACGGTTCAGTCTGCGCAGCAGCCCACGGCGACTCAGCCCCAACCGGCAGACGTGACCGTACAGTCCGCCCATCAGCCCGTGTCCGCTCCCCAGCCCGAAGTTGGCACGACGCAGCAATGGGCGGCGCCAGCCGGCTCCGCGCCGCAGCAGCCCATTCCGACCGCCGCTCCGCAGGCCGGCGCCCCCGCTGCTCCCAAAAACAACAACGCCCTGCTCATCGGCATCATCGCCGCGCTAATCGTCGTGATTATCGCGCTCGTCGTGTTCTTTATGATCAAGCCTTTCGACAAGGGCGCCGATGATACCAAGGGCACGACGATCGAGAAGGTCAAGATCGACCACGATAACGACGATGCGTCCGTCAAGGGCGACCCCAACAAGCTTGACGATGATGATGACGATGACGTCCACGATGCCGCCACCATCAGCGAGCAGAACGTCTACGACCAGCTGAGCTCCTACTACAGCAGGCTCTCCGATCTTGATCAGCAGGTTCGCGACTGCGCCACCACATTCAACACGTACTATCTCAAGGATGACCGAAGCTCGCGTCAGTCGGCCAGCGATGCCGCCGAGGCGCTCGAGGATCAGGTCGACGACCTCAAGGACGAGGTCGAGGACCTGGACGTTCCCATCGACTCGCAGAACTACAGCTCGTGGAAAGACATCATCGCGCTCTACGACGACCTGGAGAATCGCATTGACGTCATTTGCGATGCCTGGGAGATCAGCCTTGAGTACTCCAGCCCCGCCAACCACAAGGACGAGATCGTGGCACCGCTGGCGCGCGACAACGTAGCGGGCACCAACGACAACAAATACCGTCTGGACTTTGAGGACCGCTACCCCGGCGCCGCACCCGTCGAGGTGAAGTAATCCCAACAACTGATCAAAACTTGCGGTGAAATAGGGATTAATTAGGCCTTTTGCCAGCAAAAACAGTCCCTATTTCACCGCAACTTAGAAGTGGGGCCGGGCGCGCATTTGCATTTGCGCGCCCGGCCCCGCCGTGTCTATATGTGCTCGGTTATGTGCTCGGTTACTTGTCAGCGGCTGCTTTCTTGGCAGTCGACTTCTTCGCGGTCGACTTCTTGGCGGCAGTGGCTTTCTTAGCCGTGGCCTTCTTTGCCGTCGAAGTCTTCTTCACCGTGCTCGCCTTGGTTGTGGTCTTGCGGCCGCGGGCGGGCTTCTTCTCCTTGGTCGGGCAGTCCATGTTGACGCAGATACGCCACGGACCGCGCGCCGTGTTGACCACCACGATGGGAGCGCCGCACTCGGGACAGGTCTCGCCCGTCGCCTCGAGCTTGCCGCGCGCCGGCAGCGGATAGCTCACGCCGCAGTCATCGTAGTTGGTGCAGCGGATAAAGCGCTTGCCGCTCTTTTCGCTCTTGTGCGCGATCAGGTCGCCATGGCGTCCTGCCTCGGCGCACACCTTGCACTCGCCCACCTTAAGATCGGGCTCGTAGTTGGTGGGGCACGTGGGGTTCACGCAAATCTCGAAGGCCTTCTGGCGGAACGGCTGGCACTTAATGCGCGGCGCGCCGCACTCGGGGCACACGGCCGCCTCGCCCTCGAGCGGGCTTACCTTGACGCCGCTCGGCACCGGATAGGTCACGTCGCAGTCGGGCCAGCCCATGCAGCCGATAAAGCTGCCGCGGGTCTTGGCGCTCGTCTTCATAACCAGGTCCTTGCCGCACTTGGGGCAGGCGCCCACGCGCGCATCGGCCGTGACGGCGTCGCTAATGGCGTCGCCCAGCTCCTGCGTGTGCTTGAGCAACTCGTCGAGCACGCCGGCCAGCAGCGCGCGCGAATGCGTCACGACATGCTCTTCGGTATCCTCGCCGCGCTCCACACGGGTCATATCGCCATCGAGCTCGCTGGTCATATCGGGGCTCGTGATGCGCGGGGCAAACTGCGTCAGCGCGTCGATGATGGCGATGCCCAGCTGGCTCGGCTCAACGGGATCATTTTTGAGATAGCGCACGGCGTACAGACGCTCGATGATGCTCGCGCGCGTGGACTTGGTACCCAGGCCGCGCTTTTCCATCTCCTGAACGAGCTTGCCCTGGCTATAGCGCGCGGGCGGCTCGGTCTGCTTGGCCTCGAGCTTAATGTCGAACACGTCGACCGTATCGCCCTGCTCCAGCGGCGGCATCTGCTCGTCGCGTTTAAGGCCGTACGGGTAGGCCTCGCGGAAGCCAGGGGTCACGAGCACATCGCCCGAAGCCACGAACGGCTCACCGTTCACGTCGAGCTCGAGCTTGGTGTTCTCGATGGTCGCGGGCCCCATGAGCGTCGCCAGGAAGCGACGGGCGATGAGGTCGTAGAGCTTGCGCTGGCCGCCGTCGAGCGTGGACGGATCGCCCTCGCCCGTGGGATAGATAGGCGGGTGGTCGGTGGTCTCGACTTTGCCGCGCGTGGGCTTCATGGGACCGGCGAGCACCTTTTTGCACACGGGCGCCAGCGCCGGGTTGATCTTTGCCAGGTCGCTCACCACGGCGCCCAGATCGAGCGTCGCAGGGTACACGGTATTATCGACACGCGGGTAGCTGATGAGACCGGCCATGTAGAGGGACTCGGCGATGCGCATCGTACGCGCAGGCGAGATGCCCTCGGCCGCGGCGGCAGCCTGCAGCGAGGTCGTCGCAAACGGCGTGGGCGGCTGCTGCTTACGCGAGCGCTTGGTCACCGCGGCAACGGTCGCCGTCTTGGCGCCGTCGACATGGCCGTACGCCGTCTCGGCAGCATCCTTGTCGGTAAAACGCGCCGTCTTGTGCGCGATCTTAAAGCGGTCGTCCTCGGCAGCGCCCTGCGCGGCACCCATGCCGCGAATCTGCCAATAGTCCTCGGGCACAAACGCCATGCGCTCGCGCTCGCGCTCGACCACCAGGGCGAGCGTCGGCGTCTGCACGCGGCCGGCAGAGCGCACGTTACCAAAGCCGCCGAACTTGGCGAGCGTCAGATAACGCGTGAGCACCGCGCCCCAAATGAGGTCGATATGCTGGCGGCTCTCACCGGCGTCGGCTAGATTCTGGTCGAGTGAGACGAGATTATCGAAGGCGTGCGTGATCTCGGCCTTGGTAAACGAAGAGTACTGGGCGCGGGCAACCGGCAAGTCGGGCGCCACCTCGCGCACCTTGTTGAGAGCGTCCGAACCGATCAGCTCGCCCTCGCGGTCGAAGTCCGTGGCGATGATGACGCTGTCGGACTTCTTAGCCAGGTTCTTGAGCGAACGAATGAGCTCCTTCTCGGCCGGTAGCTTAATGACGGGTGCCCAGGTGAGGTAAGGCAGGCTCTCGAGCTTCCAGCCCTTGATGGAAATGCCGTCGGCAAGGAACGGTTTACGCTTGGTGTCGTAGGGCGGACGCGCCAGGCCATCGGGTATGTCGGCCGGCAGCATCTCGCCGTCCTCGGTGACCGAATACCAGCCCAGCTTTTTATCGAACAGCACGCTGTCGCAAAAATCGGGCGCCAGGATGTGACCGGCAAGACCGATCGTCACGCACTCCTCGCCCTTCCACTCAAAACGGTAGATGGCGGTGTTGTACACCTTGTCCTTTTTGGGCTTACCCGTGGACAGCCGCTCGGCGATCTGACGCGCGGCGTCGTTTTTCTCGGCGATGATGAGCTTCAAAAGAGGCTCCTATCTCGTATCTCTGCGGCTACGCCCGCCCGTATGGCGGCCGACTTACGCCCTTGCTTGCTCAATCTGCCCGATGAGCCAATCGCACCAGGCATCCATGCCCTCGCCCTTGCGCGCGCTCACGGCAAACCGCGGCGCCTGCGGATTGAGGTCATCGAGTGTCTTAGTATACCTATCCATGTCAAAATCGAAAGCCGGGGCCACATCGACCTTGTTGAGCAGCTGCGCGCCGGCGTGTTGGAAGATGCCCGGGTACTTGATGGGCTTGTCGTCGCCCTCGGGCACCGAGAGGATCATGATGGACAGGTTCTCACCCAGGTCAAAGTCGACCGGACAGACCAAGTTGCCCACGTTTTCGATAAAAATGACGTCGATGTTCTCCAGACCGACGGCCTGGTCGAACGCGTCAACGGCCTCCATGATCATGTTGCCTTCGAGGTGGCACAGGCCGCCCGTGTTGATCTGGATGGCGGGCATGCCGGCTTCCTTCATGGTGATGGCATCGACATCCGAGGCGATATCGCCCTCGATGACGGCGCAACGCAGGCCCGCCTTGTCGCGCAGGCGCTCGTTGGTGCCCAGAATCGTAGTGGTCTTACCCGAGCCAGGGCTCGACAAGACGTTGATCACATAGGTGTTTGTATCTTTAAATCGCTGACGCAGCTGATCTGCCAGGCGCTCATTGCGCGACAGAATCGGCGATGCGATATCAATCGTTTTCTCGGCCATACTCGGCACTCCTTACTTTGACCCCTTTATACCCCGTCCCCAGGTGGCTGGCGGGCTAATCGTCGGGGGTTTCGATTTCGATACTCGCGATGTCGAGCTCGCGGCCGTGCAACAGGCGCACGTTGGCGCCGCCACATTGGGGGCAGCGGCAATGGAAGCGATCGTGGTCGAAAACCTCGCCGCAATCCAGACACTCGCTTTGTGGATGGACCTCCTCCACGGCAAGCTCGCAGCCTTGCGTGAGCGGATCCTCGTCGCGAAACGTCTCCCACGCAAAGTCGAGCGCCTCGCGCACAACTTCGGTCATATCCCCGATACGCAGCGTTACCAAAACGGCGCGCGAGGCCCCCGCCCCACGCGCCGCGCGAATCACTGTATCGAGTATGCCGTTGACAATGCCAACCTCGTGCATACCGATTTACTCCTCGTCGTCCTCATCGTCCGAGAACAGGTCCAGACGACTCACAAACAAGCCCTCCTTGCCCTCGCGCGCGGTAATGACCACACGGGCGATGGCAAGCGAAATCTCGTAGAGCGAGAGCAGGGCGCCATACATGAGGCCCAGCGTAACGGGCGAGCCGTCGGGCGTAATCACAGCCGAGCCCACAAGCAGGCCAACGTACACGAAACGCCAGGCACTACGGAAGGCCGCGTAGGACACGATATGGAAGACGGACAGATAAAAGATGATGAGCGGCAGCTCAAACGCCACACCAAAGCCGATCATAAAGAGCAGCTCCATGTTGACGTAGTTCTCCAGATCGGGCAGCGCCGTAGCGACGGCCGAAGTTTCGCCGATGAGCCACTCAAAGCCCGCAGGGATGATGATGAAGTAGCAAAAGATGGCGCCCAGAAAGAACAGCACCGTCGAGGCGAGCACCGTGGGCACGACCCACTTGCGCTCGTTGGGGCGAAGCGCAGGCAGGAAAAACGCCAGAATCTGCCAGATAATCATGGGCGTGCACATGACCACGGCCATCTTGATGGCCAGCGAGAAGCGCAAGCCAAAGCCGCCGAGCGTGGTGGTGATGTAGAACTTACCATCCGGCACAAAGGAGCGGATGGGGTCTTCCAGGATGTCGAGCACCACGGGCGTGGCGAAATACAGCACGATGGCGGCGGCAAACACCGATACGACCACGATGGTCAGACGGCGACGGAGCTCTCCCAGGTGATCGAAGAGCGGCATTCGCGCAGGTCCGATAGGCATTACTCATCGCCTCCCTTCGAGGCGTCGGCGGCAGCGGCTTCGTCCTCGGCCTCGAGCTCACGAGCGAGCTGGTCGACGACGGCCTTGCGCTTGCGGGGACGACGGGCGTAGAGGTCAGCCGTCGTGGGCTCTGCCGGCTCCGGCTCGGGCTCCGGCTCTGCAGCAGGTTCGGGCTCGGCAGCGGCGGACCCGGCGGTGCCCTCGGTCGCAGGCTCCTCGGCAGTATTCTCGCCCTCAGCAGCACCCTCGCTCGCGGCCTTCTCGGCAGCAAGACGGGCGCGGCGCTCGGCAAAGGTCTCCTTCTTGGCGGCCGCTGCCGTCTCGGCGGCATCCTCGTCCGCATCGGAATCGTCATCGACGGCAGCCTTCTTGGGCTTAACCGGAGCCGAAGCGGCCTCGCTTACCGGATCGATGATCTCGGACTGAACAACGGCCGTCATCTTTTCCTGCGTCTCGCGGAACTGACGGATGGCACGGCCGATCGTGCGGCCCATCTGCGGGAGCTTATCCGGGCCAAACAGCAAAAAGCCGAAGACCACGATGATCGCGAGCTCACCCTCTCCAATACCAAACACACATACCTCCAAGGCTCGATGTGAGTCGAGCCCGCACCGCGCCATTCGGCCGGAACTCGTCTATTCATTCGGTCAAGTATAGCGCCCGGACGCTAAAACGTCCGAGCGCATCACAAACATATACCAAACGGCACGCCCTTTTGGGAGCAAAGATTATGCAGCGGTGATCGAAATCTCCTGGTCGACACCCAACAGCTGGACCACGCGCATCACCGGGGGCTGCACATTGGTGCAGCTAAAGCGCTTGCCGTGGTCGACCGCGTGGTGCGCGGCGCCCACGAGCACGCCAATGCCCGTCGAATCGATGTAGCTCACCTGGGCAAAGTCGAGCTCAACGGCCTCGGTGGGCTGCTCGAGCGCCAAATCGATGGCATTGCGCAGGCTATCGGCGTTAGAAATATCGATCTCGCCGGTTACCTTAATGGTGTAGAGCTCTGGCGTGGGGTTGGTGGAAATACCCAGATCCATGTATACGCTCCTTTACGTATCGAAAGTGCGGATAGTACGGGAAGCCGCGCGTTAGGCGCGCTCGGCACGAGCAAGCTCGGCAGCGACAAGCTTAACGGCCAGCACCAGTACGTCGAGCGCTGCCTCCAGGTCCTCGACCGTGGGATAGCTCGGCGCGATGCGGATGTTGGTGTCGCGCGGGTCCTTGCCATAGGGCCAGGTGGCACCGGCAGGCGTGAGCTTGACGCCCAGGTCGGCGCAAAGCGCGGCGACCTTCTGGGCCGAGCCCTCGGGACCATCGAAGCTTACAAAGTAGCCGCCGCGGGGGTGCGTCCAGGTGGCACAGCCCGTATCGCCCAAGCCCTCGGTGAGCTTGCGCTCGACGGCCTCAAAGCGCGGACGCAGGAACTCGGCATGCTTTTTCATGTGCTCCTTGACCGCCTCGATGGTGGGAAGGAAACGCACGTGACGCAGCTGGTTGAGCTTGTCGGCGCTGATGAGGCCGGCCTTCAGGCGCCTGGAGAACTCGGCGATGACCGCGGGGCTCGCACCGATAAAGCCGATGCCGGCGCCCGGGAAGGTGATCTTGGACGTCGAGGCAAAGGCCACCACGCGGTCCTCGGTGCCCGCCGCGCGAGCGAGGTCAAAGATGTTTGCGAGCTCGTCGGTCTCGTCGTACAGGTCGTGCACGCAGTAGGCGTTGTCCCAGAAGATGCGAAAATCGGGCGCGGCCGTGGGCATCTCGACCAGACGGCGCACAGTGTCCTCGCTAAAGGTGATGCCCGTGGGGTTGGAATACTTGGGCACGCACCAGATACCCTTGATGGAATCGTCGGCGGCAACGAGGTGCTCGATCTCGTCCATGTCGGGGCCGTTGTCGGTCATCGCGACGGGGACGTTCTCGATGCCCAAGTCGGCGGTGATGCCAAAGTGGCGATCGTAGCCGGGAACGGGGCACAGGAACTTGACCTTCTTGCCGTCGTGCGCGGCCTCGTAGGCGTCCCAGGGCTCGCTGCCGCACGAGCCGCAGCGCCAGAACATGCCGGCGATGTCATGCTCGATCAAAAGGCTCGACGAACCCAGCACGAGCGTCTGCTCGGCGGGACAGCCCAGGAACTCCCCCGCCAGCTTGCGCGCCGAGGGAATACCCTCAAAACAGCCGTAGTTGGAACAATCGACGTTGCCGTCGTGCAGATCGGCGTCGGCATTGAGGATATCGAGCATGGGGCGCGAGATGTCCACCTGGGAGGGCGACGGCTTGCCGCGCGCCATGTCGAGCGCCAGGCCCTTGGCCTTGACCTCGGCGACCTCGGCTTTGAGCGCCTCGATGGCGGCATCGAGTTCGGTGGTTTCCATCTTCTGGTAGATCGTCTGCATGGGGTGCGACCTTTCGCGAAGCGGTACGTTGCAGTTCGTCTAAGTATAGACCGCCACCGCCGCAACGTTATGAAGCCGTGATAGATTAAGTACATCGCAATAAATTACGAATCGCCACGCATGCCGGCGTGGGGCGCCCAAGGAGGCACTATGGAGTACGGATCGTTCCAGGCCGAAGAATTCGGCGACCTGCAGCGCCTGGTCGACGGACTATTTTACGACCGCCACGCCATCGACCGCCTGGATCTGATCGTACAGGCCGAGATCTTGGACCTGGCGCCCGATCTCATGGAGATCGTCAACCTGCTACCGCCCGGCTATTACGACCGCCAGTCACTTTGCGACCAGCTCAACTCCGCCTTGGCCGCCCACGGCTGGGGTGCCGTCTACGGAACGGTGGAATAGCCCTAGTCATTTAAGAACGTCCATTACAGTCGAAATTGTCAGCCCGGGACCGTCTCGGGCTACGATTGAGGCGCGCCCAGAACGGGCCGCCGACCGGGCGCCCGCGCACGGCCGAACGTCCCTGCCCCCGAGAGGG
>NZ_JBBNLU010000007.1:0-144462 GCF_040092335.1 Collinsella sp. CLA-ER-H8 | reverse complement strand
TCTCCACGTGTTACTCAGCCGTTCGCCACTCGCTTCTATCCGAAGATAGGTGCCGTTCGACTTGCATGTGTTAGGCGCGCCGCCAGCGTTCATCCTGAGCCAGGATCGAACTCTCCGTCCAAAATATATGGGCTTCGAGCCCGTCCGGTCCTCTCAGTTCATCGCTGATCGGTTCCGTTCGATTCATATGGTTCTATTAGATAGGAAAAGGAATTTCTCGGGGCCGCCTCTCGGCGGCCTTGCGAAAAACAAATCCAAGTTAGACCATTTCAAATGGTTCGATGTCTGCCCGGATGCGACACATCTGGTGTGTCCATCCTCGCAGTATCCGGTTCTCAAGGTGCACGCCCCGCGGCTCATCCGGTTCCACCGGGCCGCGCGGCAAGGAGATATATTGCCAGACCGGAGGGGTCCCGCGGGCGGGAATCTGGGCGTACACATTTCCTACACATCTTGTGATCCGACTAACGTTTGCCAGCCGTTAACTACCGCTCGCCGAGCATCTCTTTATATAAGGCAGTCTCATGGTTAAAGCGGATACGTCCCCCTAGCTAAAGCACAGCCAGCATCGAGCAACTCATCACGTTCTTCCACCGAGAACCCCTCGGCGTAGACGCGCACCACTGGTTCGGTCCCGCTAGGACGGACCAGCAGCCACGTGTCATCCTCGAATGACAGACGCAAGCCGTCCATATGACTAACGTTTTGCGGCACCTTGCCACAAATCGACTTGGGGTTTACGCCCGGCAGCAGGGTTCGTAACGTTTCGGCATCTTCGGCCTCAAGGCGCAAGTCGCGTCGACCGTAACTCGTCTTACCAAAACTGTCCTCGAGTTGGTCGACCAGAACGCCCAAAGGCGCGTCCGTCTTTGCCATAAGCTCACACAGAATCAGACAGGCGAGGATTCCATCGCGCTCGGGCATATGCGCGGCGATGCCGATACCACCGGCTTCTTCGCCGCCCATGAGGACGCCGCCCTTCTTCATCTCCGCCGCTATATATTTGAAACCGACTGGTTTGACGGTCACGCGGCAGCCAAGCGCCTCGGCAATGCGACGCACGAGCGTCGAGCATGAAAGATTGACGACGACGCGCCCCTCCAAATTACGAAATTGAACCAAGTCGCCCAAAACGAGCGCCATGATCTGATGCGGATGTATATATCTGCCGCGCTCGTCAACCGCGCCGATACGGTCGGCGTCGCCGTCGGTCACCAGGCCAGCGCAAGCTCCGTCCTCGATAACCGTGCGCTCGCAAGCGTCCACCCACGGTTCAACGGGGTCGGGGCAGATATCTTCTTGGTCAGACGCCTGCCCGGCGTGAATCTCGTGCACCTCAACGCCAAGCTCGCGCAGCAAGTCGGCTAGATAGCCCTGGGCTGCGCCGCCCATGGGATCGACGACCACGCGCAGGTGCGCGGCGCGGATGGCTTCGGCATCGACAAACGATGCCACCGCCTGCATATAGTCAGGAATAATATCCGCGGTGCGATATTGCCCTTCGATCCCCATTGGCTCGGGAGCCATGGTCTCTTCGAGCTCTTCGATGACATCCTGGTTGGCGGTCGAGCCGTCACCCATGCGAATCTTGAGGCACAGATAACCCTGCGGATGATGGGACCCCGTCACCATGAGCGCGCCGCACGCCTCACCGTCATAAGCCGCCGCCCACGTAAGGGCAGGGGTCGGAACAGGTCGCGAAGCGAGCACGGCGTCCAGCCCGTGCGCTGCTAGCACGCCCGCCGCAAGCTCAGCGAACTCGCTCGCCAGGGGCCGGGTGTCGAACCCTATATATACCGTTTTGCCCGGATTGGTCTTTTGCCACAACTCGCCGACGGCATCGGCGATACGGGCAACGTTATCGGCAGTAAAGTCCTCATCGACGCGAGCGCGCCAACCGTCAGTTCCAAAATGAATTATCGCGCACACGCGCAGACACCTCACAGTGTTTGGATCATGGTACGCATGGGGTATACCCGCAACATGCACTCGGCAACCTGCCGGCACCAGCATTCACCATTTGGGCAAATGCTGCCGAGGACATGCAGGCAATAAAAAAAACCGCCCCGTATGGAGCGGTTTTACCCTTTATATATCGAGCGCCTCGGCCATCGCTGCCGTAGTGATTGCCGTGGTTCCACAGCAACTGCCCACCATTGCGGCACCGGCATGTCTCCATTCGATGCATGCGCGCGCGAAAGCTTCGGGGTTCTCGTGCCATACGGGGCCATCCTGAGTCTGGACCGGATCGCCTACGTTGGGACGCACCGTGACGGGAGTAGTCGCCGATGCAACCATCCTGGGCACCGCCGCGTTCGCGGCCGCAAGCGAACAGCAATTAACACCAACCGAGTTTGCGCCGTGTTTTTCGGCGTACAAAACGGCTGCCTCGATGTTGAGGCCATCGCCCAACAGGTCGCCTTTATCGTCAACGACAAAACTCACCAGAACAGGCATGCCGTCGGCGGCGTCTCGGGCGCCGGCAAGCATGGGCTGCAAATTACGGATAGACGTCACCGTCTCGATCAGCAGACCGTCAACACCAGCATTGAGCAAGGCGTGCGCCTGTTCGCGCGCAATGCCTCGGATTTCACGATACTCGGCAGAGTCCTCGGCAAACCACTCAATACCGATCGGGCCCATCGAGCCCAGCAGCAGCTGAGGGTGCGCCTGGCGGGCATCGTCGACAGCCCCGCGATTGACCTCCGCCACGGACGGCGCAATCTGGTCGTGCTTGAGGGCATAGCTCGATGCCTGAAAGGTGTTGGTAATGAGCACCTGCGCGCCGGCGGCGACATACAAGCGATGGATACGAGAAACGGTCTGCGGCTCTGCCAGATTCCAAAACGCCGGTGGAATGTCGGCGGCATCGTACTCACTCAACAGAACACTGCCCATGGGACCCTGCGCCAACAAGGTCTCGCTCGACAAGCGGCGCGTAAGTTCCTCGGCACCAAAGCGGTTGTAATAACTCGTATCCATATATATCCCGCTATTCCTCGACGCTGATTCCCTGCTTTTCGAGATAGGCGAGCCAGCGGCTCATCGTGTCCTCGGATAGCGCATGCTCCATCATGCAGGCCTCGGAATCGGCTCGCTCAAATTCGACACCGAGCTCCTGAACCAAAAACGTGCGGATGAGGCGATGACGGTACCAGATAGCCGTGCCAACCTCGCGGCCGCGATCGGTCAGGATCACCTTGCCGTAGTGCGATTGCTCGACAAGCTCGGATGCCTTGAGCGCCGAAACCGCTTTATTGACCGATGCCTTGGAGACGCCAAGGCGCTGCGCGATGTCGACCGATCGCACGCCGTTGGTTTCCCCCTCTTCGCTTTCAATGCGAACCATGCACTCCAAGTAGTCTTCGTTCGCCACCGTCAGATGTAGTTCGCGCGAGCTATTTGTCGTATCCATGATCTTCCGTCCCTTCTGCATTCAATGGCTGATTCTACCCCATCCAAGCGTCGTGGTATGCCGTGGCATACCGTGCTAGAGTTCTTGTTGCACACGACGACCAAGATTGGAGCGGTCTTTATGGAAAACACCACCACGAGCCCCGATGTCCTCGAGCGCTTTTTGCGCTACGTCCAGATCAACACGCAGTCCGAGGATGCAAACTGCGACCAGGTACCCTCGAGCGCCGTTCAGTTTGACCTTGCCAACGTGCTGGCTGAAGAGCTGCGCGAGCTTGGTGCGGAAGATGCCTACGTGACCGAGCACGCCTATGTCTGCGCGCATATCCCCGCAAGTGCGGGCGCTGAGGACAAGCCCGCCCTGGGCCTGATCGCCCATCTCGACACCACCGAAGTTGCACCGGGCGCCGGCGTGAAGCCGCACATCGTACACTACGAAGGCGGCGACCTGATCTGCGGCACGGTTGACGGTAAGCCCGTTGCCATGAGTACCGCCAAGCTTCCCGCCCTGAACGACCTCGCGGGTGAGGACCTGGTCTGCAGCGATGGCACCACGCTGCTGGGCGCAGACGACAAGGCGGGCGTCGCCGAGATCATGTCGCTTGTCGCACGTATCGCTCAGGACCCTTCTCTGCCCCATCCCGCACTCGGCATTTGCTTCTGCCCTGACGAGGAGATCGGCCACGGAGCCGAGCTGTTGGATATCGATACCTTTGGCTGCAAGTACGCCTACACGGTCGACGGCGGCCCCATCGGCGAGCTGGAGTGGGAGTGCTTTAACGCCGCCGAGGCGACCGTCCGCTTTGAGGGCCAGTCCATCCACCCGGGCGACGCTAAGGGTCGCATGGTCAACGCAGGCAATCTGTTCTGCGACTTCAACGCGTTGCTCCCCTACGTGCAGCGCCCGGAGTATACGGAAGGCTACGAGGGCTTTTATCACCTTGAGGGTGTATCTGCGACCGTCGATCACGCCACAGCGCGCTATATCATCCGCGACCATGACGCCGCCAAGTTCCAGCAGAAACTCGACCTTATTGATGCCGCCGCCTCGATGCTCAACCAGCGTCTGGGTGAGGAGCGCGTGACAGTCGAGATTAAGCAGCAGTATCGAAATATGGCCGAGATCGTTCGTGACTATCCCGAGCTTATTGATGTTGCCAAGGAAGCCTACCTTGCCTGCGGCGTTGAGCCCCAAGTGCTGCCGATTCGTGGCGGCACCGACGGCGCTCAGCTGTCGTTCCGCGGTCTGCCCTGCCCCAACCTTTCCACCGGCGGCTATTGCTACCACGGCGTCAACGAGTTCGTCCCGGTCAGTTCGCTCGTCAAGATGACCGACGTGCTCCAGGAGCTCGTCGCCCGCTTTGCATAAGCCTGGCTGCACAAGTCCAAAAGACGAATCGCCCCGTCCTCAACCAAGAACGGGGCGATTTTTTTACTGCAACGAGAATAGGTTGACGCACGCCAGCCTCTTAACGCAAGGAGTGTCCCAAACTGCCGGCACAAAAGGAACGTCCCCAAGTGCCAAGTGTTCCGGCAACGCCGATGTTTTGGCGCGGACAGCGAAAACCCGCCAGAGCGAGCAAGGTGCCTTGAAACAAGGCGGCATTGACCTTTTGGTCATGCCGCCGAAGTTGAAAGGCAGATTGCCGCTCTGGCGGGTTTGCAGCGTCAAGCGGTTACGCGGTTTGGTAAAACCGCGTAACTCTAGTAGTTAGCTTCGTAGCCGTTGCCGTCGCCGGTGGGCTCTTCGTAGTAGTCCGAATCGCTTGAATCGCTTGAGTCATCGGAATCGTCAGAGCTGACCGATGAGGTTGCGGTACCGTTTGCGTAATCGTCAGACGTGTTGTTGTTCAGGTCGCCGATCGTAGAGCTGGAACCGTCGGAAAGACCCATGGTGTTGGGACCCTTGGGATCCTTGCCGGCATCGACGCGCTCCATCATTTCCTTGAGCTCGTCCTCGTAGACAAAGACGTAGCTCACACCGTCGATCATGGTGCTGTCGTCGGCGTACGAGGGCAGGTTGGCCGAGTAGATACCGTCGACATCCATACCGCGCATGGCGTTGACCGTAGCCACGATATCCTGAACGCTCATATCGGTTACGAGCATATCGGACAGCGAATTAACCAGGCCAAAGATCTTCGTGGCATCGAAGTTATTGAGAATCTGGTTGGCAAGGGCGCCAAGCACCTGACGCTGGTGGCGCATGCGCGTGTAATCGCCGTCGGCATAGGTGTAGCGGCAGCGGGCATAGGTAAGGGCGGTGGCACCGTCCATATGCTGCTGGCCAGCGGTAATCTTAATATCCAGGTGCTCGGGGTCGTCAACATCATCGGTTGCGTTAATGTCGATACCGCCAACCGAATCAATCAGCGCCTGCATACCGTCGAAGCTGACCTCGGCATAGTGGGAAATCTGAACACCGCACAGCTCGTTGACCGCCTCGACCATGGCCTCGGCGCCGCCAACGGTATGGCAGGCGTTGATCTTCATGGTCTCGCCCTTGTACTCGACCTTGGTGTCGCGCGGAACGGAAATGAGCGTCGCCTGCTTTTGCGTGGGGTCGATGCGTGCCAGGATAATCGAGTCGGCACGATACGTATCCTCGCCCGGACGGCCGTCGGTGCCAAGAAGCAGCACGTAGAACGGATCCTTTGCCTCATCGGTGTCAACCAGAACCCGACGCAGATTGTCGGTAATGACATTAGAATCGCCGAGCTTGCCCATAATGGTGGCAAACCACAGGCCGGCAACGGTAGTGGCACTCAGCAGCACGCCAAGCACGACAATGAGCGCGACGTGACGAATCGTGTGGCTACGACGACGTTGGCGAGCGCGCTCGGAATAGCGAGCCACGTTATCGCGACTGTAGATCTTGGCCTGCGCACCAGTTGAGGGTCTTCGGGCGGTGGTATCCGCGAGGGGCTTTTTATTAAACATAGGCAACCTGTATTAGTAGATGACGGGATCGGGGACGGTAGCATGCTCGACATGCGCGCCGAGCGCCTGCAGCTTTTCGACAAACTGCTCGTAGCCGCGCTTGATGTGATGGATGGCCGAAACCTCGGTCGTCCCGTCGGCGATCAAGCCCGCTACGACGAGGGCCGCTCCGCCACGCAGATCGGGCGAGGTAACCTGTGCACCCGAGAAGCCCTTGACGCCATGAATCATGGCATGATGACTCTCGATACGAATGTCGGCACCCATGCGCACCAGCTCAGAGGCAAACATAAAGCGATTCTCGAAGATGTTCTCGGTGATAACGGAGCTACCATCGGCAAGGGCGGAGAGCACCATAATCTGCGCCTGCATGTCCGTCGGGAAGCCGGGGAACGGAAGCGTCTGGATGTCGACCGGCTTGATACGCTTGGCACGGTTCACATGGACGCCATCCTCGACGCGCTCGCAGTCGATACCCATGAGCTCCATCTTCTTGAGCACCATGCCCAAGTGAATGGGGCAAAAGCCCGTGACATCGACACCGCGATCGTCGGCCATCAACGCACCGGCAACGATAAAGGTACCGGCCTCGATGCGGTCGCCCACTACGCGATGGGTAACAGGATGCAGCTCTTCCACGCCCTCGATGGTCACGACGGGCGTACCGGCGCCAACAATCTTGGCGCCCATCTCGTTGAGCATGTTGGCGAGATCGACGATCTCGGGCTCGCGGGCGGCATTGTCGATAACTGTGGTGCCCTGCGCGCGCACGGATGCCATGATGAGGTTCTCGGTCGCACCGACGCTGGCGAACTCGAGCGTGACGGTGGTACCGCGCAGACCTTGGGGCGCATTAGCGTTGATGTAGCCGTGGGCGGTATCGAACTCAACGCCCAGGGCCTCAAGACCAAGAATGTGCATATCGATCTTGCGAGCACCCAGGTTGCAGCCGCCCGGCATGGCGATCTTGGCGCGATGGAAGCGACCCAGCAGGGGTCCCATCACGGCTGTGGAAGCACGCATCTTGGCAACGAGCTCGTAGGGGGCCTCCCAAGAATCGACCTGAGAGGTATCAATCTCGAGCGTGTGCTCGTCGAGAACATCGATCGTAGCGCCCATGCCCTTGAGCACCTTGCCCATCACGTGAACATCGGAAATATCGGGCACGTTCTGCAGCGTCGTCTTGCCCGGCGCCAGAAGCGTTGCCGCCATGAGTTTGAGCGCGGAGTTCTTGGCACCCGAGACGGGCACGGAGCCTCCGATGGCGTGGCCACCCTCAACGCGGATAATATCCAAGGTCTACCCTTTCAAAAAGCATGCCCGGGGTGGCTGGGCCATCCCGGGCATGATGTGTTCGCAAATGGTCGAACGCTAAATCGTTTGACTATTGGGCAAGCTTGAGCTTACACCATGCGATTTCATTATAGAGGTAGGCGCGGCGTGCATCATCCTCCGACAAATTACCCAGCTTCTCTTCAAAACCTTGAATATCAGCTTTAAGCTTGTCGGCATCGACGGTCGCCAAATCGCAAGCGCGCTCGGCGAGAACGGTCACGGCATCGTCCGCAACCTGGGCATAGCCGCCGGCCACGGCAAACGTGTGGTCGACAGTGCCCATGGCCTTATCGGAAACGCGAACGTAACCGCGGTCGATCGTGCAGATCTCGCTGGAGTGAGCAGGCAGAACGCCAAACTCGCCATCCGTGGACGGAATCGACACAAACGCAGCGTCGCCCTCATAGGCGCAGCTCACGGGGCACACGATGCGGATACGCATAACCTACTTCTCCCCCATCTTGCGGGCGCGCTCGCGCACGTCCTCAATCGTGGAAGCATAGCGGAAAGCCTGCTCGGGCAGGTCATCGGCCTTGCCGTCGACAATCTCGGCGAAGGAGCGGACGGTATCCTCGACGCGGACGTAGACACCGGGGTTGCCGGTGAACTTCTCGGCGACGTGGAAGGACTGCGAGAGGAACTGCTGAATCTTACGGGCACGGTTGACCGTAAGGCGCTGCTCCTCGGACAGCTCGTCCATACCCAGAATGGCGATGATGTCCTGAAGGTCGGAGTACTCCTGCAGGAGCTCCTGGACCTTGACGGCGACACGGTAGTGCTCCTCGCCGACGATCGAGGGATCGAGAGCGTCGGAGGAAGATGCGAGCGGGTCGATAGCCGGGAACAGGCCGAGCGACGAAATGCTACGCGAAAGAACCGTGGTGGCGTCGAGGTGCGTAAACGTCGTGGCAGGCGCCGGGTCGGTAAGGTCGTCTGCGGGGACGTAGACAGCCTGGACGGAGGTAATGGAGCCCGTCTTGGTCGAGGTAATGCGCTCCTGGAGGTCGCCCATCTCGGTTGCCAGCGTGGGCTGGTAACCAACGGCGGACGGCATACGGCCCAGCAGTGCGGAAACCTCGGAACCTGCCTGGGAGAAGCGGAAGATGTTGTCGATGAACAGCAGAACGTCCTGGCCACGATCGCGGAAGTACTCAGCGGTGGTAAGGCCGGCCAGACCGATGCGCAGACGCGCTCCGGGCGGCTCGTTCATCTGACCATAGACCAAGCAGGTCTTGTCGATAACGCCAGACTCGCTCATCTCGAGGAACAGGTCGGTGCCCTCGCGGGTACGCTCGCCGACGCCGGTGAACACCGAGGTGCCACCGTGCTCCTGGGCGAGGTTGTTGATGAGCTCCTGAATCAGAACGGTCTTGCCGACGCCGGCGCCGCCGAACAGGCCTGTCTTGCCGCCACGGATGTAGGGCTCGAGCAGGTCGACGGCCTTGATGCCGGTCTCGAAGATCTCGGTCTTGGTGGTGAGCTCGTCGAAACGGGGCGCTGCATGGTGGATGGGGTAGAACTCCTCCACCTCGGGCATGGGCTTGCCGTCGACGGGCTTGCCCATGACGTTCCAAATGCGGCCGAGCGTCTTGGGACCAACGGGCATCTTCATGGGCTCACCGGTATCGGTGGCGATGAGGCCGCGCTGCAGGCCGTCGGTCGAGGACATGGCGACCGTGCGGACGACGCCGCCCGGAAGCTGGCTCTCGACCTCGAGGATCGTGCTCAGATGACCGATCGGGGTCTCGGCCTCGACCGTGAGCGCGTTGTAGATCGGGGGCACCGCGCCGTCAAACTTGACGTCGACGACAGGGCCGATGATTCGCACGATGCGACCATCACCGGCAGTCGTCTTCTTGGTGGCTTCCTCGACCGCAAGCTTTACGGTGTTATTAGCCATTACTGTTCCTCCAATGCTGAGGCTCCGCCGACGATCTCGTTAATCTCGGTCGTGATCGAAGCCTGGCGCACGCGACTATACGTGCGGGTAAGGGTCGAGATGATCGCGGTGGCGTTTTCCGTCGCGGAGTGCATGGCCTTGCGGCGTGCACCCTGCTCGGCAGCCGCCGAATCGATCAGGGCCTGGTAGATGACCGTCAGGATATAAGACGGCACAAGCTTGCCGAGAACATGCTCGGGAGAGGGCACGAACTCGAACGTGGACGAGATGCGCTTAGGGGCGTCGGTCTCGTTCTTACGCGGACCGTGGGCCATAGCGATCATCTCGGGGTCGAGCGGCAACAGATGCTCGACGCGAAGCTCCTGATCCACGCGGTTCTTGGCGTGGTGGTAGACAAGCTCGACACGGTCAAGCTCACCGGCACGATACGCATCGCAGATATGAGAGGAGATCATGCGGGCCTGATTGAAATCGGGCTCAGAGGAGTTGCCCTCAAAGTGCATGACGACGTTTGCGCGGTCACGGAAATACGTGGCCGGCTTACGCCCGCACGCGATAATCTCGCACTCGATGCCGTCGTTCGCCCAAGAAGCGGCGAGCTTTTCGGCCGTGCGCTCCACCGTCGTATTGAAACCGCCGGCAAGGCCACGGTCCGAGGCAATAACGACAATCAGGCCATGCTTGACGCTCTCATGCTTCTGCAGCATGGGATCGGTGCCCGAACAGGAGGCGTCGCCGGCGACCGTCAACATGACGTCGGTCAGCGCCTCCTTATAGGGCTCGGCCTGCTTGGAGCGATCGAGGGCACGACGGATCTTGGCCGTAGAGACCATCTCCATCGTGCGCGTGATCTGCTTGGTCGTGGTAACCGAGGAGATTCGCTTCTTAATGTCGCGAAGGTTGGCCATGGGGCTTAGTTCTCCTCTGATCCAGAAACATCCGAATGGTGCTTGGCCATGAACTGCTGCTTGAAGTCGCCGATGACGCGCAAGAGCTCAGCCTTGGTGTCATCATCGATCTTCTTGGCGCGAACCTTGTCGAGCAGCGAGCCAAAGCCATTGTCCATGTACTCGATGAGCTCGGCACGGAAAGGCAGCACGTCGGCGATCTCCAGGTCATCCAGGAAGCCCTCGTTGCCAGCGAACAGCGTAACGATCTGCTCGCCAACCTCAAACGGCTCGTAACGCGGCTGCTTCAGGAGCTCGGTCATGCGGGCACCATGGGTCAGCTGCTTCTGAGTAGCCTCGTCGAGGTCGGAGCCGAACTGCGTAAAGCCGGCGAGCTCCTGGTACGAAGCGAGGTCCAGACGGAGGTTGCCGGCGACCTGCTTCATAGCCTTGGTCTGCGCGTCGCCACCGACGCGGGACACGGAAATGCCCACGTCGACTGCCGGGCGCTGGCCCTGGAAGAAGAGCTCGGACTGCAGGTAGATCTGACCATCGGTAATGGAAATGACGTTGGTCGGAATGTAGGCCGAGACGTCGCCGTCCTGGGTCTCGATGATCGGCAGTGCCGTCATGGAGCCGTAACCGTTCTTCTTGGACATCTTGACGGCACGCTCGAGCAGACGAGAGTGCAGGTAGAAGATGTCGCCAGGATAGGCCTCGCGTCCGGGCGGACGATGCAGCGTCAGCGACATCTGACGGTAGGCCACAGCCTGCTTGGACAGGTCGTCGTAGATGACGAGCACGTGGCCGCCGGGGTTGGTCTCGCTGGCGGGCTTGCCGTCCTCGCCGTTGTACATAAAGAACTCGCCGATAGCGGCACCGGCCATAGGCGCGATGTACTGCATAGGGGCGGAATCGGCAGCGGTGGCCGAAACGATGATGGTGTAGTCGAGCGCACCGTGCTGAGCGAGGGTCTCGCGGATGTTGGCAACCGTGGAGGCCTTCTGGCCGATGGCGACATAGATGCAGACCATGCCCTTGCCGCGCTGGTTGAGGATAGCGTCGATGGCGATGGCGGTCTTACCGGTCTTACGGTCGCCGATGATGAGCTCACGCTGACCGCGGCCAATAGGCACCATGGAGTCGATAGCGAGCAGACCGGTCTGAACCGGCTCGCACACCGGGGTACGATCGATGACGCCGGGAGCCTTGAACTCGATGGGGCGACGGTGCGTGGCGACGATGTCGCCCAGGCCGTCGATGGGCTGGCCGAGCGGATTGACGACGCGGCCGAGCATGGCACGGCTCACGGGGATATCCATAATGCGGCCAGTGGTGCGGCACTCGTCGCCTTCCTTGATGGAGTCGACGGCACCAAACAGAACGGCGCCGACCTCGTCACGGTCAAGGTTCTGGGCAAGGCCGAAGACGGTCTCACCGGTATCGGAGCTCTTGAACTCCAGAAGCTCGCCTGCCATGGCGCTCTTGAGGCCGGAGACGCGCGCGATGCCGTCGCCTACCTCGTCGACCGTTGAAACCTCATGCGTATCGACCGTCGCGGAGAGGCTCGTGAGCTGCTCCTGCAGTTTCTTGGCGATATCCTGGGCATTGAGGGTTTCGGACATTAGGCTTCACCTCCGTACGAATTAGCAGAGTTTGCGAGGGTCTCCTGCGCGATGCGCAGCTGCGTCTTGACGGAAATGTCACGACGCTCGCCGCGGGCCTCGAGCACCAGGCCGCCCACGATAGACGGGTCGACCTGCTCGATAAGGAATACCTTGCGGCCGAAGTCCTGCTCGCATTTCTTAGTGATGGTTTGACGCAGCTCGTCGTCGAGCGGGATCGCCGTGGTGACGGTCACGCCCACTACATCCTCGTCTTCCTCGGCAACATACTTAAAGGCAGCTGCCACCTTGGGAAGAAGGTCGAGCTGGTCGCGCTTGGACATGGTGTCGAGCACGGCGATGATCTCGGGGCTGGCAGAAGCCAAGCGCTCGATCATCTCGAGGTCCTCGAACACATGGTTCTCGGCCTTGGCGGCTTCCAAAAGGGAACGCGCGTAGGTCTCGAGCACCTTGTCCTGATAGCGGCTAGTCGGCATTCAGGCTACCTGCTTCCTGGATGTAGCGCTCGATGAGCTTCTTCTGCTCGGCATCGTCCTCGAGTGCCTCGCCCACGATCTTGGTGGCGACGGCAACGGACAGGTCGGCGATGGAGCTCGCGGCACCGGCGTAGATGGACTTGCGCTCGTCCTCGACGGTCGTATGGGCCTTGGCGATGATCTCCTCGGCCTCCTTGTGAGCAGCCTCGATGATACGGGCACGCTCGGACTCGGCGTCCTTACGGGCCTCGAGAACGATGTCGGCAGCCTGACGACGGGCGTCGGTGACGATCGAGTCGGACTCAGCGCGCTTGGCGATAGCCTCCTGCTTGGTCTTCTCGGCCTCGTCGAGGCTCTCCTCGATCTTCTTGCCGCGCTCCTCCATGGTTTTCATGATGCCCGGCAGGGCGACCTTGGCCAGCACGATCCAGATAATCAGGAAGGCGATAAGCGCCGGGATGAACTCCGCCATCTTAGGGATGAGGATGTCCGCACCGGCGGCGCCGTCCTCGGCGAACGCGGAAACCGGCATGAGCAGCGCGGCCGCGGACGCGGAGAGTGCGATCGCGCTCTTCTGGGATGAAAGATTCATACTTGACGCTCCGTGCTATTTAACGATCAGCGCGACAACGAAGCCGATCAGAGCCAGAGCCTCGCCGAAAGCGGAGCCCATGATGAAGACGGTGAACACGCGGCCCTGGACCTCAGGCTGACGGGCCATAGCACCCGTAGCACCCAGAGCAGACAGGCCGATAGCAAGACCAGCGCCGATAACACCGAGACCGTAACCGATAACTCCCACGATTCCTCCTTTGTCGTGCGTGTCTTATTTCACGCAGGATAACCTTTTTATAACTGCCGGGCTCCATGGGTACGGGCACCGGCGGTTTAACGAATTGCCTTACCTTTAAGGCGCGAACGGAAGACTACTCCTCCTCCGCGACCTCCTCTGCCTCGGAGACATACACGGCGGTAAGGACCGTGAAGACGTAAGCCTGGATGGCGCCGACCACAAGCTCGATCGCATAGATCAGGATGAGAATGGCAAGCCAGGCCAGCGAAGGCAGGGCGCCGACGGCGTGGGCCGCGGAAACCTGCTGAAGCAGCGGCTGCATGAACATGCTCGCCATGATGGCGAACGAGCCCATGACCACGTGTCCTGCGAACATGTTGCAGAACAGACGGACGGCGAGCGTGATGAGGCGCAGGAAGGTCGAGAAAAGCTCGACGACCCACACGAGCACGTTCATCGGGAAGCTCACGCCCTGCGGAGCGAGGCTCTTGATGTAGCCGATCACGCCGTGAGCCTTGCATCCGTAGTAGATGAAGTACACGAAGGCGAAGATGGCGAGCGCGGCGGTGGAGCCGATTGCACCGGTGCCGGGCTTCATTCCCGGGATCAGGCCGATCATGTTATTGATCAGGATGAACAGGAAAAGCGAGCACAGGAACGGGAAGTGCTTCTTCCAGTTCTCACCCACGACGCCCTTGCCGATATCGTTCTCGACGTACTCGATGATGTACTCGAAACCGTTGACGAAGAAGCCCTTGGGGACCAGGGTCTGCTTCTTCTTGAACACGGCCAGGACGATCAGGAGCACGATCGTGGAGACGATCAGCCAAAACGAGTACTGCGTGATGCCGCAGCTCAGATCGCCCACGACAGGGGTGGAGCTGAACTCGCTGACCAGATGATTAATCTCATCAGGCAGCTTTTCAAAAATTTCCACGACTTACCTTTCGACCTCATGAGGATCTCGTAGCGCCTTGGCGACGCGAACCGCGCAGGCGGCCATAAAGGCCACGAAGCCGATCGCCTCGCCCAGGAGGAACATGCGAAATGCCTCTCCGAACAACACAAACACAACCAAGGTAAAGACGAGCAGAGCGATTGCCGAGACCGCCAGACTCACCATACCCTTGAGCATGTCCGCATTCTGCTTATCGTCAAGAACCGGCTTGAGCGTAAAGACAAAGGGAAGGAAGGCAATCGCGCCCGCGATGGCACCTGCAACGATAGCGAGCAGATCGGCTATCTGAAACACTGGCGTCCTCACTTTCCTTTTTTATCGCCTCACAGGACAGTTCCCGCCAAACATTGGTGACTATTGTACGAGCCAATCGCTAAAGTACAACCGAAAAAGCATCGGTTAATACGCACCTGTTCGTTTTCTTAAGACCTTCTTTATGCCGCAGGTACGGTAATACGTTTTTCTCGAACCCTGCGGGGCAAAACGTCCGTTAACAGGAGTGCGCGCGGTCGTCTTTTGTTCGACCGCGCGCACCATTTCTTCGTATTTTCGACGTTAGCCGGTATGGCCCAGAGATTACAGCGTGCCGTAGATGCGGTCGCCGGCGTCGCCCAAGCCGGGAACGATGTAGGCAGCTTCGTTGAGATGGTCGTCGATGGCGCAGGTATAGATATGCACATCGGGGTCCTTCTCAGTCAGCGACTTGAGGCCCTCGGGGGCCGCGACGATGCACAGCATGCGGATGTCCTTGACACCGCGCTCGCGCAGGTAGCTGATGGCCATCTCGGCCGAACCGCCCGTGGCGAGCATGGGGTCGACGACCAGGCAGATGCGCTGGTCGATATCCTTGGGCATCTTGCAGTAATACTCGTGCGGCTCGTGGGTAACCTCGTCGCGCTCCATACCGATGTGGCCCACGCGAGCGGAGGGTACCAAGTCGAGGATGCCATCGACCATGCCAAGGCCTGCACGCAGAATGGGAACGATGGCGAGCTTTTTGCCGGCGAGCTGCTTAAACGTTGCGGTGGTGATGGGGGTCTCGACCTCGACGTCTTCCATGGGCAGGTCGCGCATGGCCTCGTAGCCGTCAAAAAGTGCGAGTTCGCGCACGAGCTGGCGGAACTGGTTGGTGCCGGTGTTTTTGTCGCGCAGAATCGACAGCTTATGCTGGACGAGCGGGTGATCGACAAGGGTCACACGGGACGTATCGTAGGTGACGGTCATGGGTTGATTGCCCCTTTCGTTGCGGCCGGAAGATGGCCTTGCTGACAAGGCGCATGGCGATGTTGTTGCCGCGCGCCGTGCATAAGTTTAGCGGTTTGTTGTATCGAGCAGCCCATCGCAGCCCTACTGTGCGGTACTGAGCGAGCGCTTGACTGCATCACGCCAGCCCGCAAGGTTTTGCTCGCGACGCTCGGCGGACATATGGGGAAGGAAGGTCCTAACGATCTGGGCATTTTGCTCCAGCTCTTCAAGGTCTTCCCAATAGCCGACGGCAAGACCCGCCAAGTACGCGGCACCGATTGCCGTGGTCTCCACCGTCTCGCATTGCAGCACGGGGATATCCAGCAGGTCGGCCTGGAATTGCATGATGAACTCGTTGCGTGAGGCGCCGCCATCGACGGACAGGCGCTCAATCGAAAGTCCCACGTCCTGCTCCATGGCGCGCAGCACGTCATAACTCTGGTAGGCCATGGACTCGCAGGCCGCACGCACAATGGTCGCGCGACTCGAGGCACCGGTCAGGCCGCACACGATACCGCGGGCACGCGGGTCCCACCAGGGAGCGCCCAGGCCAGCGAAGGCGGGGACGAAGTAGCAGCCCTCGTTGTCGTTGATCGAAGCGGCGAGTTGCGCGGACTCGCTCACACTCGAGATGATGCCCATGTTGTTGCGAAGCCAGTTCATGGTGGAACCGGCAGCAAAGATGGAGCCCTCGAGTGCATAGCTGATCTTGCCGTCCGCGGCGATACCGATCGTGGAGACCAGACCGTTCTTGGATTCGACGACCTCGTCGCCGGTGTTCATGAGCATAAAGCAACCCGTGCCATAGGTGTTTTTGGTCTGGCCGGGATGGAAGCAGCAGTGGCCGAACAGCGACGCCTGCTGGTCGCCCGCCACGCCCATGATGGGTGGCATGTTGGTCATGATATCGCTCGCGACGCGGCCGTAGTCGCCCGAGCTCCAACGAACCTCGGGCATCATGGAACGTGGAACGTCAAAGAGCGCCAGCAGGTCGTCGTCCCAATCGAGCGTATGGATATTAAAGAGTGCCGTGCGGCTGGCATTGGTGTAGTCGGTGGCAAAGACCTGACTGCCGGTGAGGTTGTAGATGAGCCAGGTGTCGATGGTGCCGAACATGAGGTCGCCCGCCGCCGCGCTCTCACGCGCACCGTCGACGTTGTCGAGAATCCACTGCACCTTGGAGGCCGAGAAATACGGGTCGAGCGTGAGTCCCGTGCGGGAGCGCACCAGCTCTTCTGCGCCCCGCTCGACCAGCTCGTCGATCAGAGGTGCGGTGCGACGGCATTGCCACACGATGGCGTTATAGATGGGTTGGCCGCTTATGCGGTCCCACACCACCGTGGTCTCGCGCTGGTTGGAGATACCGATGGCGGCGATGCGGTCAGAATGGATGCCGCTCTTAAACTGGACCTCCATCATCACGCCGATCTGGCTGGCAAGCACCTCCATGGGGTCTTGCTCTATCCAACCGGGACGCGGGAAGCCGGTTTTGACGCTACGACGTGCCTGCGCGACGATGCAGCCGTACTCGTCGACGATGGTCGCAAGTACCGAGGTGGTGCCGCAGTCGAGCGCCATGATGTAGGAACCGCCAAAGTTAAACGAGGCATCTTCCATGCCCAGGCTGCCCAGATTCAACGACATCGCTTACACCTTTCTATTGCATCGGGTCGGACAGGACCCGTTCGATCTCTGATGCGGGAAGTGCGCCTTGGCGCAGGATCTGGAGCCCGCCGTGCTGGAACGACACGATGGTCGAGGCGTCGCGACACGGGGTCTCGCCGGCGTCGACGGCAACATCGACCCCCTCCAGGATGCGACCTTCGACGGCGGCAAAGCTTGCCGGCGAGGGCGCGCCGTGTGTGTTGGCGCTCGTGCAGGCAAGGGGACTGCCGCAGGCGCGGATGAGCGCTTGGACCACGGGAGAAGCCGAAGCGCGCAGGGCCACGGTGTCGTCGGCAGCACGCATAAAGGTCGGCACGCAGGGAGCCGCCTTGACCACGATAGTCAGGGCTCCCGGCCAGCATCGTCGCGCAAGTACGCGGGCATCTTCCGGGATATCCACGCCATAGCGGTCGAGCGCCTCGACGCCATCGACCAGCCAGGCGACCGTTTGGGTGAGCTTGCGCTGCTTGAGGGTAAAGATGCGGCGGTAGCCAGTACCAAGCGCGGGGACCGCGGCGCCGTTAACGGTGGCATGCGGATCGCGCGGCCACAACAAGGATTCGCTTGTATCTTGGGGCACGGCGTCCGAGAAGGCGTTGACTGCCACGGCGACACCGTAGACGGTCTCGGTCGGGATCAAGGCCAGGCCGCCGCGGCCGAGCACCTCGGCCGTGCGCTCGACGGCGAGCCGATGCGGCTCGCGCGTTCCCTCGTATACCCGATAGACCGTCTGCATGTGTATGCCAGCCCCTTACGCCCTGGTGAAAGTTTGTTTACTGAAGGGCATTCTCGCACGAAACATTCAACCTATTTGCCCAGAGCGCATGTTGGTTTGGTGAGCGGCTTTAGTAGTCGGTGAAAGTGAGGGGGTTATTGAACTGCGACGAACTTCTTTGGCCTGCCGGCGTGGCGTTTTTGGGCGGCGTAGCGCTCGATGCTGTCTATCGTTATCATCCGACGGCCGTCGACGAGTTCAACATCGAGCTTTCCGGCTTTGACCAGAGCGGTAATCCGCGGAGCGGAGACTTTGAGGTCCAGCGCTGCGTCTTTAAATGTTCGGCACGCCGCTTCCCGAGCGTCCTCGTGGTCGATTTCGACTGAAAGGGCCACGACCTCGGCCGAGTGTTCGTACCCTGCCGGAGTCAAACCGTTGTTGAGGTCGTCGGCCAAAAACGCCATCAGCGCCTCGGTGGCATGGGCAATCGCTTCTTCGCGCGTATCGCCATCGGCAAAGGCGCCGGGAATCTGCGGGAAGCTGGCGCAGTAACCGTCGTCTTCTTTTATGAGAACGCAGTCATAGGTAAATCGCTGCCTCATTTTGCCTCCAACTACCATCCAGCTTGGCGACGAATACTTGCCCACGTGCCCTTCTTTGGTCGATCACCACCAGAGCCGTTCACGGTGACAACACGGTCACCAGAAACATACTTAGCATGACTACCGACTTGCGCGACCTTCACGAATCCATCGTGCTTGAGTAGGGCAATGATTTCCCGAAAGGTAGGAGGTTGCATGGGCCGGCCTCTTTCAGCCGTCCTAATTATAAACTACTTTATAATTTTTGCTAACCAGTTAATGAATATTACTGGCGCTGTTTGGGCTCGGTGACGATGGCTCGGACGATACGGGGACGATCGGTGAGGTCGTGGACGATGCGCACGTCCGACAGACCCGCTTGACGACAGAGCTCGGCCGCGGCATCGAGGGCGCCCTCGTAGAGCTCGCAGGCAAACAGGCCACCGGCGCGCAACATGTAGGGCGCCGCGTTGAGCAGGCGGCGGAAGATATCGAGGCCGTCGGCACCGCCCTCGAGCGCCAGATCGGGCTCAAAGTCCTTGACCTCGTGCGGCAGCGAGCGCATGACGCCGGTCGGGATGTAAGGTGGGTTGGAGACGAGCACGTCAAAGGTGCCCCACTCTTCGCGGGGAATGGAACTCACCAGGTTGGTGAGGCTAAAGGCAACCTCATCGGATGTGAGACCGAGCGCGTCGCGGTTTTTGGTGGCCAGATCGATAGCGCGCGGCTCGATATCGGTGGCGGTGCAGGTAACGTGGCCGCGGCGCTCCCAGGCAAGGGAGAGCGAGATGCAGCCCGTGCCGCAGCCGACCTCGAGAACGCGGGCGATGCGGGGCTCGGCTGGGGCAGGCGAAGCGGCATCCTGAGCTGAAGCCGTCTCCTGGTCGGCACCCTCGATGGCGATGCCGTATTCGTCGAGCTCGGACTCGGCGGCTTCCGCGACTTCGGCTTCTGCTGCCTGCGCGGCGGCTTCCTCGGCCTCGCGGTCGGCCAGCTCCTCGGCATAGGCACGGCTGCCGAGCACGTCGCTACCCAGCGCAGCCTCATCGGCGGCCGTCAGGTTGGCGGCACGGCGCTCGGCGGTCGCGCGTTCGTCTGCCAGCGCGGCCTCAGCCTTGCGTGCCTCCTCGACCTCATCGTTCCAAGGCAGCTCAACACGCTGACGGGCAGCAGCCTCGGGGCTCAGCACCTCGGCATCCAGATAATTGAGGACTTCCTCGACGAGCATCTCGGTCTCGGGACGCGGAATGAGCACGCCGGGGGCGCACGTGACGTCGATCATGCGAAACTGCGTGCTGCCGGTGATGTACTGCAGCGGTTCACCTTTAGCGCGACGAACAACGGCCGCGTGCATGGTCTCGAGCTGAGCCGCGTTAAGCGTCTCGTCCATGCGCATATATAAGTCGATGCGTGCCAAACCCGTGGCAGCGCAGAGCAGCCACTCGGCAGAAAGACGGGGGTGCTCCTCGCCGCGCTCGGCCAGGTACTCCTTGGTCCACTCGAGACAACGCTTGATGGTCCAAATCTCGTTTGCCATGGGGCCCTCCCCTCTTAAGCGCCGGACGGCGCGCGAATGTCGGAGCAGATTGTAAGCGAGGCTAGCGCTTGGCAAGGGGCGATTGAAGGCGATTATCGAGAATCAGCCCAGATTTTTGCTTGGAACCTGCCTGAAATGTTCATTCGTCGACGTCTAAATCTGCATTCGTCAAGCTTTTGGCAAGGTCGCCCAAAACTGACCAATATCTAACCAAGAACTTGCCAAATCACTTGACGCGCGACACATCAAAAATCGCCCCGCGACTTCTTGGACGATTTTTCGAGCAATATTATCAATAGCAGATGAAGGCTGTTAATTACTTTGAGCAGGTAGGCAGCTTAATTTCTAACAAAGCAGATTAAATAAACTCGAAAAGTAATTTACCCAACCTAGTCATTTAAGAACGTCCCCAATGACTACCTTGGAAATCCCGCAGGTTGAGCATAAGTCAGCGAAAACGTCCCTAAGCGAGCAAGGTGACGTGAAAGAGGAGGGAAGCGTACTTCGGTACGCGACCGACGATTGAACGTCAGATTGCCGCTTAGGGGCGTTTGCAGCGTCGAGCCGTTACGGCGTTTGGTAAAACGCCGTAACTTAAACTGCTTGTGCCAGCTTCTCGGCACGCTCGGCGGCGGCGAGTGCCTCGATCACGGTGCCGAGCTGATCGCCCAGAAGGACGCCGTTGTAGGTGGAGTTGAAGCCGATACGGTGATCGGTCACGCGGTCCTGGGGCTGGTTGTAAGTACGGATCTTCTCGGAACGGTTGCCGTGGCCGATCTGGCTCTGGCGCTCGGCACCGAGCTCGGCCTGCTGCTTCTCGAGTTCCATCTCGTACAGACGGGCGCGCAGCATCTGCATGCAGACCTCGCGGTTCTGGATCTGGGAACGCTGCTCCTGCGACTGCACCACGGTGTTGGTGGGCAGGTGGGTGATGCGCACGGCGGAGTAGGTGGTGTTAACGCACTGACCGCCAGGGCCGGAGGCGCAGTAGGTGTCGATGCGCAGGTCAGACTGGTTGATCTGGACGTCGATTTCCTCGGCCTCGGGAAGCACGGCGACGGTAGCCGTTGAAGTCTGGATGCGGCCCTGGGACTCGGTCTTGGGGACGCGCTGGACACGGTGCACGCCGGACTCGTACTTCATAACGGAGTAGACGCGGTCGCCCTCGACCTTGAACTCAATGGACTTAAAGCCGCCGGCCTCGCTGGGGCTGGAATCGAGCACGGTAGTCTTCCAGCCGCGCGACTCGCAAAAGCGCTGATACATCTTGTACAGGTCGCCGGCGAAGATGGCCGCCTCGTCGCCACCGGCGGCGGAGCGAATCTCGACGATGGTGTTCTTGTCGTCGTTGGGGTCACTCGGGATGAGCATGTACTTGATGTCTTCCTCGAGCTGGGGAAGCTTTTCCTCGTTCTCGGAGATGTCCATCTGGAGCATCTCCTTCTCGTCCGCATCGCTGGTGTCGCGGAGCATCTCCTTGGCGGCCTCGATGTCATCGAGCGCGCCGATGTACTCGCGCGAGGCAGCGATGAGGTCGGACTGGTGTGCGTACTCCTTGTTGAGACGCGTGAACTCCTTGATGTCGGAGGCGACGGCCGGGTCGGAAAGCTTCTTCTCGAGCTCCTCGTAGGCCTTAATGATCTTTTCGAGCTTGTCGCGCATGGCGGGACTCCTTTATGTGCGTGAAGGCGAAAATCGGCAGAGTTGATGGGGCGCGCGGCGCCACTGCGGGGGTAAGCCCAGCTAGAACATGTCGATCTTCAGATACATGCGCATCCCTTCGCGTATGAGGTACATAGTTGCGGTCTAACCCATACATGATAGCGTGCGCAGGCATACCTGCATATAACCCGCACGGAATGCGACAAAGGGTCAGTCTCTTTCCTTGAATACAACTTCATCCGAACGCCTCCCGCATTCATCCGCACATATACGGATAAATTTGGGAATCCGATACCCTGAGGGCCGGATCGGCCGGCCCCGGGAGATCGGAGGACGCCATGTCCGGAAAGGGCGGGAAGGGCGCCGCGAGGGCGGTCCCGAGGACCCACGGCAGGCTCACCGGGTACGAGCGGGACACGGTCCAGAGGATGCTGAAGCGCAGGGTTCGCTCGGCCACTTCCTCGAGAGGTTCAAGGGCGTATCGACCCGCAGGCTCCACAGCTGCCTGATGTGGTTCAGATGGCTGCGCGAGGCCGCACGCGTCGGGGACAGGACGTCGCTCATGCGCGAGCAGCTCGACGACGGGCGCTACGAAAAGATCCGGAAGAAGATGATGGAGCCGGAGTACGAGTTCCATCTGGAGCCGGACGTGCAAACGGCGGGTTAACATAGCCTTTCACCAAAAAGGGCGAGCGGCCGCGCCCTGCGACCACCCGCCCTCAATCAAAGCCCTTCTCGGCCGCCATAGCTACCGGTTCCGGCGCCGCAGGATAACGCCTGCGGCGATCAGCACCACCGCGCCGCCCGCGATGCCACCCAGGGCCATCGGCGACAAGCTGGTATCGCCCGTATACGGCAGACCCGGCTTCTCCTCCTTCGGCACCGGTGACTTGCTCGGCGGATTGGTGGGCGGCTCCGTCGGCGGGGTGGTCGGCGGCGTGTACGTGTTCTTGAACACCGGCGCCACGGCGCCGTCATAGGTTACCGTCGCCACCAGATGGCCCGCACCGTCGTCCGTCACCGTCACCGTTACCCGGTGCTCGGCCGCGTCGTACGTCACGTTCTTCTGACCGTCGTCCACCTCGGAGATGCTGTAGGCGTACGTTCCGGGCTTGTCGTACGAGATCGCCTCGAAGCCCACCGTGCCGTCCGCCGCGTTCTTTGCGGTCTGCAGCACCTTGCCGTCGGCATCCTTCAGCTGGAAGGAGAACTGCCCTTCCTTCAGGTCCTCGCCGCTCAGCACCTTGGAGGCCCCCAGCTTCACCTCAGTCGCGGCCGGCGCGTAACTGTTGCTGAACGCCACCGCATCCGCAGCCTTGCCGCCCTTGCTGTAGGCAACCTGCGCCTCCAGCGCGTGCGTCTCCGCATTCTCCGTCACCGTCACCGTCGCGGTAAAGACCGTCGTGTCGTAGGTGACGCCGTTCGCCGTCGCCCCTGCCCGCTCGGACACGGTGTAGACGTACGTCCCCACCTTGTCCAGCTGCAGCGGCGCGAAGCCGAACGTGCCGTCGACGCCGTTCTGCACCGTCTGGACCACGTTGCCGGCGGCGTCCTTCAGGTCGAAGGAAAACTCGCCCTCGGCCAGGTCGCGGCCGGTCAGGGCCTTCGTTCCGGTAATCGTCGCCGTCGTTGCCGTCGGCGTGTAGGTGTTGGTGAAGGTCAGATCCGCGGCCGTCTTGTTCGCCGTCGCGGTCAGCTGGCCGCTGCCGTCGTCGGTCACGCTCACCGTCACATCCAACACCGCATCGCTGTAAGTGATGGTGCCATCTTGGCCCGCAACCTCCTTCACCTGGTACGTATGCGAACCAGTCGCAGTGTACGAGATGGCCTTGAAGGTAAACGCGATACCCGCGTTCGTGGTCCGGTCAATCTCCTGCCCGGTGGCCGCGTCAATCAGCGCGAACGTGAACTCGCCATCGGCGGGCGTCCGCATGGTGGCCGAATCGGTATTCTCAAGCACCTTGATGCCGGAGATCTGGTAGGAGGTCGCGCCCGGCTGGTAGCTGTTCGCAAACGTCATGGTGTTGGGGGTGACGCCGTTCTCGGTGCCCTTGCTCGGCTTCGCCGTGGAGCTCTCTACCGCCAGCTTGCCGTCGTTGTTGTCCTTCACCACGTAGGTCAGGGTGTACGTCTTGCCGGTGTAGGTCACGCCCGACACGCCCGGCGCGTCCCCCGTCGGCTGCACCTCGCGGACCGTGTAGGTAAAGGTGCCCGCATGGTCGAAGGTCAGCTTGTCGAAGACAACCTTGCCGTGCGCATCGTTCTTCTGGGTCTGGATCACCGAGCCGTCAGACCCCACCAGCTCGAAGGCGAAGTCTCCCGCCTTTAGCTGATAGCTGCCGTCGTGCACGTCAACGCTCTTGGTGAGGGCGATCGCGCCGGAGTCCGTCGCCTGTGCCTCGTAGGTGTTGGTGAAGCTGGGCTTCGTGACATTCGTGCCGTCGTAGGCGACGCTCGCCTGCAGCGTGCCGGCATTGTCCGCAACCGTCACCACGGCATGGTGCACCGCGGCGTCGTAGGTCACGTAGGCCAGATCACCCTTCCGCTCCACGATGGTGTACTCGTGCGTGCCCGGCTTCGCGTAGGAGAAGGCGTCGAAGTTAACACTTCCGTCCGCGCCGTTGGTCGCGGTCCGGACGGGCTTGGCCCCGGCAAGCTGCTCAGCCGTCAGGTTGCCCTCGTACACATCGAAGGTGAACTCGCCCCACTTGGGGACGATCGGCGTGTTGTCGTCCTTCTTCACATAGCTCTTCTGCGCACCGAGGGCCAGGCCGGTCGCGGCCGGCTGGTAGGTGTTAGTGAAGGTATCCGAGCCGGATGCGCTCGTCACGATCGCCTTCGCATTCAGTGCTCCGTTCCCGCCGTCCGTGACCGTCACCGTATAGGTGAGGGGATGGCTGTCATAGACCATGCCCGGCTCCGCGCCCGGCTGCTCCACGATGGTGTAGGTGAAGTCCTTGCTCGCGGCGCCGTCCAAGTCGGAGAGCTGGAACTCGCGCGTGAAGCTGACCTTGCCGTTTGCATCGTTCTTCGCGGTGTCGAGCACGTTGCCGGCAGCGTCCTTCAGGTCGAAGGTGAACTCGCCGTCCGCGGGCTTCGTCGTGTGGTCGAAGCCGTCCGCAACCTTGATGGTCTTGGTCGCCGTCAGGATTACGGAGCCCTTTGCGTCGTAGGTGTTGTTGAAGGTGGGAGCCGTAGCGGCACCGTCATAGGTGACGGTCACCTTCGTCTTGTTGTTGTCGCCCTGGTTCTGCTCTACCTTGACGTGGACCTTGACTTCCTTGGCGTCGTAGGCCACGCCGTCGACGGTCTGGCCGGCTTTCTCCTCCTTGAGCGTGTAGTCGTACTCGCCCAGGTTCAGGTTCTTGACGGCCAGCTCGACCTTGCCGCCCCGGTCGTTGGTGCCCTTGGCGACCTCGTTGCCGGCCTGGTCGTACAGGCCGAAGGTGAACGCGTCGGCCGTCAGGTCCTTGCCCGTGAGGATCTTCGTCGCCTCGACGGTAACGTCCGTCGTCGGCTTCGAGTTGGTGAAGGTCGGAACGTCGGCCTCGCCGTCGTAGGTGGCGGTCGCCTTTAGCTCGCCCTTCTCATCGGAGACCTTGATGTGGACCTTCACGTCCTTCGTGTCGTACACGACGGTCGGGTCGTTGCCGGCAACCTCCTTGATGGTGTAGTCGTGATCGCCCGGCGTGTCGTAGCTGATTGCCTGGAAGGCGACCTTGCCGTCCTTGTCATTCTGGACGGTCTGGATCACGTTGCCATCCTTGTCGAGCAGCTGGAACGTGAAGTCGCCCCCTGCGAGCTCGCCACCCGTGAAGCGCTTCGTCGCCTTGAGCGTTACCGAGGTCTCCTTCGGGCGGTACGTGTTCGTGAAGGTCTTGTCTCCACTCGTTACCTGCGGTGTGGCCGTCAGCGTACCGGCGCCATCGTCTGTGACCGTCACCGTATAGGTGAGGGTATGGTTGTCATAGACCATGCCGGCCTCCGCGCCCGGCTTCTCCGCGATGGTGTAGGCGAAGTCCTTGCTCGCGGCGCCGCCCAGGTCGGCGAGCTCGAAGTCGCGCGTGAACTTCACCGTGCCATCGGCCTCGTTCTTCGCGGTGTCGAGCACCTTGCCGTCGGCGTCCTTCAGCTCGAACGTGTATTCGCCGCCCTTCAGCTTGGTGTCGTGCGTGAAGCCCGGCGCGACCGCAACGACCTTGGTCGCCGTCAGCTCCACGGATCCCTTTGCGGTGTAGGTGTTCGTGAAGGTGGGGGCATCGGCCTTGTCACCATCGTAGGCAACGGCGGCGTCCAGCTTGCCAGCTTTGTCCATGACCTTCACCGCGGCATGGTGCACCGCGTCGTCGAAGGTCACGTGGGACAGGTCGCCCTTCTTCTCCACGATGGTGTACTTGTACTCGCCGGCCTTGGTGTAGTTGATGGCCGGGAAGGTGACGGTGCCGTCCTCGCCGTTCTTGGCGCTCCGGATGGGTTGCTTGCCCTTCAGCTGCTCGGCCGTCAGATCGCCCTCGTACAGGTCGAAGGCGAACTCGCCGCCCTTGAGCGCAGCCGGCGTGCTGTCGGACTTCACATAGGCCTTCTTCGCCGCGAGCGTCACCGAGGTCTCGGCGGGCTGATACGTGTTCTTGAAGGTCGGGATATCGTTCTTGCCGTCGTAAGTGACGGTCGCCTTCGCCTTGTCGCCCTCCGCCTTCACCGAGACGTGAACCCTCACCTCCGTGGAATCGTAGGTGATGGTCGAATCGCTGCCAGCGACCTCCTTGAGCGTGTAGTCGTACTCGCCCAGGTTCAGGCCCTTGACGGTCAGCTTGACCTTGCCATTCTTATCGTTGGTGCCGCGAGCGTCCTCATTGCCGTCCTGGTCGTACAAGCCGAAGGTGAACGCATCGGCCGTCAGGTCCTTGCCCGCGAGAACTTTCGTGGCCTCAACGGTGACGTCCGCCGTCGGCTTCGTGTTGGTGAAGGTCGGCACGGCCTTCTCACCGTCGTAGGTGACGGTCGCCTTCAGCTCGCCCTTTTCGTCGGTGACCTTGACGTGGACCTTCACGCCCTTCGCGTCGTAGACGACGGTCGAGTCGGCGCCCTTCACCTCCTTGATGGTGTAGTCGTGGTCGCCCGGCGTAGCGTAGTCGATGGCTGCAAAGGCGACCTTGCCGTCCTTCTCGTTTTGGACAGTCTGGACCACGCTGCCGTCCTTGTCGAGCAGCTGGAACGTGAAGTCACTCCCCGCGAGCTCACCGCCCGTGAAGCGCTTCGTCGCCTTGAGCGTTACCGAGGTCTCCTTCGGGCGGTACGTGTTCGTGATCACCGCAATCTGATCGTCGATCACCTGAGATGTGGCGGTGCCATCATCCTTATAGATCTGCTCCATTTTGACGACTGGCTCGGTCAGATTTCCCTTGCCGTCATCCTTCACCGTTACGGTCACTTTGTATTCGGCGCTGGAGTAGCTGACACCGCCCAGCCAACTGGGATCGCTCTTGGCGGGCGTAGTCTCGGCAATGTAGTAGGTGTACTTGCCAGGCTTCTCATACTTAATCTCTCCGAAGCTAAATTCTTCGGCGCTCGTAACGGTCTTCTCGACCTGCTTCATGCCGGCCACGGGCGCTGCCGTGGCACCATCAGGCATCGGCGTTCCATCGGCGGCGCGCAGGCAAAGCTCGAAGCTGTCGGCGCTAGTCCACTCACGGCCGGTGAACTTCTTCTTCGCCTTGATGCCTGTGAGCGTCACCGAAGACTTCACGCTGTAGCTGTTGGTGAACACCAGCTTGTTGTCTTTGGCCACCGTGCCGTCGGAATTCTGCGGGGCAATCCTGCCCGAGATGCTATCGCCTTCTTCAGTCAGATTCTTGTCACCCTGCTTGCGGCCGGTCAGCTTATAGCCCGCGGGCATCTTGTCTGCGCCGGTCAGCTCCTGCACCGCGTACTGGTCACCCTCGGCGAGACCGTACACGCGGATCGTCTGGTCGGCCGTGATGGTCTGCTCGCGGCCGTTCTCGAGGTCGAACATTTTGCCGACCTGCTTCTCGCTTGCGGTCCCCGCGTTCTCAAACACCGCGGCCTTGTACGTCTTCCCCGCCGTCGTGGGCACGGTGAACTTGAAGGTGAACCCCGCGTCCGGTTTTCCCGTCAGGCCCGCTGGCACCATGACCTTCTTCATCACCTCGAGGCTCGCCTCGCGTTCGTTCGCCACGCGCACGCAGGTGGCGCCCGTAAACAGGGCGTTCAGATTCATGTCGCCCAGGTCGACGCGGGCGCCCTTCGCATTAGTGTCACCAGACACGTCCTGCGTGATGCCCATACGTATCCAGCCCGTCTCGGTCTCCAGGCGGTAAGGTTCGTCCTTCTTGGTGGGCCCATACTGGTAGACACGTCCATTGGCGCCGTACTTAAGATGTACCTCATTCTCGCCGCCCTTGGCGTCATTGTTCCAGGAAAGGTTGCCGTTGCCGTCGAGCGTCCCGTCGGACGTCTGGCGCTGGCCCTTGATCCACGTGAGCGTGTTGTCAATGTCGACCTCTGCGCCAAACTGGCCCAGGCTCTTCATGAGCGAGCCCACGCCCACGAACGTCGAAACGCCGTCATCAACTGTACCAGCATCGGCGTGGACGCCGTAATCGTCCACAATCACCTTGATGAGCCTGTCATTAAGCAGGAAGCCATTGGGCGCCGAGACCTCCTTCAGGAAGTAGGTACCCTTCACGAGCGGCTCGCTACTGTCGCTCGTAGACGGGAATACGCCCGCCCCTTCGAGCTTGACCGGGTTGGCGACCGACCTCGTCGTCAGGGTGTCGTAGGGGGCCTGGTCGCCATCGAGCACGGCCTTGCCGTTCGCATCCGTAGTCACCTGGGTGGACTTGTAAAGGCCGAACTTCGCCCCGTCAACGGGCTTACCCTCGGTATCGGTCTTCTGCACGAACAGGCGATTCTGGATGTTCGTGACGAGCAGGCGCGTGGCGAACTGCCGCTTGAAGTTCGTGCCGTCTGCGATGTCGTCGCTGTACACGTGGACTGTGTTCTCAGGCGTCGCGTCGCCGATCGAGCTCGCCGTTGTGTGGTAGATGGCCACCGTGTACTCGGCATCCTTGCGGGCATCACCGCTCAGCAGGTAGTAGTACTTGGAGATGTCACCGGGCAGATTTTGAATCTCTACCTGGTACTGGCCGCTTGTGTTGAGCGTGAAGGCGTGCAGGTCCTTCTTCGCCGCCTCGATAGCACCGGTCATGCCCGGCTCCTTGGCGAGGGTGTATCCCGCTCCCGTCGATGGGTCGCCCGACACGGCGTACCAATTGCTCGGATCTTTGATACCTGTGCCTGCGCTTTTGTCGCGCTTGAGCACCACAGCGAACAGTATGCCGGAGTCCAGATTGACGGTCTTGTCGGACTTCGTCAGGTCATTATTTGCCTTGTACACGGTCGACGGCGCGGTGATGGTCTCCTTCGCGGCGGCGAACGCACCGGTCTTCCACACGACGCTGCCCGCGTCCATACCGCCGCGGTTGATGATGACGCCGCCCGCGCCGTTCTCAGCGCTCGCGGGCACGTACTCGAGCTGCATGCTACCACCCGTCGCCGCGAGACTCGAGCGGTATCCCTCGGGTACGCGCGTCTCCTTCAGGAGGTAGTACTTGTTGTTGTCGTGATCCTTGTTGTAGAGATCGTCGAAGTTGATGACGCCGTTGTCCACGTCGTTCGTGAGCGTTAGGTGGCCGGCCTCGTCCGTGGTACCGGAGCCGATGAGCTCGCCCACGGTCTTGAAGTCCTTGTCGGTCTTATAGAGCTTGAACTCGGCACCCTGTACGAACTTGCCGTCCTGGTCGAACTTGATGATGTCGGACTCGGGCACCGTCACGAGGTTGAACTTGAGCTCCATGTTGGAGTCGGTGGCGCCGCGCTCCAGGTAGAAGAACTTGAGGGTGTGGTTGGTGCCTTCAGCGAAGGTGTTGCCGTTGAAGCCCGAAGTGTCCTTATTCGCCTTCTGGTACTTGTTCTTCAGTGTGCCGTCGTTATTACCGTTCACCTTAATGTCGCCCGTACAAAAGTTGATGCTCAGACTCGCGCGGTTGTGAATACCGCCGATATCACCCACGAGGACATCGTCGATGAACACCCAGACGTCATCATCGCCGGCGAACTCGAACACCATGTCGTCGCCCGCGTTCGTCTTGCCGCCAGCAGGCTGCACGAATCGCGTGGACATTGAGAGGCCGAAGTGGTGGTTGACGGGGCGGCCGTCGTTGTAGCGCGAATCACCGGTGTTGTCTGCCTTGATGCCGGTTTGGACGAGCCGGCCGTTTTCCTCTTTGAGCACCTTGTCTGCCGCGTCGAACGGGAAGAACTGACCCTGGTGGGACGAATCGCCCACTTTGTCAATGCCCCAGGTGTCATAGATGTCGAAGGCATTCTTGTCAGCGTTGTAGGCTGCGTAGTTTTTGGAGCTGTCATAGACGTAGTAGCCGTTCTGAACCTTGAGGAGGCCCGTCACGCCAAAATGGGACGTCTTGCCGATCTGGGCAGAGGAATCGAACAGGTAGCAGAGGGACTCGCCGCCCCAGGTTTTGGAAAGCTGCGGATAGCCGTCTAAAAGCGTGTTGTTGACAATGCCGGGCTGCGGGTTCGTGTTGCCCGTCCAATGGTTGAGCGACTCACCACCCTGGCCGTCGTTAAACTGGAACCGGTGGTTTGCGTTGACGCCGCCGTTGCCGGAAACCGACAGATGGTTATCGGGATTCACCCAGTAATCAAACAGGTTGATTGTTGTCCCCGAAGGCGAAATCGTCGTAACCGTGTGGTCCGAAAACGCCGCTTCCGCACGGGTCGGCAGGAAGATACTCGCCGTCAGCGCGACGGCGAGGGCCAAAACAATCACATATGGCGAGACCGGGCGCAGCCCACGACGACGGCCATAAGACATGACGGACCACCGCTCGCGCGGCCGGTGTTCACCAGGAAGTTCCCTGCTTAGACACCCCCCGGTAGCAATATTCACGAGTCGAGACGTCATCTCTCTGAGCTCCTGCATAATTTCCTCCCCAGTCACACGGCGACCTGCCCGGGCGCTCCCCGGGGGCCGAGGCGGTCTGGCACATGCCCGCGGTCGTTCAAGGAATACCAACCCCAGCATATGTCTCTTAAGATATCTTAGCTTTTTCTATTACAGTTTTTGTCTCATTACCGATGAAATCGGCTCAGTCCCTTTGTCACATTCTAGAGCGTGCGGAGCAGGGCGATGAGGAAGCGGGTGCCTTGGAGGTAGGCGCGACGGGTGATGCGCTCGTTGGTGCCGTGGACGCCGCGGTCGCATTCGTCATCGTCGACCACAAAGGCGGAGAAGCGGATGCACTCGCGGCAAATGCGCTGGTAGTTGGCGGCATCGGTTGCGCCAATCACGGTCGAGGGCACGATGCTGATCGGCTCTTGGCCCACCGCAGACGATCCGTTTTCCTCCGTCCCCTTGGGATCACGGAAATAGCGGGCGGCGATGGCGCGAACGGCCTCGAGCCCCGGACCGCCCACGCGCGGGGACGGCGAGGGCTCGGAGCTGCCGGGGCCCAGCTCGACCTCGACTCGGCCAGCGAGCCCAGCGGTGGCAACGGCCTCGCGGCAGCAGGCCACGACATCGGCCACGCTCGTGCCCTCGAGCATGCGGAAGTTGATATTGGCCCACATATCCTGCGGCATTACGTTGGCACCGGTACTGCCGCCTTCGATTTGCGTGGGCGCGCAGGTGGTGGTTACAAGCGGGTACAGCTTTTTGCTGGCGAGGCAGTCGCGCACGATGGCATCCTTGCTGGCAGCAATCTCGTATGCGGTATAAAGCCCCAGCTCGACGAGCTGCGCGGCAAGCAGGTCGGTCACACGCGCCGGCCACTCGATATCGCAAATCGCGGCAATAGCGCGGCTGAGCACTTCGAGCGACGTGCCGCCGTAAGGGTTGGAAGAATGCCCGCCTTCGCTCTTCGTCCTGAGCACGATATCGGCATAGCCCTTCTCGGCAAGATCGGCATGCATAAGCCAACCCTCGCCTGCGCCGTACTCGGCAGCCTCAACGATACGATAGTCGCCCTCGTCAATCAGGTACTCAAGCTCAACGCCGCGCTCCTCGAGCACGCGGCCAATGGCACCCGCGCCGCACTGCGTGGTCTCCTCATCCTGGCCAAAGGCCAGCAGCAGGGTTCGTTCGTGTTGCCAGCCGTGCGCCAGCGCATACTCAACGGCCTCCAGGATGCCTGCGACCTGGTCTTTCATATCGATGGCGCCGCGACCCCAAATATAGGTGTCGTCCACGTGCCCGCTAAAGGGATTGTGCGTCCAGTCTGTCTCGGTGCCCGGCACCACGGGAACCACGTCCATGTGGCCCATGAGCATGACCGGCTTGAGGACGGGGTCGATGCCGGCAAGCGTCACGAGCAGCGAATGGTCGATGAGCTCGACCTCGCCCGCCGCAAACACGCGCGGCCAGGCCTGCTGCATATAGGCGCGCAGGTCGGCAAACGCCTGCCAGTCCACCGTCTGGGCATCCATGCTCGAAATCGTCGGAAACGACAGCACGCGGCCCAGGCGCTCGCACGCGCCGACCTCGTCGATATCGGCAAAATCATCCTCGTGCGCAAAGAAGCGCCAAACCTCGGCCATGACATCCTTTCGATTGTGATGACGAGGGCCGCCCCACCGGAGCGGCCCTGCCACATAAGCGTTTGCGGTCGGTTATTTGTCCTCGAGATAGCGCGAGAGGAACTCGCGGGTACGCCGGTGCTTGGGGTTGCCGAAGAGCTCGGCCGGCGCGGCATCCTCGAGCACCACGCCCTTGTCCATAAAGACCACGCGGTCGGACACCGTGCGGGCAAAGGCCATCTCGTGCGTGACGACGACCATGGTCATGCCGTCAGCAGCGAGCTTGCGCATGACCTCGAGCACCTCGCCCACGATCTCGGGGTCGAGCGCAGAGGTCGGCTCGTCGAACAGCATGATTTGCGGGTTCATGCACAAGGCGCGGGCGATGGCCACGCGCTGCTTTTGGCCGCCGGACAGGCGACCCACGGCGGCGTGTGCGAACTTTTCGAGTCCCACGCTTGCCAGATGCTCCATCGCGACCTGTTCGGCCTGATCTTTGCCCATCTTTTTGAGCGTGACGGGCGCGAGCGTGCAGTTGTCGAGCACGTCCATGTTGTTGAACAGGTTAAAGCCCTGGAACACCATGCCGATGTCCTCACGTAGCTTGTTGATGTTGCAGCGCTCGGCCGTGAGGTCCTGGCCGTGGAACCAGATGTGGCCCGCGTCCGGGGTCTCGAGCAGGTTGAGGCAGCGCAGGAAGGTCGATTTGCCCGAACCCGAAGCGCCGATGATGGTGACGACCTCGCCAGGATTGACGGACAGGTCGATGCCCTTGAGCACCTCGAGCGAACCGAAGCTCTTGCGCAGGCCCTCGACGCGGATGAGCGGCTCATTGATCTGTGCGGCGGCTGCAACGCCGGTAATGGCGGTATCTGCCATGATGATTCTCCTCGTCTTAAGCCTAGTTAGAGCTGGGCAGCGTGGCAGGAGCCTCGGCGCCGAGCTTTTTGCCAAAGGCCTCGAGCAGGCGGCTCGCCACGAGCGTCAGGATCAGGTAGACCACGAGCGCCACGCAGTAGACCTCCATCTGGCGGTAGTACACGCCGGCGACCGTGGTAGTAGCGTACATAAGGTCGAACACGCCGATGACCGAGAGCACCGACGAATCCTTGATGTTGATGATGAGCTCGTTGGTGAGCGCCGGAATCGCGTTTTTAATGCCCTGGGGGAACACGACCTTGCGCATGGCCTGCCACTGCGACAGACCCAGCGAGCGCGCCGCCTCGGCCTGGCCGGGATCGATGGACTCGATGCCGCCGCGCAGGACCTCCATCATGTAGGCGGTGGAGTTGAGCGAGATGGTGACGAGGCCGGCGGTGAAGGTACTCCAGATCTGGTTGGCCTGGGCGGTCTCGAAGCCCATGCCGCGCAAAACGGTGAAGCCCGCGTAATAGATGAGTAGGCCCTGGACCATCATGGGCGTACCGCGCACGATGGTGGAATAGATGGTCGCAAAGCCGCGGCCGATACTCTTAAAGAAGCGCACCAGGTCGTTGTCCACGCGGTCGAAGGTCTGAATACGCAGGAACACAAAGAGCAGCGCCAGGAAGAATGCGATGACGGTGCCGAAGGTGGCAAGCGCGATGGTGATCTCGATGCCGCGGATGAAGAAGTCGCCGCTCTTGTAGGTCATGTAGACCAGGCTCGACAAAAAGTCGCTGGGGTTGGAATCCGAGACAATGCTCACCTGCACCAGGTCGATAAACGACATGATGCAGCGGTCCACGAAAAAGATCGCTGCGATGGCGACCACAACATAGCTACCCAGGCGCGCGCCGCGGCGGAAACGCTCGGAGGCGAACGGCGACTTTACGCGATAGTCGCTCCAGTGCATAAGCTTGGTGACCAGCGCCGCCGCCGACACGACAATCCAGGCCCAAAGAATCGCCCAAAGGCAATCCTGGAAGATACCGGTGGGGGCCAAGAAGCTCAGCGGCGTGGGGTTGCGCTGGCTAAACGCCAGGCCGAGCGCCGCGATAACGCTCGTGCCCAGGTATACATAACGGTGGTCGGCCTTAATAAAGGAGGCCAGGCGATTGACGGTTTTCATGCTGCCTCCCTATGCCGGCTGACGGTCGAGGCACGCGTCCCACATTTGGTCGCGCTCCTCTTGGCTAATGCCCTTGAGTGTCTTGTCGATGAGCTTAAGCAGTTTGTCCGAGCGCTTGCGGCAGCCGACGTTTGCCGCGACCTCCTGCTTAAAGCCCTCGCCTTCGGCAAAATGAATGGGAACGATGCCCGGGTTTTGAGCCATATAGCCCTTCTCGTTCTCGGTGTTGTAGGTCACGGCGTCGCAGGTGCCCTGCAGCAGGTTCGAAAACACCGTGGGGACCGAATCGACCGGGTTTTTGTGCACAACGCCCGGGATCTCGTCGATGACGGTGTCGAGCATGGTGTCCTTTTGGCCGAGCACCGTGGCACCGCTAAAGTCGCTAAGCTTGGTGGCGTTTTGGTAGGGCGAGCCCTCTTTTACGAATAGGCCAAAGTAGCCAATGAAGTACGGGTCGGAGAAGCCGACCGACTCTTCGCGCTCGGGCGTGGCGCTCATGCCGGCGATGATGAGGTCGATTTGGCCGTTGTTGAGCGAATCGATAAGGCCCGAAAAGCTCTGCTTGACGGCAACGGGCTCGCCACCGAGGGTCTTGCAGACGATCTTGGCGATCTGCACGTCGTAGCCATCGGCATAGGCGCCCTGCACGTTGTCGATGGGGATGGTGTACTCGCTGGCTTCGGAAACCTGCCAGTTGTACGGGGCGTAGGCCGCCTCCATGCCAATGCGGATCTTATCCTTGCCGATAACGGAATCGGACAGGTCGTCGCGACCGCCACCCGTCGTGGGCTGAACTACTTCCAGCGTGGAGGGGCGCTGGCAACCGGCAAGTGCGCCGGCGACGACAGTAGCGCTCGCAGCGAGAGCGCTACCCAAAAAGATGCGACGGCTGCATACCGGCTGTGGATGCGCGTCGCGTTGATGGGGAGAATGCATAATCTGCCTTCCCTGTTGAATCGTATGCTGACGACTTAACAGGATATACGCCAGCGACCAGCAGCGCAGCACAAGCTCGAAAAATTAATAGACACACGGTAGTCATTGGGAGCGTCGATGTTTTGGCAATGCCAGCGAGCGCCGCCCAGAGCGAACAAGTTGGCATGAAAAAGGCACGGCATAGACCTTCTGGTCATGCCATGCCTTTTGAATGACAAATTGTCGCTCTGGGTGGCGCGCAGCGTCGACCGGTCCGCCGTTCGTTAGAACGGCGGAACCTCTAGAACAAGGTGACGCTAAAGCTACGTTTATCGGTAGCGCCGGGAGCCAAGGTGATGGTGTTGACCTTGTGCTCAAAGACGTCGTCCTCGGTGTCCATGGTGGTGTGACCGGTCCAGGGCTCGAGCGCCACAAACGGAGCGTCGTTGGCGGCAGACCACACGCCGATGTACTTAAAGCCCTCAAAGTCGATCTTGACGCCGTGGCCCGACTTGCGGCCGCGCAGTGTGAGCGTGGAGCCCGGGGTATCGGTGAACATGATGGCGTCGTTATCGAAGCTGCGGTGCGTGATGGGCAGCACGTCCGAGTTATCGGGAGCCTTGTAACTACCCTCGAACGTCATAAGACCGTCGGGCGTGATGATGGGAGCCTCATTAGTCCAAGCCTCGGTAAACGCCAGCTCGTAATCCTCGAATGCCTCGTCCTCGGCACCGGGAGCCGGTACGTTAAACGCGGGGTGGCCGCCCACCGAGAACGGCAGGTCCACGTCGCCGGTGTTGGTGACGGCAAAGGTCTGCGTGAGGGTGGCGTCGCCGGTCAGGGCATAGGTCATGTTGAGCTTAAAGTGGAACGGAAAGGCCTTGAGCGACTCGGGCGTGTCGGTGATCTCGTACGTTACCGAGGAGCCGTCCTCCGAAACCTCGACCAGCTTGTGCTCGACGATGCGTGCGAGTCCGTGGCGCGGCATCTCGCAGGTGCCGGCCGCAGACGTCGCCGTGTTGTTGCGCAGCGAGCCCACAATGGGGAACAGGATGGGCGCATGCTTGCCCCAAAAGGCGGGGTCACCCTGCCACAGATACTCGTTGCCGTTGAGGGCAAGGCTCGTGAGCTGGGCACCCATGGAATCGATGGCCGCGGTGAGGCCACCGCGCTTGATGGTAGTGACAGTAGACATGCTACTTCCTCCAAAAGTAAACAATAGTGTCGAGGGCTATTGTCCCACTCTTGGCGGCGAGACGGGACGGCAGGCGATTATTGAGTAGCCATAGCGGAATGAGTGGCGAGCGCCTACTGGGCATCCACGTAAAGGTCGAACCCACCCTGCGGTGTGGTGTCGACCGTGTCGGGCGCCTGTGAGTTAAAGCTCACGGGGACCATGCGCTTTGAGGCGCGGAAGCGCGTGCCGTCGGTGGCGACGGGCGGTTCGTCGACGGTGAGCTCGTAGTCGCCGGGCTTGAGCTCGATGCCGTCACCAGCGGAATTGACGTATTGATACTCGTCAATCGTCTGCCCTTTGAGCGTACGCCCCACGATGTGGATGAGCATTTGGCTGTCGCCACGCGCGGTGTCCCACATCGCGCCGTCCTTGACCTCGACCGACACATGTACCGAGCGCGTGCGGCTGAGCGATTGCTCGACAGACATCTCGACCTTGGCGGCGTCTTGACGCTGCTGCTCGACATGGCTCCAAACGCTACCGATTGCCGAGCAGGCGATAACGCCGGCCATGAAGGCGATGAGGATGGGGCCGAGCGGAGAACGGCGGCCCGCGTCTTCCTCACGAGCCAGGTCGGGGCGATGTGTGGGCGCAGGCGCCTGGGCGCCTTGCGCGGGCACGTCGAGAATGCTGAAGGATGCCGTGCTGTCGGGGTCGATGGTGTGACGCGGCTGCGGGATCTTTGCCGGCGAGATGGACATGTCCGCCGGCTCACCGAGTGTGGCCGTGGCATCGGCCTTAGCCTCATCGGCCTCGGCTTGGGCCCAAGCCTGCTCAAAGGTCAGGGGCTCGGCGGCATCGGAGGCGGCATCAGGCTCGACAGCGGCATCGTTGCCGGTCTCGTCCTCGTCGCTCGACACGTCACGCGACGCGGGCTCGTCCCACTCCTCGTCCGGAGCCTCGCCCTCGCTATACCACCATTCAAAGTTATCGATATCCATACGGGGCGCCCCTTAGGCCTCGCAAATAAACACTCGCTAGTCTTATACCCCCAGACGGCACCGAAGCTCACCCGCGCCGGACACGAAAACCGTCACAACATTCGACGTTTTTCCTCGTTTTCGAGATTTTCATCGAATGTTGTGACGGTTTAGGCGGCAGCCACGCCGCGAATGTGACAAAGAGGCTGTCCCTTTGTCACATTCTGTTAGAGTTGCAGGGATTGAATCCAGCTCATATAGCGCAACATGGGAGCAACTGCCTTGACCACCGTAACTTCGTCCACAACAGCATCAACCGCCGCCGCGCTCTCCCCCGCGCGCACCAATCTTTGCCTGGCGCTGCTCGTGCTGTTGGGATTCTCGCTCGGCTGCTCCGAGTTCGTGGTCATCGGCATCGAAAGTGACTTGGCGACGGAACTCGGCGTATCGCTTGCCACCGCAGGCCAATTTATTAGCGTGTTCGCACTGATCTACGCTATCTCGACGCCGGTGCTCGCGCTCAGCACGGGGCGTTTTCGCCGCTACCAGCTGCTCGTGTGCTACAGCATCGTCTTTGTGCTCGGCAACCTGGTCATGGCGTTGGCGCCCAACTTCCAGGTGCTGTTCATCTCGCGCATCATCCTGGGCTCCGTCTCGGGCGCACTGCTCGCCGTGGGCGTGACGTACATCCCCGAGCTTCTGTCTCCGCAGCAAACTTCGCTTGCCATCTCGGTGGTATATGGTGCGTTTTCCGTGGCAATGGTCTTTGTCACTTCGATCGGCAAGTTTGTGGCCGACACGCTCGATTGGCACGTGGCCATGTACGGCACGCTGGCCTTTGCCGTTCTGATCTGCGGAGCGCTCGTGGCGTTTATGCCGCGCGCTGGGCAAACCGACGAGCCCGCCACTTTTCGCGAGCAGGCGGGTCTGCTACGCGAGCCGAGCATCATCACCGGCATGCTCATCTTTTTGTTTGGCGTGGGGTCGGTCTACGTTTTCTACGGCTACGTGACGCCTTATCTTGAGCAGGTGCTGGGCATGGGCACGGTCGAAGCCAGTACCACGCTCATGGCCTACGGCGTGTTCTGCCTGATCTCGAACATCCTGGGCGGATGGATCGATGCGCGCTTTGGCATGAAGGCGCTACTCGTGACGTTTGTGCTGCAGGCTGCAGCGTTACTAGGACTGTTTGCTGTGGGCGGCACCATGCCGCTCGCGCTGGTCTTTGTCTTTAGCCTGGCGCTGCTCATGTACCTGTTCTCGGTGTCGTGCATCACGCACTTTATGGACGTGGCACGCAGCCGCCATCCCAAGTCGATGGTACTCGCAAGTTCGGTTGAGCCCATGGCGTTTAACGTCGGCATCTCGTTTGGCACCGCAGTGGGCGGCGCCGTGGTAAGCAGCGTTGGCATTGCATATGTAGGCGCAGTGGGTGCCGCGTTCTCGCTTGTGGCCTGGGTGCTTACGCTGGTGACGATTAAGTTGGCTCGCTGGGAGCGCCGTCGTCAATCAGCACAGCCCCAGATGCAGGCATAGGGGCGAATATAGCCCAAGGTGGCGAGCAACCGGTGAAAACCGTCCCATACGAGCAGTGTTTATCCGCCTGCAAGCTCCGGCAGTGCAATTTCGTGTATTTCAGATACACGCTTTTCTACTATTTCGTGTATTTCAAGTACACGAAATGCGCGTGGGGTAACTCAAAGGCGGCGCCAGTTCATTGTCTGCCGCCGCCTTTTATACCGGATTTTATAGATATGTGGGGCGTTTACTCCATACCCAACAGCTCGCGCATCTGAGTTGCGTAGTTAGATGCCATGTTGCCGTAGACAATCTGCACGCCGCCGTTAACATGCACATGAGCCAGACCCCCGAATCCGCCCGATTTGGGGGTCTGGCTCGTCAAAATGTACGCTAAATCCATGAGGGTATATAATGAGATATTCTGCTCGAATGCACAAAGGAAGGGGTGACGATGCCTGCTCACGAGAAGCGCGTCTTGTCGCTTGACGGCCTGCGAGGGCTTGGAGCGCTGATGGTGTTCCTGTACCACGTCGACATCATGGTCAAGCCGTTTGGCGCGGGGGGTCCGAGCCTCTTCCCTGGCACCGCGTCGGTTATGGTGTTCTTCATCCTGTCTGGCATAGTGCTGTCTCTTGTTCCCTTTAAGCACATGGGAAACGGCGGGTACGACTGGCTTGGCTATTACCCAAGAAGGGTCGTCCGCCTTTGCGTGCCGCTGTTTGCGGCGATTGCACTGGCCCTTCCTGCGGGCTACGTGGCATGGCGCCTGGGGTCCACGTCGCGCTCCGCGCTTGCCGTCGCCTACGACGCGGGCCTTCCCACTGCGGTTCATGACATCCTCATGCAGTTCGACGTGCTGTTCAACGTGTCCGATGGCGTCAACAACCTCTTTGGCGCGCAGCTCGTCCGCGTTGACTCTCCCGTCTGGTCCATGAGCTGGGAGCTCTGGTTTAGCTTGACGCTTCCGCTGGCCATCTGGTGCATATCAAAGATTCGCCGGACGGGTCTGGCGGTTGTTGCGACCTTTATTGCGGTGCTTGTCTCGCACTGGACGGGTTACTTTCCGCTGCGCTTTTGCCTGATGTTCTGGCTTGGCGTCATGGTGGCCCGGCGATTCGACAAAATCAAGGCCGTCAAGCTTTCAATGCTGGCCGAGCTGGCGCTGCTTGTAGCCTCCGTTGGTGTTATCGAGCTCTCGCTCGTGTGGCATCCCGGCGGGGTCCTCGAGGCGTTGAAGTCCACCGCCATGAACGCGGCCTGCCTGGTGGTGGTTGTCGTCGCGATCGCCGACGGGTTCACGCGCCGTGCGCTCTCTGCGGCCCCCATGGTCTTTTTGGGAAAGGTGTCGTACAGCCTCTACCTTACCCACGCCATTGTCATCGGTGCGCTCGTTGCCCTGCTGCCCAGGCTCGGGATTGTCGACCCGCTCGCGATTGCCGCGGTCTCGCTGCCCGCAAGCATGCTCGTCTCCGTTGCGTTCTGGCGCATAATCGAGATTCCCAGCATGAACCTGTCGCGCTCGCTGGCATCGTCAGGGCCTAGGGACGCCGTTCGATAATGCGTCGTACTTGGCTTCGTTTGGAGAGAGCTGGTCATGAATAGTCCAAAGCCCGTCCACCGCGTTCTCTTTGTCTGCCACGGCAATATCTGTCGCTCGACGATGGCCGAGTCGGTGTTTACCGAGCTGGTGCACCGCGCTGGGCGCATGGGCGAGTTTGTCATTGACTCCGCTGCGACCTCAACTGAGGAGATCGGCAACCCGCCGCATCATGGCACGGTCGCCAAGCTGCGTGAAGTCGGGATTCCCGTCGTTGCGCACCGTGCCCGCCAGGTGCGTCGCGCGGAGTATGGCGACTGGGATCACATTGTCTATATGGATGCCGAGAACGCGCGTGGCCTGCGTCGCATCTTTGGCGACGACCCCGACGGCAAGATTACGCGCCTGCTCGATTGGGCCGAGCGCCCCGGCGACGTGGCCGACCCCTGGTACACCGGCAATTTCGATGCCACGTACCGCGACGTGCTCGCCGGTTGCACCGCTATGCTCGAGCAACTGTAGGCAAGCGAGGCCGCGGGCCACGCCTTCGGCGCGAAACGAGCGTGGATTTTCTCCCACTTTGAGCGTTCGAGTGCGCTCTAAACGGGAGAAAATCCACGCTCATGGATGTGGCAAAGGGACTGCCCCTTTGCCACATCCGGGACCGACCCTAGACCGGCTTGACCTCCAGCTTAATCCCCTTGGCACAGGAGTCGCCCAAAACATCCGAAAGGGCCCAGGTCGCATATAGCGGCAAATAGAGAACCGCTCCGTTGCGCTCAACGTTGCCTCTCGAGAAAACAATCCCGAGCCTTACGCCATATTCAGCCGTATCAAGCACATGACCGAGCGCAGCGTGCGCGTGGTAATAGGAGCCCGATTTAACCTCGATCGGAACAGCCGTCCCATCCGGTCCATCGACCACAAAGTCCACTTCACCGCGCTTTTTTGTCTGATAGTAGTAAAGCTGGCGATTTTGGGCAGCCAGCTGCTGGGCCACCACGTTTTCGTAAATGCCGCCCAGATTGGGCTCCTTGCTATCAAGATACGCCGCTTGGGCGACTCCAACGGGGTAGCGCGCCATCAACATGCCCGTATCCGATTGGTATAGCTTGAACTGCGATGGCCGTGCCGTCTTGAGCAGGGGCGACTTTGGCTCGGTTACGATATCGGCTTTGAGAGCAACGCCGGCATCGACAAGCCAGACAAAATCTCGCTGGTACTTCTCATAATGCGCCTTGGGGTCAATGGAATTGAGCACGAAACGCTTGTGTTCGCCCTCAAGCATAATGGGGAGCTGATCGTAGATGCTCTGCACCTGAAGGGCACGCCCGCTTGCATACTTGGAAATATCCCGTCGGTACTGTTCGTTGAGCTCGGACTGTAGCTGACGAACAGAGGCAAGGTCGCCCTGCGTGTCAAGGAAACGCTGCACGACCTCCGGCATTCCGCCGACAACGGTATAGGTCCTGAAGTTTGCCATCATCGCGTCATGAATGTAACCAGGAATGGGCTTCTCGCTGATACACGCGTCGCGTATCGTTTGGCGAGCCCCCTCGCTCACCCCGGTTGCCCAGCAAAACTCCTCAAAATCGAGCGGGAACATCCTAAGCTCGTGGACATACCCCACGGGATAGGACCTGACACCCTTGAACTGGGTCCCAAGCATTGACCCCGAAAACGCCCAGCGGCACCTCCCGTCCTCAACAAGGAACTTTGCCATCGTCATGATGTCGGGGGCCTCTTGGACCTCATCGATAAACACGAGCGTTTTGCCTGGCGCTATCGGCTTTCCCGAAAGAAGCGTCACCCTGCTGATGAAATCATCGGCATCCCGCGCTTCGAGAAGAGCATCTTTTGCCTGGCGATTTTCCATGAGGTTAAGCTCGATGTAGGTTGCATGGTTGGCTTTGCCAAATGCGCGAATCGAATAGCTTTTGCCAATCTGGCGAGAACCCGTAATGAATAAGGCCTTTTGCTCGGCAGACTTCAGCCAGCGCTCCAGCTCTGCAGCTATTTTCCTGCGCAGCATAGGCTCTCCCCTCAGTGTCATCAAATGAAATGCAAAGTTTTATACGCTTGATTATCGATGAAACGCAGAATTTTTAGAACCTAAAATCGGATGAAATGCAGAGATTTGAGATTACAAGCATAATAGAAGGGGCACCACCGGCGAATGTGACAAAAGAACTGTCCCTTTGTCACATTGCGCTCGACTATTCGTCGACGATCTCGGCAAGCCAGACGTTCAGCGTATCGACCTCGGGGCAGCAGAACTTTGCCGTACCAGGCTCGTTGCCGGGCACGGTTCCGCCATAGCGCAAGATATCGATATAGGGAAAGCCCACATGGCAGGCCATGGCGCACATCTTGCCGCGGTCTCGGTCGAAGTCAAAAACGTCGCCCGGCTTGTGCCCGTGATGGCAGCGGCATGTGCCCAACTGGTCCACGCAACTCACGCGGATACGTGGACGCTTTCCACGCGGCGCGCCGAGCGGCTTGCCCCCGCCCGCAGGCCTGGCGCCGTTCTCGCCAGCGTTACTCATGGTCGATCACATCCAGGCAGGCCTCGATGGGAAGGCCGGCCGACTTGTCCTCCTGGTCGGCATTGCGCTCGATAAGCTCCGCTACCACGCGCATGGCATCGCTCGTCGCGCGCTGCAGGCTCCAACCGGCCATAACGCGGCCGACGAGCACCGCCGAGAACGTGTCGCCCGTGCCCGGAAAGTAGACCGGAATCAGCTCGAAGGGAATCGTAAAGTACTCCCCCGCCACATGGTCGTAACCGATAACCGCGTTCGTGCCATTGACCACGGCGCTCGTAATGACCACCGACTTGGCACCCAGCTCGCGCACGGCGTCCACAAGGGCGCGGGCCTCGTCGGGCGTGATTTGCTCGGCGATAGGCGTATCGGTGAGCAGGCATGCCTCGGTATAGTTGGGCACCGCGTAGTCTGCGCACTCCAGCAGATGCCGCATAAGGCCAATCGTGGACTCGGGCACGCCCGCATAGAGCTTGCCGTTGTCGCCCATGATGGGGTCGACGAACACCTTGGTACCCTTTTGCGCGCGACGATGGCAGAAGTCCGAAATGATGCGCGTCTCTTCCTCGGTCACGATAAAGCCGGTCGAGATGGCGTCGAACTCAAAGCCGAGCTCCTCCCAGATGGCGAGGCTTTGGCGCACGTACTCCGTGGTGTCGTGGATGTAGAACTTGGGATAGTTGAGCGTATCGGACACAAGTGCCGTCGGCAGGTTGTGGATGCGGTAGCCCATGTGCGACAGCACCGGCAGCATGGCGGAAAGCGCAACCTTGCCGTAGCCGCACATATCGTTGATCAGCAGCAGCTGAGTGTTCTTCATGAGGGTCTCCCTTGGTTCGGGCACGGCGCAGCAGCGCCACAGTGCGACTAAGTGTAGCGCAGGAGGCGTCGTGAGCAGTCACTAGGGTCGCGAAGAGCACATTGTTGCGGAAAGGTTTCGGAAATGGAAGGCAAATCACGGCAGTAGCGGCACAGTAGCTGCCACCTATTTACTACCATTCCAAAACTATGCCGGATTACTACGATAAACCGCCAGTCTCCAACCACAACAAATTGCACTCCAGCAAAACCGCAGGTAGACAGCTTGTGATTTTCCGAAAAACAATGCCGAGGTCTGAGATTTCGAATTCATCGTAGTAATCCGGCATAGTTTTGGGCAAAGCAGCTTCGGAAGGGTGTCACCGCAGCCCAAAATGATCCGTTATCCTCCGTCCCCCACGGATCACTCAAATGCCAACCCAGGCAGCGCTGCAGATTGAGGACGGACAGCGAAAGCGTTCCTAAGCGAGCAAGGTGGCGTGAAAGAGGAGGGCATAGGCCTTGTGGCCATGCCCGACGATTGAACGCCACCTTGCTCGCTTAGGAACGTTTGCAGCGTCGAGCGGTTACGGCGTTTGGCAAAACGCCGTAACTTAATAAGTTTGGTACCTTGACATTGGTTTCTCACGCTCCTAAATTAGTTAGGCACAAAACAATTACTCTACCTAACTAAAGAAAGGAGCGAAGCTTAGATATGTGTGTTGAACCACTCGTCCTTCCGCATGAGCCCGGCGGCGACCCGTCGCAACCGGTAGACATACCCGAAGCGGTCAGCGCCGAAGACAAACTCGCCAAGCGCATCCTGAGCGGCCTGGGATTTTGCGGCCATTACATGCATTTTCACGGCGGCGGCATATCTGGCAAGGCGCCCATCGTCTGCCTGCTCGCCAAGCAGCCGACCGGCGAGCTGTCCCAACAAGAGCTCGGCATGCACTTCGACCTCAAGCCGGGGTCCCTTTCCGAGATTCTGTCCAAGCTCGAACTGGGCGGTCTTATCGAGCGCAGTCGCAATCCCAAAGACCGTCGGCAGCTCACCATCCGCCTGACCGATGCGGGATGGGAAAAGGCCCGCGTTGAGCAGGCAGCCCGCATTCGCTTTAGAGAGCAGGCCTTTAGTGCCCTCACCCACGACGAGCGCGAGCAGCTCGCCGAAATGCTCGAGAAAATCCGTGTAACCTGGGAGGAACTGGATGATTAAAACCCTCATGGGCAGCATCCGCGACTATATGAAAGTCACTGTTGCCACGCCATTGCTCGTGCTTGGCGAGGTGCTCTGCGAGATGCTGATTCCATTTATCACCGCCAACCTGATCGATGCCATCAAAGACGGCGCCACCGTAGCCGAGATGCTTCCCACCGCGGGCTTTTTGGTGCTCATCGCGCTGACGTCGCTTGCTTTTGGCGCCGCTGCCGGCGTCACCTGCAGCCATGCGAGTTGCGGCTTCGCTAAGAACCTGCGTCACGACCTGTTCTACAAGATCCAGACGTTCAGCTTTGCCAACATCGATGAGTTCTCAAGCTCCTCGCTCGTCACGCGCCTGACCACCGATATCAACAACGTGCAGCAGGCCTTTATGATGCTCATCCGCATCGCCGTGCGCGCGCCGCTGGTGCTGGTCTTTGCCTTTGCCATGGCCTACGCCATGGGCGGCAGCGTCGCCATGGTCTACCTGGTCATCATTCCGCTGCTGGGCTTTGGCCTGTTCTTTATCATCTATAAGGTGCGCCCGATCTTTGCCCGCGTGTTCCGCAAGTACGACGCGCTCAACGAGTCCGTCGAGGAAAACGTCACCGGCATGCGCGTAGTTAAGAGCTATGTGCGCGAAGACTTTGAGAAGGAGAAGTTCGCGACCGCTGCGCGCGACGTCCAGATGGACTTCACCCGCGCCGAGAAGCTGCTTGCCTTTAACAACCCCATGATGAACATCTGCGTCAACGGCGCGTTTGTCGTCATCATCTACCTGGGATCCAAGCTCATCATCACGAGCCAGGGCACGCTGTTCGACGTGGGCCAGCTCTCCTCGATCTTTACCTACGGCTTCCAGATCCTCATGAGCCTGATGCAGCTGTCGATGATCTTTGTCATGGTGACCATGGCCGACGAATCGGCGCACCGCATTACCGAGGTGCTTGCCGCCGAGCCCACAATCGCCAATCCCGCCGAGCCCGTGCTCGAGGTTGCCGACGGCTCCATCGACTTTGACCACGTGAGCTTTAAGTATTCCGCGCATGCGAAACGCCAGGCGCTCGACGACATCGACCTGCACATTAAGAGCGGCGAGACCATCGGCATCATCGGCGGCACCGGCTCGGCCAAGTCCACGCTTGTAAACCTCATCGCCCGCCTGTACGACGCCACCGAAGGCACCGTGCGTGTGGGCGGCATGGACGTGCGCGACTACGACCTGGACGCGCTGCGCCACCAAGTCGCCATGGTGCTGCAGAAAAACGTGCTGTTTAGCGGCACCATCGCCGAGAATCTGCGTTGGGGCGACCCGAACGCCACCGACGAGGAAGTCCGCGAGGCGGCGCATCTGGCCTGCGCCGACGAGTTTGTCGATGGCTTCCCCAAGGGCTATGACACCTGGATCGAACAGGGCGGCTCCAACGTTTCCGGCGGCCAGAAGCAGCGCCTTTGCATCGCGCGTGCCCTGCTGCGTCGCCCCAAGATCTTAATCCTGGATGACTCCACGAGCGCCGTCGACACCAAGACCGACGCCAAGATCCGCGCAGGGTTGGCAAGCTATCTGCCCAACACGACCAAGCTCATCATCGCCCAGCGCATTAGCTCCGTGCAGGATGCAGACCGCATCATCGTCATGGAGGGCGGCCGCATCGCGCAGATCGGCAACCACGATGAGCTGCTCAAGACGAGCGAGATCTACCGCGAGACCTTTACCTCGCAGAACAAGATGTCTGCCGAGGGCGAAGAGGCCGTCGAAGCCGACACCGAGGCATCCGCAACACAAGCTCAGACCCAGGAAGGAGGCGAGGCACATGAGTAAGGCAACGACCGCCGAGCGCGCGCTCAACCGCAAGGGTGGCACCATGTCGCGCCTCATCAAGACGCTCTTTGGCTTCTACCCCGTGCTTTTGCCCCTCGTCGTCGTCGGCGTGGTGCTCTGCGCCATCATCAACTCCATCGGCGCGACCTTCCTTCAGAGCGCCCTGCAGATTATTAGCGAATCGTGGCAGTCGGGCGACTGGGAAGCCGCACAGCCCAAGATCACACAGCTCGTGACCACCCTTGCCAGCATCTACGGCGTCGGCATCCTGTCCTCGCTGTTCTGGAACCGCGCCATGGCCATCGTCACGCAGGGCTCGCTCGAGAAGCTGCGCGAGAAGATGTTCAACCGCATGCAGGACCTGCCGATTCGCTACTTCGACACGCACCAGCGCGGCGACATCATGAGCCACTACACCAACGACATCGACACGCTGCGCCAGATGATCAGCCAGTCGCTGCCCAACCTGCTCATGACGACCATCGTCATCGTCACGGTGTTCTTTATCATGCTGTACTACAGCGTTTGGATGTGCCTGGTCATTGTGGCAGGCGTCGCCTTTATGACCTTTATGACCAAGCTGCTCGGCTCCAACTCCGCGCGTTTCTTTATTGCGCAGCAGACCGAGCTCGGCGTGGTCGAGGGCCACATCGAGGAAGTCATGAACGGCCAGAAGGTCGTCAAGGCATTCTGCCACGAGTCTGCCGCCGAGGCCGATTTTGACGAGCGCAACGAAAAGCTCTTCGAGGTCTCGCAGAAGGCCAACATGTACGCCAACATCCTCATGCCTATCCTTATGAACCTGGGCAACCTGCTCTACGTGCTGGTCGCACTGGCAGGCGGCATTTTCCTGGCGCTGGGCGTGCCCAACCTGAGCATCTCGGGCATGGCGCTGTCCATCGCCGTCGTGGTGCCGTTCCTCAACATGACCAAGCAGTTCTGCGGACAGATCGGTCAGATCTCGCAGCAGATCAACGCCGTGGTCATGGGCCTCGCCGGCGCCGACCGTATCTTTGAACTCATCGACGAGGAGCCCGAGGCCGACGAAGGCTATGTGACGCTCGTCAACGCGCAGGTGAACCCCGATACCTGGCAGCTCGAGGAGGCCGACCACCACACCGGCATGTGGGCATGGAAACATCCGCACCGCGCAACCGGCGAGATTGAGTACGTGCCGCTGCGCGGCGACCTGGTCATGGACAACGTCGACTTTGGCTACACGCCCGACCACGAGGTGCTGCACGGCGTGTCCGTGTTTGCCAAGCCGGGCCAGAAGGTCGCGTTTGTCGGCGCCACCGGTGCCGGCAAGACGACCATCACCAACCTCATCAACCGCTTCTATGACATTGCCGACGGCAAGATCCGCTACGACGGCATCAACGTCAACAAGATCCGCAAGGCCGATCTGCGCCGCTCGCTGGGCGTCGTGCTACAGGACGTGAACCTGTTCACCGGCACTGTGATGGATAACATCCGCTACGGCAACCTGGACGCTACCGACGAGGAGTGCATCGCGGCGGCCAAACTCGCGGGCGCCGACGACTTTATCACCCGCCTGCCCGACGGCTACGACACCATGCTCACCGGCAACGGCGCACAGCTGTCGCAGGGCCAGCGTCAGCTGATTTCGATCGCACGCGCCGCCGTCGCCGATCCGCCGGCAATGATTCTGGACGAGGCCACGTCGAGCATTGACACCCGCACCGAGGCCATCGTGCAGGCGGGCATGGACAAGCTCATGGAGGGCCGCACGACGTTTGTCATCGCGCACCGCCTGTCCACCGTGCGCAACTCCGACGCAATCATCTGTCTGGACCACGGCCGCATCATCGAGCGCGGCAACCACGACGAGCTAATCGCCAAGCGCGGATACTACTATCAGCTCTATACCGGAGCGTTTGAGCTGGAGTAGTTCGGCTCGCCGAGATGGCCGATTTGCCGCTCATTCGTCGGGCATGACCCTAAGGTCAATGCCCTCCTCTATCGGGGCAAATCGACTCATCTCAGCGACCCAAACACAATGCGCCGCAACGAATAAAGCCTCCGCAGCCACACGAGCTGCGGAGGCTTTTTCATGCCGGCCGGAAACCGTATCCCACTTTTCGGGCCCAAAATGGGATGCCGTTTCCCGCTGGACCCCTCCGGGAAACGGCATCCCATTTCAAGGGAGTAAACCGGGATGTGATTTCCCCTAACGGCACCTTTGGGAAGCCGCATCCCACTCTGTACGCACAAAACGGGATGAGCTTTCCCATGGTGATCCAAGACCAGAAGCATGTCCGATAGCGCGGCCAGGTCAAGAACAACAAGGCAAGCGTCACGCCAATTTGGACGAGCGTCTGCTGCAGTTTGAGGCTGCTGGCCCATATGGTAGAGTTAACCACCCATGAATTTCAGCACACTGCGTGCTACCTGTTCTTTTGTCATTTAGGGGAGTGAACTTGTGAATACTTCTGTCGCCAAGAAGGCCGGCCAGGCGGTGCGCCTGCTCATGATGGTGCTCACGGCAGTTCTCATCTTCTTCTTCATCAATGTTATGCTGCTCGTCTCCGATATCCAGGGCACGGCGCGCGTGGTCAACTACGCCGGTCTGGTTCGCGGTACCACGCAGCGAATCGTTAAGCTCGAGGACGCGGGCCAGCCTCAAGATGACCTGCTTAAAGCCGTGGATTCATACATCAACGGTTTGCGTTACGGAAGTGACGACCTCAACCTCGTCCGTCTCGACGACGACGAGTATCAGGCAAAGATGACCGAGCTTGCAAATTATTTTGATGAGCTTTGCACCGAGATCATCCGCGTGCGCGAAGTCGGCTATGAGAACACCGACATCATCGCCATGAGCGAGGAGTTCTTTGGCATTTGCGACGATGCTACGCGACTCGCAGAGGACTACTCTCAGGAGAAGGCGTCGGCGCTCAACTATCTCGAGGGCCTGGTGATCATCGACATCATGGGCTTGGTGGCGACCTTTGCGGTCGAACTTGTTCGCGCGGTGCGAACTGCCGCGCTCAATCGCGAACTGCAGAACAAAGTCTATCTCGACGAAGCCACAGGACTGCCCAACAAGAACAAGTGCGAGGAGGTCTTGGGGCAGGAGCAGCCTGTCTCCGCGGAGGCGCCCGTTGCGGTGTGCGTCTTCGACCTTAACAATCTGCATACGGTCAATAATAGCTTCGGCCACGAGAAGGGCGACGAATACATCCGTTCTTTTGCCCAGCAGCTGGGGCGCGTGGCGTCGGAGACCTGCTTTGTGGGCCGCGACGGCGGCGATGAGTTTATCGCGGTGCTGCGAGATACCGATCGAGCTGCCGTGGAGTCCTGTCTCGCTCGGGTTCGCGCGAACGTGAACGAGTATTCCGAGACTCATCCCGACATGCCTATCAGCTATGCGGTGGGCTATGCGCTTTCCAGTGATTTTGATGAACCGCCTACGATGCGCGAGCTCTTTTCCCAGGCCGACAAGAACATGTACGTCGATAAGAACCGCGTAAAGGCAGCCGAGACAGCCGACCCGCAACGCGAGGACCGCTAAACCCGTCCCAAATGAGCTATTTGAGGAGTTGGGCCATGGCGTTGACGAATTTTTGGACTTGGAGGGTCGGCTCGAGCGGATAGTGCAAAAAGACCGGCACCTCGCGGCCGCACAGGAACGGTACGCCCACAAAGGCCGGGTGCACCCCCGACCATGCGCCGCAGGTGAGCACCGCGTCACCCTTTTCCTCCGCCTCGTTAAAGAGCGCAAAGTCGAAGCTATCCACATCGATCACGTCCACGCCGCCGTCTGCCAAAAGATCGATACGCAGGCTGTCCATAGCGTCGTTGCCGTGGCGGAGCACGCGCAGACGCATACCCTCCAAGTCGGCGACCGTAATGCGATTCTTGCGCGCCAGCGGGCTCGTGCGCGGCAGGTCGATATAAAACGGCACGTTGACAATGCGGAGCTTATGGCAGGCGTCACCCCAGCGCGGGGTCGAAAAACTCGACTGCACCACATCGACCTCACGACCGAGGCTGCGCATGACGGTCTCGCGCTCGTCATAGAGGTCGCTTACCGGCACGATCTCAAATCGCAGCGACGGTTCCAGCTCGTGTACGCCCGACCACATCGACAGCGTTTGGCGCCCCGGGCACATCATCGACACACCCAGACGCACAGCACCGCCATCGCCCGCCGCGCGTCGGGCGCGGCGCAGCGCGTCCTCGGACTGCCGCATGATCGAGCGCGCGTCGTCCACCAGCAGAGCGCCCGCCGGCGTCACCTTAACACCCGAATGCGAGCGCTCGAACAACGTGATGCCAAACTCGGCCTCGAAACCCGACACCTGTTTGACGAGCGCCGGGGTCGACACGCGCAATTTTGCCGCCGCACGTGAGAAGCTTCCCAGCTCCGCGGCGGCCGATATGGCCTCGAGTCGTCGATCGTACACGTCAATCTCCCGTTTTCGCGCCTGTGAACGCATGGCGCCACAGGGGGTCGTTTTGGCAGGTCACGCGCTCGATTGAGAAAAACTGCATCGCACAGTATAAACCTACGGTTAACGCCATTCTAACAAATATGCAATTCACCTGCGCAAATGCAAAGCATACGATAACCAGCGAAAACCACGTGGGTCGGTTAATGGGAGCGACCCACCGGGAGGCACAAGAAGGGAAGTTCCTATGAGCAATTGGCTTAAGCTCGAGGGCGATGTCTGCGCCGTGACTGGCGCGCTCGGCGGTATGGGCGTCGAGATTTGCCGCGAGTTCGCCCGCAACGGCGCCAACGTCGTCCTGCTCGACCTGGACGAGGAAAAGGTCAAGGCCGCAGCCGCCGACCTCGCCGCCGAGTTTGGCATCCACGCCGAGGGTTACAAGATGAACGCCACCGATGAGGCCGAGGTTCAGGCCACCGTCGACGCCACCATCACCGACTTCGGCCGCGTCGACGTCCTCGTCAACACCGCCGGCATCCTGCGCTTCGCCGCCATGGAGGACCTGCCGCTGAGCGACTGGGAGCAGGTGCTCAACGTCAACCTCACCGGTTACTTCATCACCTCGCAGCGCTTTGGTCGCGAGATGATCAAGGCCGGCCAGGGTCGCCTGGTGCACATCTCGACCGTTGCCAGCCACTCCCCCGAGACGTTCTCGGGCGTGTACAGCTCCACCAAGGCGGGCGTCAACATGATGTCCAAGATGCTGGCTGCCGAATGGGGCCCCTACGGCGTCCGCTCCAACTGCGTCGAGCCTTGCTTCGTTAAGACCCCGATGTCGGCCAACTTCTACGCCGACCCCGAGGTCGAAAAGAGCCGCAGCCGCCTGATCGCCACGCGCCGCATCGGCGAGGTCAGCGATATCGCCAACGCCGTCATGTTCCTGGCGTCCAAGCGCTCGGACTTTACCACCGGCGACGCCATCAAGGTCGACGGCGGCTTCTCCAACATGATGGGCGACCTCACCGCCAAGCCCGGCGGCCGTCGCGCCTATGCCGACAACTACCTTAAGAACAAGGGTGTCGAGCTCTGGTCCGATGAGTCCGGCGTCGCCAAGCCGACTGACCAGTAAACCAACCCGACAGGGAGGACCCGCAGACACGCCTGTTCCTCCCCCGTATCGATTAGAAAGAGTCCAATGGCTTCCACCAACTCCAACAAGGGTCGCGCCGTCGTGCTTTCCGCCGCGTGCGTCACCATGTTCTTCATCAGCTCCATCGCGCTGTATTCCGTCGTGAGCAAGAACCTGCTCGCCGTCTACCCCGAGTGGTCCAGCGCTCTTACCTGGGCCTTCCCGGTCTTTCAGACCATCATGGCCGTGACGGGCATCTTCGCCGGCCGCATCTCCGATAAGATCGGCCCGCGCAACGTCGTGATCGCCGCCGCCGTGTGCTACGGCCTGGGCTGGTTCATGTCCGGTACCGTCACCGAGCCGTGGCAGTTCTACCTGTGGTTCTCGCTCGTCGCCGCCATCGGCAACGGCCTGGGCTACAACCCGGCGCTCACCACCGGCCAAAAGTGGTTTATCGACAAGAAGGGTCTCGCCTCCGGCATCACCCTGGCCGCTTCGACCGCCGGCCCCGCCGTGCTGTCCCCGGTGCTCGCCTCGCTGCTCATCCCGAGCCTGGGCATCTTTGGCGCCCTTAAGGCGCTCGGCGTCATCTTCTTTGTGACGATCGCCGCCTCCGCCCTGTTCCTGAAGGCCCCCGAGGCCGGTTGGCTGCCCGAGGGCTTCGAGGCCCCCAAGGGCGGCGCGCATGCCGGCACCTTCGGCGACCTCACCCCGGGCGAGATGGTCAAGACCCCGCGCTTCTGGGTCCTCATCGTCACCTTCGCCTTTGCCGCCACCGCGGGCACCCTGCTCGTGGGCAAGGTTGCCTCCATCGCCGCCGTCCAGCTCTTCGCCGACCCCACGAGCGCCGCGGCCGTCGCCCTCGGCGGCGTGGTCGTCTCCGTCAACACCTGCGCCAACCTGGTCGGCCGTCTGTCCTTTGGCCAGATCATCGACAAGCTCGGCGCCTATAAGTCGCTGCTCATCAGCCTTGTCGTCACCATCGTCGCACTCGTCATCATGTCGATGAGCTTTACGCAGAGCATGTTCTTTGTGGCGCTCGCCCTGCTCGGCTTTAGCTTTGGCGCTCTGCTCGTCATCTACCCGCCGCTCACCGGTGGCGCCTTTGGCACCAGCAACATCGGCGTCAACTACGGCATCATGTTTTTGGGTTATGCCGCTTCCACCTGGATCAGCCAGCCCATCACCGCCGTGCTGTATCACGCCGAGGCCGGCAGCGCCGCCTACCAGCAGTCCTTCTACGGCGCCATTGTGATCGCCGCCATCGCCGTCGTGCTCACCGTCTACATGATGGTCTCCGACAGCAAGAAGAAGTCCGCCTAGTTTTACCGATGCGACAAAGGGACAGCCCCTTTGTCGCATCCCACCGGTCACCAGTATTAAGGAGTCGAAATGTCTGAGCTCAACCCCGTCCGCATTGCCGTTATCGGCGCCGGCGCCATGGGCCGCAACCACATCCGCTTTGTCACCGAGGAGCCCGAGGCCGAGCTCGTCGCCATCGCCGACGCCTTTGAGGGCGCCCGCGCCACGGCTGAGGCCGCCGGCGTGCCGTTCTTCACCGATCCCGCCCAGATGATGGACGAGGTTAAGCCCGAGGCCGTCATCATCGCCACGCCCAACGACCTGCACCTGGGCGTTGCCCGCGAGGCTGTGAAGCGCAATATCGTGCCGCTGGTCGAAAAGCCGATCTCCAACGACCTGGAGGATGCCCAGGCTTTCGCTGCCGAGGCCGAGACCGCCGGCGTGCCCGTGCTCGTGGGTCAGCACCGTCGCCACAACCCCTTCGTCAACAAGGCCAAGGAGATCATCGAGTCCGGCGAGCTGGGCAAGCTCACCGTGTCGAGCTTCCACTACATGATCTATAAGAATGACGAGTACTTCGATGTCGAATGGCGCCGCAAGAAGGGTGCCGGCCCGATCCTGGTCAACCTGGTGCACGACGTCGACCTGCTCCGCTACCTGCTGGGCGAGCCCGTTGCCGTCCAGGGTATGCAGTCCAGCGCCGCCCGCGGTTTTGAGACCGAGGACTCCGCCGTGGTCAACGTCCGTTTTGCCGATGGCGCGCTCGCAAGCATGACCATCTCCGACGCCACCGCCAGCCCCTGGAACTGGGAGGCAACCGCTCGCGAGGATCCGCAGTACCGCCCCTTCGACGCCGACGCCTACTTTATCGGCGGCACTAAGGGCGCCCTGTCGCTGCCCCGCCTGCACCAGTTCTCCTACGACGGCGCCTCCAACTGGCACAAGCCGCTGCAGATGGAGATTCCGGCTGTCGACCCGGCACTGCCACACAAGATGCAGCTCAAGCACTTTGTGAAGGTTGTCCGCCGCGAGGTCGAGCCCGTCGTGACCCCCGCCGACAACGTTAAGACGCTCACGCTTCTCAACGCTATCAAGGAGGCCGCCGAGACCGGCCAGCTCGTCGAGCTGTAATGCCTTAAGAGCGACCGCGGCAGAAACCCCATGCCGAACCCTTCGGTCCGTCACCAACAAGCCCCTCTTCTTTGCCCCGCGAGCAGCCTCCTGCCCGCGGGGCATTTTGCTACCTTGCCGACGATTTTTCTGGGGCGGGGGCTATTTTGCACCTCGGCTTGATTCGTTCGCCACGAAATGGGCCTATCTACTACGTTTAACCGACCGCCCTCAACCATGCCGAATTTCCTAAAATCAAAAGCGCAGGTAGACGGCTTGCGCATTCTCGGAAAACCGGGGGATGGTCGACCCATACGGTTCAAACGTAGTAGATAGGTCGTTTTCGTGGCGCGGGCCCAAAACAGTCTTTTGAAACGGGTGGTATCCTTGGTAGCCCTGTGCTGCAAACGCACCTTAAACGCAAGGAGTCCCATGGATCTTATCGCCCAGCTCGCCCACGAGCTCAACCTTAAGGCCGCCAACATCGAGGCAGCCGTCAAGCTCATCGACGAGGGCAACACCATCCCCTTTATCTCGCGCTACCGCAAAGAAGCAACGGGCGGCATGGACGACGTCGCCCTGCGCGCACTCGACGAGCGCCTGTCCTACCTGCGCAATCTTGAACAGCGCAAAGAGGACGTCATTCTGCTCATCGACGCCCAGGGCAAGCTCACGCCCGAGCTCGAGCAGCAGATTCGCGAGGCCACGCAGCTCCAGCGTGTCGAGGACCTCTACAAGCCCTACCGCAAAAAGCGCATGACCCGCGCGCAGAAGGCCCGCGAGGCAGGCCTGGAGCCGCTTGCCAACATGATCATCATGCAGGCCTCGGCCAAGGGCAGCGCACTCGATGCCGCCGCGGCCTACGTCAACGAGGAAGCCGGCTTCGACACGCCCGAGAAGGCGCTCGCTGGCGCGGCGGACATCGTGGCCGAGACGGTGGCCGAGGACCCCGAGAACGTCGCCGACCTGCGCGCTTTTACGCAAAACACCGCCGATATCGTCGTCGAGGCCACCGACCCCACCGAGAAGACCCCCTACGAGCCGTACTACAGCTATGATGAGCCGCTGCGCCGTATACCCAACCACCGCGTGCTGGCTATCGACCGCGGTGAGCGCGAGGGCAAGCTCCGCGTGCGCGTGAACGTCGACGGTGCTGCCGCCACGGCACGCCTCGGCAGCCGTTGGCCCCGCCGTCAGGGCGTGTTTGCTCCCGTCTTTGACGCCGCCATCGCTGACGGTTACAAGCGCCTCATGGCCCCCTCGCTGGAGCGCGAGGCCCGCGCCAAACTCACCGTCCGTGCGCAGACCGAGGCCATCAATGTCTTTGCCAAGAATCTCGAGGGCCTGCTCTCGGCACGCCCCGTGCGCGGCGCCCGCGTGCTCGCGCTCGATCCGGGCTACCGCACCGGCTGCAAGGTCGCCGTCATGGACGAGACCGGCAAGCTACTCGACCACGGCGTGGTCTACCCCACCAAGCCGCGCCACGACGTCGCCGGCACCAAGCGCGAGCTCGCCCGCCTCGTCAAGAAGGATGGCGTCAACACCATCGTCATCGGCAACGGCACCGCCAGCCGCGAGACCGAGGAAGTCGTCTCGGAGTTCATTGCCGAGCAGGCGCCCAGCCTTCGCTACACCATCGTCAATGAGGCCGGCGCGTCGGTGTACTCCGCCTCCGAGCTCGCCAGTCAGGAATACCCCGACCTGGACGTCACCGTGCGTGGCGCCATGAGCCTGGGCCGCCGCCTGCAGGATCCGTTGGCAGAGCTCGTTAAGATTCCGCCTCAGTCCATCGGCGTGGGTCAGTACCAGCACGACCTTGACCAGGCCGAGCTTTCGTGCACCCTGGGCCACGTGGTGGAAGACGTCGTCAACCGTGTGGGCGTCGACGTCAACACCGCGAGCGCGAGCCTGCTGGGATACGTATCGGGCATCACGCCGAGCGTGGCCAAAAACATCGTGGCCTACCGCGAGGAAAACGGTGCCTTTACCGATCGCCGCCAGCTTAAGAAGGTCCCCAAACTAGGACCCAAGGCATACCTCAACGCCGCGGGCTTCCTGCGCATCAGCGGCGGCAAGAACCCGCTCGACGCGACGAGCGTCCACCCCGAGAGCTACGAGGTGGCCACGTCCGTCCTGGAACGCGCCGGCGTTAAAGCCAGCGAGCTCAGCCGCGGCGGCGTGCCCGACATCGAGCGCCGTCTGGGCAGTATCTCGGCGCTGGCAAGTGACCTGAACTGCGGCACCCTCACGCTCATCGACATCGTCAACGAGCTCAAGAAGCCCGGCCGCGACCCGCGCGACGACGCGCCCGAGGTGGTCTTTAGCCGCTCGGCGCTTTCCATCGACGACCTGGAACCCGGCATGGAGCTCAAGGGGACGGTGCGCAACGTCGTCGACTTTGGCGCGTTCGTCGACGTGGGCGTGCACCAGGACGGCCTCGTGCATATCTCCAAGCTGGCCAATCGCTTTGTCAAGCACCCGAGCGACGTGGTGCGCGTCGGCGACACGGTCAAGGTGTGGGTAGAAAAGGTCGATCGCGACCGCAAGAAGATCTCGCTCACCATGGTGCAGGGAAAGTAAACCGCCAAAGCAAAGGTACCCCCTGTAGCGATGTGCAAAATCGCGAGTATTCTGCAAATTCCACCGTTCCGGATGCCCCTCAGAGACGAAAAAACAAATAACAGCCCCCGTTTTAGCGTCGTCAGAGCCAAAACGGGGGCCGTTCCATGCTTCGGTCAACTGATAAAGACCTTTACCTTGCTGAATACTCTCAATTTTGCACGGCGCAGGCGGGGGTACCTTTGCCCACGGCAGGATATGGAAGCCAATCGCCAACTTGCTGGCAAGCTCGTGCCGGCAGCCCCGGCCTTTCCTTTGCCTAGCGCGACCCTCGCGGAGCGCGTGAGCGATAGGGAAAGGAAAGGCCGGGGCGAACAGCCCACGGTACAGTCGGTGTTCGCGCTACGGCAGGATATGGAAACCGAGCGCCGCGATATCCTTGGCAAAGCCGCGGACGGTGTCGAGCGAGACCTCGTACGGGTCGCGACCGATATTCTTGCGCTTGGCCAGGATGCTGTTGGGCACCGTGATGATCTGGCAACCGCAGGCTTCTGCCTGGTAAATGTTAATGAGCTCGCGCGTGGACGCCCACAGGACCTCGCAGTTGGGCTTTGCGGCGGCCTTCTTGACCGACTCCGTCATAAACGGAATGGGGTCGACGCCGGTGTCGGCGATGCGGCCGGCAAAGAGCGAGATGATGGACGGCGTCTCGGTGTCAACGGCCTCGACCATCTCATCGACCTGCTTAGGCGTAAAGATGGTGGTGACGTTGACCTTGATGCCGTCGGCCGAAAGCTTGCGGACCAGCTCGGCGGTGGACTCGCCCTTGGTAGTCACGCACGGAATCTTGACGTAGACGTTCTCGGCCCAGGTAGCGATCTCGCGGGCCTCGACCTCCATGGTCTCGACGTCGTCGGCAAAGACCTCAAACGAGACGGACACATCGGTGATGTGGGCCAGGACCTCCTTGGCAAACGCGCGGTAATCCGTCACGCCGCCCTTCTTCATAAGGGACGGGTTGGTCGTGAAACCCTGAACGTTGCCGTTCTCGTACATGTCGAGCATGCCCTCGAGGTTTGCACCGTCAGCGAACACCTTGATTGCCATCTGCCTGATTCCTTTCGCTTGCACACGGGCGTTAAACTGCTAAACACTTTACCTACGTTTATCAAGGCGTGAGCTGCGGTTTTTTATCTTCTCGGCGAACGGTATAAACACCTCAGTGTTTGGATTGATAAATCGATTGCGCATGCAAAAGCAAAGAGTCGCAGTTTGAGCAAACGTCAGAACGCGAGATTCATTAGATGAGGCCGAAATGCTGCATCGCTGCGACGGTACCGTCGTGTGCGACATCGTCGGTCACGTAGTCGGCGACCGCCTTGACCTCGGGCATGGCGTTACCCATGGCCACGGCTGTCTCGACGGCGGCGAGCATGCCCAGGTCGTTGCCCGAATCGCCAAAGCCAAAGGTGCGTGCATTGCCAGTGCGGCCCAGATACGCCAGCGCTCGCGCCACGCCCACGCCCTTGTCAATGCCCTTGGGGCTCAGCTCGCGATTCTGGCCACCGGTGTTGCACAGCTCAAACTCGCGATCGATAAAGCCGTCATCGCCGGTCACGCGAGCCAAACTGGGCACACTGAGGCATACCTTGCCCACGCGCAGACTGCCGTCGACGCGCATCTCCTCGGCGCTGTGTACCACAGACGTGCCGATCAGAGACGACTGCTCAACGCCCACGGGCTCCAGCGCAAAGGTCGCAGCATTGGACTCGAAAAAAACCTCGATGCCGGCATCCACAACGCGGCGCGCGAGCTCCTCAACAACGTCCTCGTCAAAGCAGTCCTCATGCACCATGCGGCCCTCGACCTCGAGCGTCGCTCCCGCCATGGCAACGACACCCGCCGGGTTCAGCGCGCGCAGGCCATCGGCAATCAGCCACAAGGGACGACCCGTGCAGATAAATGCCTGGTGTCCCGCGTCGCGCAGACGATGAAACGCCTCGACGACCGCCTGCGAGGGGTGAACCGCCGAAAAGTCCTTGTCGGTCATGTTGTCGGGATCGAACGACGTCAGCGTGCCGTCCACGTCAAAAAAGAGCACGGCGGAATCGGGGCACGCATCAATCATATGGGTTCCTTTCGGGGGCGAGAGTAAACGAAGTATCCATCATATAATGGAGCGACGCAACCAGAGAGGTCACCCATGGAATTTTACGCAAGCTGCCCTGAGGGCTTTGAGTCCGCACTCGCCGATGAGCTTAAACGCCTCGGGCTTTCGCATGTTCGCCGGCTGAAGGGCCGCGCTACATTTGAGGGCGAGCTCGAAGAAGGCTACCGCGCCTGTCTGTGGTCGCGCCTGGCGAGCCGTGTGTTCGTGGTACTCGGGCGCTTTGAGGCGCAGGACGCCGACGAGCTGTACGATAGCGTTTACGACATCGCCTGGGAGACCGTCATCCGCCCCGGCGCCACCATTGCCATCACCGCCCGCGGCGTGACCGAGCAGCTGCGCAACACGCGCTTCTCGGCCCTGCGCGCCAAGGACGCGCTGTGTGACCGCCTGGCCGAGAACACGGGCCGTCGCGCCGACGTCGATGCCGCCGACCCTGACGTTCACCTGCTGCTTTCGCTGCGTCAGCGTCGCGCGAGCATAAGCCTGGACCTTTCGGGCGACCCGCTGTTCAAGCGCCTGCCGCCCGCGGCGACCCGTGCCGGCGAGGGCGCGCACGTGTTGCGCCCCGACTACGCCGCCCTGGTGCTGGCGCAGGTCGGCTGGACCGCACTGTGCGAGCGCGAGCTGACGGCCGACAATTACGAGAATGAAGCCCTTCCCACGCTAATCGATGCCTCGTGCGCCGGCGGCGGCCTGTTGCTGGAAGCCGTGAACATTCTGACCGACCGCGCCCCGGGCGCCGCACGCGAGCGCTGGGGCTTTGAGGGCTGGCAGCTGCACGACGCCGCCCTGTGGGAGCAGCTGCTTGCCGAGGCGCGCGAGCGCGAGGCGGCAGCGCGCGAGCGCCAGGCGCGCATCGTGGCCGTAAACATCGACCCCGCCGCCCGCAAGACTGCCGAGCGCATGGCCAAGTGCGCCGGCTACAAGCGTTTTGTCGACTTTTGTGCCGCCAAGCCCGCCACCGTGCTGGACCATGCGGGCGCCGTCGCCGGTGCCGCCGTGGTCGCAGACATCACCGAGACCCCGCTTTCGCTCATGCACGACGCCATGACGCTGGTCGGCGAGTTGCGCCGCGCGCCCGAGCTCGCTTCGGCACCGGTCGCCGCGCTCACCCGCGACGGATTGCTGGCCCGCGCGCTCCACGCCGAGCCCGAGCGTTCCATCGCCGTCATGCCCAATAACGAAGAGGCAACTATTGAGGTTTGGCCCTCGCTCGACCACGCCGCCGCGGCATTCGAGGCTGCGACCAGCGCAAACGCCGAGGAACAGTCCACGGACGCCGAAGGCGAAGCCGCCAACACCCCCATGTCCGAACCTGCCGCCACGCTCGACTTGGGCGACGGCAAGCCGCTGCCCGTGCTCATCCCGGAGTCCGAGCAGTTCGCCAACCGCCTGCGCAAGAACGCCCGTCTGCGCCGCAAGTGGGCCAAGCGCGAGGGCGTGAGCTGCTACCGCGTCTACGATGCCGACCTGCCCGACTACTCCGCCGCCATCGACCTGTACGAGGGCTGCCCGCAGACGCCGGGCCGCTGGCTCGTCATCGCCGAATACGCCGCGCCCAAGACCATCGATCCCGCACTTGCCCAGGCCCGTATGCTCGACATCTTGGCCATCGCGCCGCGCATCCTAGATGTTCCCGCCGAGCATGTGCACGCCAAGGCCCGCATGCGCTCGCGCGGCGGCTCGCAGTACGGTAAGCAGGGCGCCGGCAAGGGCGGCTCGGGCGAGCGCGCCAACATCGCGCGCCGTCGCCTGCCGCTCATCGAAGAGGGCGGACTCACCTTTGCCGTCAACTTTGACGACTATTTGGATGTGGGCATCTTCTTGGATCACCGCGTCACCCGCAACCTGGTGCGCGAGCACGCCAAACAGGCACGCCGCTTCCTCAATCTGTTCGCCTATACCGGCACTGCCACCTGCTACGCGGCAGACGGCGGCGTCGAGGAGACCGTGACGGTCGACCTTTCCAACACCTACCTGGACTGGGCCGAGCGCAATATGCGCCAGAACGGCTTTGTTGGTCCGCAGCATCACTTTGTGCGCGACGACGTGCTCGCCTGGATTCGCGACCAGCGCCAGACGCGCAACCGCTGGGACCTGATCTTTGTCGACCCGCCCACGTTTTCGAACTCGTCCAAAATGGGCCGTCGCACCTGGGATGTCCAGCGCGACCATGTTGAGCTTTTGGCCGGCGTGTCGCGCCTGCTCGCACAGGGCGGGCATGCCATCTTTAGCTGCAACCTGCGCGGCTTCCGCCCCGAGACGCGCAAGCTCGCACGCGCGGGCGTCGTGTTGGAAGACATTACGGCGCAGACCATCCCCGAGGACTTCGCACGCAACCAGAAGGTGCACCATTGCTATATCGTGCGCCGCCTGCCCATCGAGGACGCCATGGCCGAGGTCGGCTTTAGCGCCGAGGAAATTGCCGAGCGCGTCGAGGAGCTGCGCAACCCCGAGGCCCGCAAGCCTCGCGCAACGGCGCCCGCGCACGCGCAGGCCGGCAACGGCAAGTCGAACTTTGCCGGCAAACCCTCCCCTGCCGGCAAGCCCAAAAAGAAGAAGTTCTACGCCAGCAAGCCCAAGGGCAAATAACAAAGTTGCGGTGGAATATGGACTGCTTTGCCAGGAATTAGGCAAATTTAGACCGTATTTCACCGCAACTCATAGTGGGATGGCGGACGCCGTCCTACCCTTGGGTGACCAGGCGATAGCCGATACCCACGTGCGTTTGGATATAGCGCGGATGCGCGGGGTCGGACTCAATCTTCTTGCGCAGCGTGCCCATAAAGACGCGCAGGCTCGCCAGGTCGCTCTTAGTTGCCGTGCCCCAAATCTCGTGCAGGATAAACTGGTGCGTCAGTACCTTGTCGGCGTTATGCGCCAGCAGGCACAGGAGCTTATACTCGATCGGCGTCAGATGCAGTTCCTCGCCATTCATCGTGGCGATGCCGGCATCAAAATCGATATGCAGCTCACCGGCATCGAACGAGCCCTCAGAGGAAACACCGCCCGTTTGCGCATACGAAAGGCGTCTGAGCGTCGTGCGAATGCGCGCGAGCAGCTCCTCGACCGAAAACGGCTTGGTCAGGTAGTCGTCGGCGCCGGCATCGAGCGCGCGAATCTTGTCCGCATCCTCGCTGCGCGCCGAGACCACAATAATCGGCATACCCGACCATGCGCGCACCGATTCCACCACCTTGACGCCGTCCATATCGGGCAGGCCCAGATCGAGCAGCACGATGCTCGGCGCCTGCGATGAGGCGGCGGCGATGGCGGCATGGGCGGTCTCCACGGCCATATGACGCAAGCCGTGCGCCTCGAGCGCGGCAACAATAAGATTGCGAACGGCGGGGTCGTCCTCAACGACCAAGATGAGCGGTTTTACGGCAGAGTTCGGCACAGCGCTACTCCTTATCAAACGAAACGTCGGCGGCGGGAAGTTCAATCGTAAAGACCGAACCGTGCGGGTCCGCCGCGGCAACCTCTATGCTACCGCCATGTGCCAACGCAATGGAACGGCAGAGCGAAAGACCCAGGCCAACGCTGCGGTGGCTGTCGGCCAGACCATGGTTGGCGGTATAGAACGACTCGAAGATCCGCTCGCGATCCTCGGGCGCAATGCCCGGACCGTCATCGGCCACCGAGCACGCCACGCGTCCATCGTCGACGCCAATCGAAATCACGATATGCGAGCCTGCGGGCGTATAGGTGATGGCGTTGTTCACCAGATTGACCACCAGCTGCACCATCAGGCGCGCATCGACGTTGACGAGCGCCGGCTCGTCGCACGGCACCACCTTAAGATCGTGCTCACGCACGGCCGGACTTACGTGGCGCAGCGCCTCCTCGACGATATCGTCCATGAGCTCGAGCGTGGTCGACAGATGCATGCCGCCACCCTCGAGCTTGGTGATAGCGAGCAGATTCTCGACGGTGGCGTTGAGCCACAGCGCATCCGAGCGAATGGATAGAAGCAGGCCGCGGCGCGTCTGGGCATCGAGCACCGCGGTGCCGGTCGAGCCCTGGTCGAGCAGCACGTCGGCATTGCCCGAAATACTGGTGAGCGGCGTGCGCAGGTCGTGCGAGATGGAGCGCAGCAGGTTGGCGCGCAGCTGTTCGTTTTTGGCAAGCACCGCCGCCTCCTCGCGGGCCTCCATGGCGCGGGCGCGATCGAGCGCCAGCTCGCCTTCGCTCACGATGGCATCGGCAAGTGTCCGCTCCTCATGCGTCAGCACGTCGGGCTCGGCAACGATAGCCAGCACGCCCACCACCGAGGCGGGGTCGCCCGAGCGCGCGAAGCCGTCGCCTGTGCGAACCGTCAGGTAGATGCCATAAAACGCCGAGCCGCCATAGGTGGCATCGAGCGGCGTTCCCACATAGGCGGACGCCGAGAGCCGAGGCGGCATCTGCGGCGCCAGTTCGTGCACCGGTGCGGCATCGCCCACGGCCGTGTAAGTCGCGCGTGGCAGCAGGTCATCGCCCTCGGCGTCGGCGCTGTACCACACGACCGGGCAGCCCGAAAGACGCGCCAGCTGCGTGGCCATGGCGTGAACGATCTGATGCTGACCGGCGCACCGCTGCAGCATGCGGTTGGTCTCGAGCACCATATGCGTGCGGCGGTCGCTGGCGGCAGCCTGTGCCAAGGCGCGGCGCAGGGCCAACGCAATCGAGCTCGACACAAGCGAGACCACGAACATGATGAAGAACATGCCGGGATAGCCGCGGTCGATAAGCGACAGCGAGTAGCGCGGGTCGACAAACAAGAAGTTGTAGAGCGCCACGGCGGCAGCCGAGCTCAGCAAGCAATACAGGCGACTCCAGGTAAAGAATGCGCACAGCTGAACGGCGAACACATAGACGATCATGATGCTCGGCGCGAGACCCGGATGGTCGAGCAGCGCGCCCACAATCGTCGCCGCGACCAGCAGCCCCACCGATACGCAGGCGTCATACAGAGGAGTGCGGCGCGTCAGCGTTGTGCGCCGCCACCAAAAGCTATCGGCAATATCGCCGTCCGTACGGACGTCCATCAGCGTCCCGCCCCTCTCTCAAAAACAAAAACCACCACAAAGGGGACAGGCACCTTTGTGGTGGTTTCCCTTGTGGTGGTTCCAAGTGTATAGCCTTTGCAACCGGCGGTCGCTAGACAAACAGCACGTGCGCGAGCAGGGCACACACGCACACCGCTCCAAATACCAGTGCCACGATCGAGATCACGCGGTCGGCCATATCCATGTTGGCACGGTTCGTAAGGAACCGATCTTCGGCGGCGTCGACACGCGCCTCACGCACCATTTCGACCACCGCCTCACGGCCATCGAGCGCCTTTGTATCCATGTTTACCTCCCCGGCCTCATGCTTATCCATCAAAAACCAACTCCGTGTAGCCGCCGACGTCTACGGCCGCTCGTTGGGGGCCAGGCGCTGCATCTTGTTCACGGCCTTGAACTTGGTGAACAGCGGCACGTACTCAAAGCTCACGTTGGAGTTCTCCAGGCCGTACCAGCGTGCAGGGGTGCCGGCGGCGCGGCGGATGATGTACTTGAGCGTGATGGCCGTACGCTCGCTCGGCTCCACATCGCTTTCAGGCGCCAGAAGCTTACGAATCAGGACGAACTTGAACGTACCGATGTTGCCCGGATCCTTGTAGACCGAGTAGTCATGCGTCTGCGCCGGCAGCTCGCCGGTGGCAGCCAGGTCCTGAACGACCTGACGCAGATAGGCATTGACGCGCTGGTTAATCTTGTAGCCCAGGTACAGATGCACGCGGAACACGTAGTCGGTGCCGAACGTCTCGACCGAATAGGCAAAGGTATGCGGCTCGTCCATGGTCTCGACATTCACGAACCACCAGGCGCGGGCGCGCTTGGGATGCTTGTCCAAGATCGAGTAGACGATATCACGGTCGATGTAATCGGTATGGGTGTCCTTGGTCAGGTACACGACGTTGTCGCTCAGGCGCTCGTAGCGATCGTCATCGCGCAGGCGCTTGAGCTGCGGCAGGTAGCTGCGCAGCGGCAGCAGCGTAAACTGGCGCTGCTCAACAGCCGTGCCGTTGTACCAGCACACCATGATGCCCATGATGAGTGCAGCCATGAGGATGGTGAAGTAGCCGCCGTGGAAGAACTTGGTGAGCGAGCTCACGAAGAAGAAGCCTTCGAGCAAAAGGAAGAAGGCTGCGAAGATCCACGGAGCAACCTTGAGCTTGCGCTCCTCGTGCAGGTAGAAGAAGAGCAGCAGCGTGGTGCACATCATTGTCAGCGTAATGGCAAGGCCGTAGGCGGCTTCCATATGCGCCGAGTTCTGGAACAGCAGTACCACGATGACGCAGCCGACAAGCATGACGTTGTTGACCATGGGGATGTAGAGCTGGCCCTTGGTCTCGGCAGGGTAGAAGACCTGCATGTGCGGCATGAGATCCAGACGGCTGGCCTCGGACACCAGCGAGAATGCGCCGGTGATGAGCGCCTGCGAGGCAATGATGGCCGCGACGGTGGAAAGGCCGACGGCAAACGGGCGCAGGCCCGGGGCGAGCATCTGGTAGAACGGGTTGAGGTCGGCAATGCCCATGAGCTCGGGGTTGGCAGCGTTGTTCATAAGCCAAGCGCCCTGGCCCATATAGGAAAGCAGCAGGCAGCACTTAACGAACGGCCAGGTAGCGTAGATGTTGCCGCGGCCGACGTGGCCCATGTCGGAGTAGAGCGCCTCGGCACCGGTGGTGGCGAGGAAGCAACTGCCCAGAATCATGATGCCCGCGTGGTTGTTGGGGCTCAGCAAAAAGGCGATGCCGCGCACCGGGTTGAGGCACAGCAGCACGGCGGGGTGCTGGAAAACAAAGAACAGACCCGTGCCGCCCAGGAACAGGAACCACAGCGTCATGATGGGGCCAAAGGCGTGACCGATCTTGGCCGTACCGATGCGCTGTACCAAGAAGAGCGCGATGATGATGGCGAGCGTAATGGCGACGACGCGGCCTTGGTCATCGCCCAGCACGGCATGGACCGCGGGGATGGTGCGCAGGCCCTCGATGGCCGTGGTAACGGTAACGGCCGGCGTCAGGATGCCGTCGGCGAGCAGCGCGGCGCCACCCAGCATGGCGGGGATGATGAGCCATTTACCGCAGCGCTTAACCAAGCTGTACAGGGCAAAGATGCCGCCCTCACCATGGTTATCGGCGCGCAGCGAGATGAGCACATACTTGATAGTGGTCAGCAACGTGACCGTCCACACGACAAGGGAGAGCGCGCCGAGCACGAACTCCTCCGTGACGCTTCCGATGCCGCCGTTGCCGGCAACGAGCGCCTTGGTTACATACATAGGGCTGGTGCCGATATCGCCGTACACCACGCCCAGCGTGACGAGCATCGCCGAGATGCTCACAGGAATCGCAGCGTGCGAGGCTGCCTCCTTGGCCTTTTGTTCCATAAGCCGGTTTCCTCCCAACTTTAATGTTCGAAGGAATTATAGGTAATCGGCCCATGTTTGAATGGCACTGTTTTCCCAGCTAGATAAAGATTTATACAGTCTTTAGGCTACCGCGGCGATATGGAATGTGACAAAGGGACTGTCCATTTGTCACATTCGTCATTTTCCAAGCCAGTTTTTGAACCACCACTCCATGGAGCGGCTCATCTCGGCCATAAAGGGGCTCGCGTGCTTGCGAGTGTAGATATCCACGACGCGCTCCCCCACCTCGCGAGCATGCGGACGGAACATCGCATCCATCTCGGCCACCTGCGCATCCATGGTCGCGATATCGGCGCGACGATAGCGCTCCTCGTGCACCAGGTTCACCACGGGGTGCGCGATTGCCGGGCGCTCCTTACGGGGCGTGCCGATGATGAGCATCGACAGCGGCATGGTATAGGGCGGCAGATCAAGTAGCTCGGCAACTTCCTCGGCATTCTCGACGATATCACCGATATAGCAGCTCCCCAGGCCCAGGGCCTCGGCGGCAACCACGGCGTTTTGCGCGGCGATCACGGCATCCTGAGCCGCGATGGCAAAGTCGCCCAAACCCGGCGCGCGGCGGGGCGCCTTGCCCGTGCGCTCGACAAACTCGGGCTCAAAGCAGCCCACGTGCTCAAACAGATCGATCCACTTGGCATAATCGACCACAAATATTAGTGCCCAGGGCGCCTTGGCAATCATGGGTTGGTGGTCGCACAGGTCGGCCAGGCGGTCGAGCGTTGCCTGCTCGCGGATGCTCACGATGGAATACATCATCATGGCGCCCGCCGACGGCGCGCGACTCGCCGCATGCAAAATCGCCGCACGCTGCTCGTCGGTCACCGCCACGGGACGGTCGTCGTCATCACGCGCGAAGGCACGCGTGGAGGAACGGCGCTCCAACGTGTCCAGCACCGCATTGCCCGTCGTCTCGACCGGATAGCCGCACGTATCCACGCCCGCAGCTCCGCCGCAGTACTCGGCGCCCGTCATACAAACCTGCTCGCTCATCGCCCTACCCTCGCCATTTCTTTAAAAAGCCTTTACGTTTCCGTGTAATTCCCGTCCATTATCGCGCAGGTCGCCACTACATTGCGCCACACCGCCACACGTGCGCGTTAATATGGCTGGTTGTTGTGCGCAGACACCAATTGCAGCGCATATCTTGGTAACAATCGGGTAAACCCCCGCTTTCGTACGTTTTAGTTTGTGAGGAGTCTCAGCATGTTCGCTGCCGCCATCTCGCTCGTCGGTCTTGCGGCGACCGTCTACCTTGTCTTGCGCGAGGCCAAGGCCATTCGCGCTCAGTCGGGCACCGTTGCCAAAAGCGCTCTTGGGTGGAGCGTCGCCTTCGGCCTGTTCCAGCTCTTTTTGACCATTTGGGGCGCCATTGGCCTCGTCGCCCAAAACGAGCCGCTCGCCTTTGTGATGCTCATCCTGACCAACGCCATCCTCACCGGCTGCGCTTGGGCCAGCATCGCACGCGACCGCATCGCCCCGCGCGTCTTTGCGTTCGCCGCGCCCGACGCCCCCGCTCCCACCGGCAAGCTCGCCCGCCTGCGCGGCGCCTTTGTGGGCAAGCCACTCGTCGCCGCCGTGCTGTGCCTGCTGCTCGCCGGCGTCTTTGCGCTGCTAGGCATGGAGGTATCGTCCAACCACGACTTTACCTGGGTCTACCCCCTGTGCATCCTGCTCGAGTGGGCCATCATCACCACGCTCATGACCGGCCTGTTCTTCCTGTTCCAGCGCCACGGCGCAGCTCCCGCGGTCCTGGCCTTTGCCCTCTTTGTCCTGGGCATTGCCGAGTTCTTCGTCATCACGTTTAAATCCATGCCCATCCAGCCGGGCGACCTTTCGGCCATCTCCACCGCCGCCGCGGTCGCCGGCACCGGCTACACCTTCTCGATCTCACTGTTCTGCGTGCTGTCCATGGGCTTTACCGCCATCGCCATGCTGCTGTGCGAGTACGCCGGCCTGGTGGCACCGCACCGTCAGAAGGGCGCCGCCAACGCCAAGCGCATGCTGCTCACCAACCTGCTCGTCGCCGTGCTGTGCCTGGGCGGTGTGACCGCGCATGTCACCCTCATCGACTACTACAACACCCTCGGCATCACCGTCTACACCTGGCGCCCGCTCGAGAGCTACTGGCGCGAGGGCTACCTGCCCGCTTTCATTAGCGCAGCGCAGTCCATCAAGCCGCCCAAACCCGCCGACTACTCCGTCGACGATGCCAAGGCCACGCTCAAAAAGTACGCCAAGGCCTACGACAAGTCCGACGCGGCCGAGAGCGACGAGCGCGCCGCCGCAAAGGAGCAGTTCGACAGCGAGAAGCCCACGGTCATCGCCATCATGAACGAGACCTTCTCGGATCTTTCGATCTACCAGAACATGCGCGCCGGCTACGAAGGCCCGCAGTACTTTAAGAACCTGTCCAACTGCCTCAGCCGCGGCAAGCTCTACGTGAGCGCCTACGGCGGCGGCACCGCCAATACCGAGTTTGAGTTTATGACCGGCAACTCCATGGCCAACCTGGGCTCGGGCGTGTACCCCTACACCATCTACAACATGGAAACGACCGGGAACCTGGCAGAGCAGTTCAAGTCGCTCGGATATTCCACCACGGCCATGCACCCCAACCACGCCACCAACTGGAACCGCGAGAACGTCTACAAGGACTTTGGCTTTGACCAGTTCCTGTCCATCAACGATTTCCAGGGCGCCGATACCCTGCGCGGCATGGTGACCGACCAGGCTACCTACGACAAGATTCTTGAGATGCTCAACCAGAACGCCGATCCGCAGTTTATCTTCGACGTGACCATGCAGAACCACTCGGGCTACGATACGGGCCTGCTGCCGGTCGACAAGCAGATGCACCTGAACATCGACACGACCGATCTGGACGCCAAGACCATCGAGGACGGCACGCTCTCCGATGTCGACGAGTACGTCTCGTGCATCGAGCAGTCCGACCAGGCGCTGCGCTACTTCCTCAACGCCTTGAGCAAGCTCGACCGCAAGGTGGTCGTGGTGTTCTGGGGCGACCACCAGCCGTTCTTCCCGTCCAAGTTCAATGACAAGTGGTTTACCGGCGAGGACGACGCTACGCATCAGGAGCGTCTCTGGCAGACCGACTACATCATCTGGGCCAACTACGACGTTGCCGGCTGCGACCAGACGAGCGAGACCGACGACCTGTCCACCAACTACCTGTCCACCCAGCTGATGCAGCTGATCGGCGCCCCGCTGACCGACTACCAGAAAGCGCACATGACGCTGCGTAAGTCGCTGCCCGCCATCAACTCGGTGGGCTACGAGGACGCCAGCCTGCGCTGGGCGCTCTCCTCCAACGTCACCGGTGACGACGCCGCTGCCGCTGCCGCAACCAAGGCGCGCGAGGATTACGCCAAGATGCAATACTACGAGATGTTCCGCGACGGCAAGAACGTGTACACCGAGCACTTCCAGACCGAGGCCAACGAGACCGACCCCAACCTGGCACCGGGCACGACCAAGATCAAGTAGCAGCGCGTCTTAACTGGTTCGTCTGCCCGGCGACGCGGAACGTAAGGTTCCCTGCTCGGACAGTCCTGCGCAAGACGAAGGCCACATTAAGTGGCCTCCTTTGCGTGCGGAACTCGCGATGAACCTTACATACCTCCGCCCGGACAGACGCCCTGTTGTTGGAGCGTGGCTTGTCTTGGGTGTATCGCCGAACATATATAAGTTGAAGGCCACGTTATGTGGCCTTCTTTGTTTGCGGAAAGTGTGTCCCGGAATTCTTGTCTGGAATGGGATGCAGTTTCCGCTTGGGACCCGATTGGGAAAGTGTGTCCCACTATTCAGCTGGATTCCGGGATGTATTTTCCGGTTGAGGCTCGTTGGGAAAGTGCGTCCCACTTTGGGGGCTGATTCTGGGACGTGGTTTCCGGTTGGCTCTCATTGGGAAAGTTCATCCCATTTCTCGGCCTAATTATGGGACGCAGTTTCCCGTTGAGGACCCTTTGGGAAAGTGCGTCCCGGTCTGGGCGCTCAAACTGGGATGGATTTTCCGGATGAGGGCTTGACGGAAAATGTGTCCCGTTCCGGGCGCTAATTGTGGGATGCAGTTTCCGCTTGCGGAGTCTCCACTCAACAGAAAACCCGGGTGGCCTGTTTTTTGGCTACCCGGGTTTTTGGGTTGTCGATATGTTCGACTGGCTACTAGTGGGTCTTGCGGCGCTTGATCAGCATGATGAGGGCTATCACTACGAGCGTTGCTCCCGCCGCTGCTGCGGTGGCGACTAGGGCGAATGTTTGGTCGCCGGTGTTTGCGAGGTTCTTCGCTGTGGTCGTAGTCTTGACCTTGGTGTCGGTCTTAGCTCCGTTGTCGGACTTGGGCTTGTCCGGGTTCGTCGGGGTCTCAGGAGTCTCGGGGTCCTTTGAGCCTTCGGAATCGGTTGGGCCGGCGGTGTTTACCAGCGTATGGTCCAGGAACTTCTTGGCGCCCGCACTTGCCTGTGAGAACAGGCGGCGCGTGCGGATCGGGGTGGCGTTCACCGTTGTGGGCGCCGTCTCCTCGGCCTCGATATTCACGAGCGTCGTGCCGGTGTCGAGGCCCACGTCGATGTATCCCACGTGGCAGTAATACTGCGCACCGTCATCGTCTGCGGTCAGGTCAATCTCGAGCTTTGAGGCCCTTCCAGCCGCGAGGTTGCCATCGGCACCCACGAGCTTAAACTCTGTCTCGCCGCGGCCCTTGCGGTACCACATATAGGTCGGTGCCAGCCCTGTTTCGCTATCGTCGGCACCGAGTTGCTTCACATGGCCAATCGCCGAGAGCGTCAGCTGGCTTCCCGCCGCGCGCTCAACCGAAGAGTCGTATCCAAGATCCGACCCCTCCGCAGCATCCGCCGCAGGTCCGCTCACGGTCATCGTCATGCCATCGGGCATGGTCTTGACCGTGATGATTGCCGAGCGAATACCTGTTTCGGTCGTGGATCCATTCTTAACGGCGGCGATGGCGAATCGATACTCCGTATTGGGCTGCAGCCCATCCCACTTGAGCGAGGTCTGCGTGTTGTCGGCAATCTTCCAGCTATTGACGACCGCATCCGCCGCATTGCTCTGCAGCATGCCCACGCCGTAGCTAAAGCCACTCTTGTTTGCGAGTACATCGTCCCAGCTAAACGTAACGCTGGTCGAATCGACGGCGTTTGCCGTAAAGCCCGTCACGGCCGGCGCGTCGGGCATCTCGACGTCCTTAACGTCATAGCCCACGATCCAGAACTGGTCGGTGTCCTTGGTGCCGAGCTTGTCGCCCGAGTCTGCCTCGAACTTGTCGACATCCACCGCGTTGACGCCCAGACGCCACACAAAACCGTACTTGCCCTGCGCGGCCTCGGGCAGGTTGTCGACGGTGCCGCCGTATTCGGTCGATTCACTCGAGGAGTTACCCGTAGTAAAGCCGGCGTTGGCACCAAAGCACAGGCCGCCAAACAACTCGTGCTTTGCGAGCTTCGCGCCCATGACAACGCTGCCGTTCAGCGTCAAGCCGAGCTCGAGCTCCTGCTCCTTGCCCTCCTCGACTTCGATGGTCTGCTCAATGCTCGCCCCCGACTGCGCGGCGGCGCCGTTAAACCCATCGTGCGTGTAGGCGCGCGTTACGCCAGGCTTGCCCAGGCCAAAGGAATCCCCAACGGGAGTCTCGCCGTTGAGCGTCGTTTGATAGGTTCCGGGTTCTCCCGACCGGTTGGTCAAAAAGTAGCTGAGCGGCGTCATATTGTGCTGTTTGGCAATGCGGTCATAGGCCTCGACATTAACGACCGAGGTCTGCGCGCCGAGCGACACGGGCGCCGCCATCACGCCCTTGCCACCAGTTTCCTCATTTTCGATCTCATACTCGTAATAGACCATCGGAATCGTGTAGAGCACGGCCTTGTCACCCTCGCCGGCATGCGACTCATAGCTTACGCTTGCGCTGACCGTGCGCTCGCTCCGGTAGTCATAGCATCCCTCGGCGGCAAAATCGACTGAAGCATTCATCGCGACCAGGGGCGGACCGGTCTGCACCTCGACGGCAACGCCCAACTCGGCGCCAATGGTATAGCCCTGGGATGTCCCCGTGCCCTTTTCCTCTCCGTATGACGTGCCGCCCAACACCAGATAGCCGTATGCCTGCTCCAGATCCTCAACATAGGGCGCATCCTGCAGCACGGCAAGCACGCGCGGGTTGGTATAGACCTTGTAGCGGTCCTTGTACGTGATCTTGACGCTGTCGTTGTCGACATCGGGCAGCGCGAGCGAGATAAATGTGCCGTAGGTAGTGCCGCGACGGTTGCTCTCGCTAATCACCTGCTCCTCGCCGCGGCGCACCTTTCCGTTCTCGTCGAGCGAAAAATGCGAGGCGGTCATCCAATAGTAGTCATCGTTCTTGCGCAGGTCCTCGTCGCGGTGCTTGCCCACCACGGCGATAAAGCTCTCGTTATAGCGGTCCGAACCCGAGACGCTGCCCGCCTTGACGTCGCTGATCCACACCTGCTCTATACCCTTGTGGTCATGCTTGTTGCTGCTGTTGTATTGCTGACCGCTCATGCTCATGGTTCCGACCATGGACCCCAAGCCCTGAGCCCCGCTCTGTGCCGTGTTGCAGGCAAAGTCGCGGAACACATCGCCGCCCACGAGCACCTCGTCGACCGCCAGCTGCTCGGACAGGCCGTCAAGGTTGGCAGTGGCAAGGGCAATAGGCGCCAAGGTGCACGGATAGCGCTTATCCTGAGCGCTATCCTTCCATGCGCTGTTGGGCACATGCATCAGCCCATAGGAGGCGAGGAGCCCGTCTCTGTATTCCTTACAATCGGAAAGCTTGAACTCGCCAGACTCCGAGTCAAAATACGCGTAGCGGTACAGCGCGCCGTACAGCCCCTTGCTGCCGTCAGAAGCGCCGTAATCAAAAGCGCTGCGTTGCCAGTCATAGCCCGCAAGAATAAGGCCCGTGACGGTTTCACCCGTCTTCTTTCCTTCTTCATCGTAGGCGGCAAACGTGCCGAACGTCGCATTCGCAGCGACCATGGTCTTGCCGTTCGCGGAGAGGGAGATTGCGCCCGCGTCGCCCAGAGCATCGACATGGACGAGCGCACCCTTGGATGCATCCCACGAAAACAGCTCGCAATGCGTCGACTTATCAATATTCTTCTTGCCGTAGGGTGCCGAGACCACGATGGCGAGGTCATCGCAAAAATCGCGATCGAGGTCGCCGGCCGCTAGCGAAACGACAGGAGCTGACTGAAGCTGCGTCCAGGAGTCGTTCCCGCCCTTGTTGTGCGTGGTGTAGTCCGCGGCGTTACCGGCATCGATCTTGACGACGCTTTGCTTCCAGTTGCCGCCCTCCAAGTCATACATGTCGACTACAGCCTTGCGCACGCCGTTCTCGTCGACATAGCAACCCGCGTAGACAAAAAGCTCGTCGACGCCGTCGCCATCGACATCGCCCGCCTCGACATCAAAGACGGCGTCGTGCTCTTGCAGGTAACCGGCATCCAGGTACTTAAAACGGCCTTCGTACATCATATTAGTGTTGACCGTCACCGGCAGGTGTGTGTCGAGAGTGCGCGTACGCCCGTTGCTAAACGAGTAGAGGACCAGCTCAACCTTTCCGGCGTATGACTTGCCGTCAATCGTCGTGGAGGAACTGTCGCCGTAGGCACGGAGCTCGGCAACGCGGCTCTTTTTGCCCGTACTGGCGTCGCTGCAGAACTCAACACTCGTGGCGTGAATGCCCGAGAAACCGTTGTTGTCGTTGGCGAGTACTGTTGAGGACTCATTGTTGCTTAGGTACGACCAGGTGCCGCCACCGTAGTCGCTATGCTTGTAGAGATCGCTGTTCGTATCGAAGTTGTTGACGTTTTGCCAGAACTTTGCGGCGCCCCACACACTTCCATAGCCATCGGTGAGTTTGCTGCTGCCGCCAATGTCACCGCGCTCGACGTTCTCGAGCTTGTCGCGCAGAGTGTAGCGATTGCCATGGCTACCGTTAGCTGCCATATAGACCTCGCTGCGCGTGGCAAACGTCGTGGGGGTATCAGTGGAATAGGGGCCAACGGCATCGGCCGGAATGTCCTCGCTCGTGCCCAGACCCAGGGCTTGATAATCCTGCTCGGTCATATCGGTGATTGCGGGCGCGTCTGCCGCCTGGGCAACCTGGGGCGTGGCCGTGAAGCAGGCGACGCTCGTGGCGATCAACGCAGCAAGCGCCGCCGTCCCAACAAGCGGGATTTTCGACAGCCTACGGATACGGGGGTGTGGAACGTACATGAGGGACCTCGCTTTATTCGAGTGGAGTGGACTCATTTTTGCAAATGATACATCCGATGCCCGATATCACGTGTCTCATTTTCGCCAACGGCGTGTCTCATTTTTGAGAATCCGAGATGCCGCGGAAATCTTATCCCAGCTCAAAGGCCATTTCTGGGATGTATTTTCCGTCGAGTGCCTCATCGGGAAACTGCATCCCATTTCAAGCGTCGATTCTGGGACGCATTTTCCCCTTAGACCCTCAACCGGAAACCGCATCCCACTTTGAGCGCAAATTCCGGGATGCATTTTCCGCTTGAGCCTCATTGGGAAACGGCGTCCCACTTTGAGGGCTGATTGTGGGATGCATTTTCCGGTTTTGCTCTCATTGGGAAAATGCATCCCGTTTCTTGACCGAATAATGGGACGCAATTTCCCGTTGGAGCGCCTTTGGGAAAGTGTGTCCCACTTCGACCGCCCAGAGTGGGATGCATTTTCCGCAAAGCACCTCAACGGGAAACTACGTCCCATTCCAAAGGCAAATTCCGGGACGCATTTTTCGAAAGCCTGCCCATCCGGAAAGCCCGTCCCACTTTGGACGCATCCGGGCACGGAACCATCGACCTATCAGGCCTCCCATCAATAAAGAGGCGTCCTCCCGGACGGCGGGGCACGAAGTTCATCGCGAGTTCCGCACGCAAAGAAGGCCACTTAATGTGGCCTTCGTCTTGCGCAGGACTGTAGAGCAGGGAACTTCGTGCCCCCGACGCCCGGGAGGACGTTTCATTTAGAAAGATGGACCGACCGCCGTCAGCGATGGGAGCTACTCCCCCAGCACGGCCTTTTTGGCGGCTGCAGCCATGTTGTCCAGATCTTCCTTGGTGGGATGGTCCTTCGCGGCAACCCAGTTGTCGAGCAGCATCTTATAGCGAGCGTTGTCGGGATCTTGCTCGAGCATGGCCTCGTAGCGCTGCTTGACCGCGGGGCCCATCTTGCCCTGGCACATCGCCCAGCCCGCAAGCTCGGCATCCCCAGCCAAATTGGAAGTTACGCGGTCGATAATCTGCTGATAGTAGCTCTGGTCGGCCCCAAAGCCGCAGGTGCCAAACAGGAACACGCGCTTACCGTGCAAGGCGGAGAGCAACGCCGCGACCGAAGGCGTGCACGCGCCCTTGTCGCACCAAAAACCGACGAGCACCGTGTCGGCCGCGCAGGCGCCCTGCGCCTCGAGCGCAACCTGATCTGCATCCGCATCGTCGCTCAACGCCGCGGCATGGACAAACTCAACACCCGCAGCCTGCAGCGTACGCTTGATCGCACCCGAAACCATCCTGGTATTACCGCTCTTGCTGTTAACCACCAAAGAGCACGTCATAGTCACGTTGCCTCGTTTCCCCCAAAACTAAAGCCACTAATGCAATTTATTAGATGAATATCTTAGTACTAACGTGACAGATGTAAACCACCGTCTGTCGATTGATTAATTTGCCCCACGGGCTTGCTTACTGGGCGAATTGGCTGCGGTAGAGTTCGGCGTAGAAGCCGCCTGCCGCTAGCAGCTCGTCGTGCGTGCCGCGCTCGATAATCTGGCCGTCGCGCATCACCAAAATGCAGTCGGCGTTGCGGATGGTGCTCAGGCGATGCGCCACGACAAAGCTTGTGCGACCGGCCATGAGCTCATCGAATGCCGCCTGCACCTGCAGCTCGGTGCGGGTATCGATGCTCGAGGTCGCCTCGTCCAGCAGCAAAATCGCCGGGTCGGTGAGCATGACGCGTGCGATGCACAGCAGCTGTTTTTGACCCTGGCTAAACGTGCCGCCGTCCTCGCCGATCACCGTATCGTAGCCGCCTGGCAGCTGCACGATAAACTTGTGCGCGTGCGCGCGCTTGGCCGCCTCGACAACCTGTTCGCGCGTGGCATCGGGACAACCGTAGGCGATGTTTTCCGCCACCGTGCCCTCGAACAGCCAAGTGTCCTGCAGCACCATGCCAAAGGCGCGGCGCAGGCTTGCGCGCGTGTAGTCACGCGAGGAACGGCCATCGACCGCAATGCGACCGGCATCGATATCGTAAAAACGCAGTAGCAAATTGATGAGCGTCGTCTTGCCACAGCCCGTAGGACCGACCAGGGCAAAGCGCATACCGGGCTTGGCATCGATGCAGATATCCTGCAGCAGCTTGCGGTCGGGCACGTAGCTAAAGTCCACGTGTTCAAAAGTCACCTCGCCCTGCGGGGCGACAAGCTCTACAGCGTCCGACGCGTCGGGCTCCTGCTCGCGCGCATCGAGCAGCGCAAACATGCGGCGCGCCGAGGCGTACGCGGTCTGGATCTGCGTAATGACGTTGGTGACCTCGTTGAACGGCTTGGTGTACTGGTTGGCGTAGGACAGGAAGATCTGCACGCCGCCCACCGTAAGCGCCGCGGGCACGCCCGTGATCACGCCCACGCAGCCGATCACAGCGACCACGGCATAGATGATGTTATTGATAAAACGCGTACCGGGGTTGGAGAGCGAACCCATAAACTGCGCGCACTCGCCCGCGGTGTAGAGCTCGGCATTGAGGGCATCGAAGCGCTGCTGAGCGTTGGGGCCATAGGCAAAGGCGTCGACAAGCTTTTGCTCGCCCACATACTCCTCGATATGACCACCGAGCTGCCCTTGAATGCGCTGCTGAGCCGTAAAGCTCTTGTTGGAGAGCTTGGCAATAGCACCGGCAGCAAAGATGGAAAGCGGCGTGACGAGCACCACCACGAGCGTCATGGTCAGGTTAATGGAGAGCATAAACGCGAGCGTGCCCACGATGGTGATAACGCCGGTGAAAAGCTGGGTAAAACCCTGCAGCAGGCCGTCACCCACCTGATCCACGTCGTTGACCACGCGGCTCATAAGGTCGCCGTGGGCATGGCTGTCGATAAAGCTGAGCGGCATACGGCTGAGCTTGTCGCTCGCCTCCACGCGCATGTCGCGCACCGTCTCGTAGGACAGGCGGTTGACGCAGTAGCCCTGTAGCCACTGGAAGGCCGCAGCACCTACGACGACAATCGCGAGCTTGGTAACGAGCGGCAGCAGTGCGTCAAAGTCCACCTGCCCGGCGGCAACGATCAGGTCGATGCCCTCGCCGATGAGGATGGGCGTGTAGAGCTGCAGAATCACGGAGATGGCGGCGCTCACAAACGACGCAACAAACGAAATGCGATGCGGACGAACGTAGCCCAGCAAGCGGCGGGTCACCGCACCCACGGGATAGCGCTCGGGATCGCCGGGCTGGCGCGGACCGTCGCCCAGGTCGTTGAGGTTATCGTTACCGGACACGTTGGCCGTCATCGTGGCGACCGAACCGGAGGAAGTGTACGGATTCATTTAGCATCCCTCCTTTGCGCAGACGGATGCGGGGGCGGTCGGAGCGGACGCGGGCGTCGTGCTCCCCTGCTGGCCCTCGAGCTCCTCGCGGCGCAGCTGCGACTGACAAATCTCGCGATAGAGCTGGCAGGTCGCGTACAGCTCGTCATGCGTGCCCAGGCCCGCAACCGAGCCGTGGTCGAGTACGCAGATCATGTCGGCATCGCGAACGGTCGAGACACGTTGGCTCACGATGACGGTCGTGAGCGGCAGCCCGCCCTCGGCGGCACCGCGCACACTGCGCTCGCGGATGGCATGGCGAAGCGCCGCGTCGGTCTTAAAGTCGAGCGCCGAGGCGGAATCGTCCATGATCAATATCTGAGGCGAGCCCACCAGGGCGCGCGCGATGGTCAGGCGCTGGCGTTGGCCACCGCTGAAGTTCTTACCGCCCGCCTCGACCGGGGCATCGAGCCCCTGCGGCTTGTTGCGCACGAACTCGCTCGCCTGCGCCATGTCGAGCGCCGCCCAGAGTTCCTCGTCGGTTGCCGCCTCATCGCGCCAGGTCAGGTTGCTGCGGATGGTGCCGCTCACCAGCGACGCGCGCTGTGGAACGGTCGCGACCACACGGCGCAGCTGGTCGAGCGGCCAGGTGCGCACGTCGGCGCCCATCACGCTCACGCTGCCGGTACTCGCATCGTACAGGCGCGGGATGAGCGAGACGAGCGTCGACTTACCGCTGCCCGTGCCGCCGATAATGCCGAGCGTCTTGCCCAGCGGCAGCTCCAGGGTCACATCGTTGACGGCGTTGGCAGCGCCGGCGCCAAACGAGAAGCTCGCATGGTCAAAGCTCAGCGCAGGGACCGGAACAGCGCCACCCGTCAGGTCGCTCGGCTCAGGCAGCGCGACCGGCTGGTTGCCCTCGTCAGCGATGCTCGGCACGCAATTGAGCACCTCGTTGATACGCGACGCGCTGGCGCTCGCCTTGGTAAAGACCACGACCAGGTTGGCGACGTACACGATGGAGGTGAGCGTCTGCGTCATGTAGTTCACAAACGCCATGACCTGACCCTGCGTGAGCTCGCCCACGTTGACCTGGATGCCGCCCACCCACAGGATGGCGCACACGCCCAGGTTCATCACAAGAAACGTGACGGGATTAAGGATCGACGAGAGCTTGCCCACCGCGATGGCAGTATTGGCCTGGTCATCGGCGGCTTGGGCAAAACGCTCGCGCTCGTGGTCCTCACGCACAAAGGCGCGAACAACGCGGGCGCCCGAAAGCCCCTCGCGGCAGATAAGCGCGATGCGGTCGAGCTTTGCCTGCAGCTGCCTGTAATACGGGATACAGCGCGCCATGACAAACCAAAACACCAGGCCGATAGCGGGCGTGCAGATCAAGAAGATCATGCCGAGCTTAAGGTCGATGGCAAGGGCCGCGCACATAGAGCCCACCGCCAAGAAGGGCCAGCGGATGAGCATGCGTACGCCCAGCGCCACAGCGAGCTGCACCTGGTTGACGTCGTTGGTGATGCGGGTGATAAGCGACGGCGTGCCAAAGCGGTCGAGTTCGGCATAGCTCAACTTGTTGATGTGCTGGTAGAGCGCACCGCGGATATCGGTGCCCATGCCCTGCGAGGTGAGCGCCGCCATCTTTTGGCAGACGAGCGTAAACGAGATGCCGATCACAGCCATGGCGCCAAGTACCATGCCGTAGTGGATAACGGCGTTGACATCGTGTGCGCCAATACCCTTATCGATCATCTGGGCAATCACCAACGGCGTCAGCAGGTCAAAAATCACTTCGATCAGCTTGCACGCAGGGCCGATCACCATATACCGGCGAAACTTGCCACCAAAACGCCTGAGCAGCTCAATCATAAAAAGGCGCTCCCTATCATCATTCACACTCAATTCGAATCATGATAGTACGGTGAGCCCAAAAGACGAGTAAACAACTCGCCATTTCTAATGGGATTCGGTTTCCAAAGAAGCGGAGAGGCACGCGCACACCCAGCCAGTGTCGGGTCGACCGCCTGATATACTTACATTAGTGCTACCAAGTTAGTCGCCGACCCTTGAAATGAGGTGCCGAGATGAACGACATTCTCGCAAGAAGAGCAAGACGAGCAACTGTGGGCATCGCCCTTTCCGCGGCACTTGTCGCGGGAATCGCCCCCGTAACGGCGATCGCTGCAGAAACCAGCGCCCCCACCGGTGCGGCCGTTTCGCAGACGAGCGCCGCCAACGGCAATTCGGGCGCCCCGCAGACAGAAGACGCGGCCGCCGCAAAAGAAAAAGCGTATGCAGCCATGCAGGAAGCGCTCAAAAACCTCGAGGCCGCAAAAAACGCCGCAAGTCCCGAGAAAATTGCGAGATTCAATGATGACATTACCCGTTTTCAAGAGTACCGCGAAAAGATGGCGGCGCAAGCCGCCGAAGGGAGGGAACTCCTTCCCACCATGCAAGCGGACATCGATGCTGCCCAAGCCAAATACGACGGGGCCATCAACCGGGTAAGCGAGCTCCAGGCAGAATTAGAGAAGAAACATGAGATGCTTAAGACACTCGAAGCACTCGGCTACAAGGAGTTTGTCGAAACTACTAAACAGCAAATAAAGCAGTTGCACAGTGAGATCATATCGGCAAAAACGCACGTAAACTATTGCGAAACGGAGCTCCGCGAGTTCCAGTACCGCCTCAGAAGAGAGGAAAGACGAGTTAATGACTGTGAACGTGCTGTAGAGAAATATAAAGCCGATATCGACCGGTTCACAGCCTGGCGAGATGCGCTCCTCGACAATTTGAAAAAAGCGCAAACGGCCTATGACGACGCCTGCAAGGCATACGAAGAGGCGAAAGCCGCGGCAGATAAGGCCACCTCGCCCGAGATAACGAAACCGACCGAGACGACGCCTCCCTCCGGCTCAACGCAACCCGCCGAGGCGACACCGCCCGTTGCCTCACCTGCAACCGGCAAAGACGCCCTACCAAGCTCCACCAAGCAGGCGAACTTGAGCAGCGGCAAGCAAGCAGATACGACCGCCGGCAAGCTCGCGAACACGGGCGACACAGCACCGAGCGCAATAGCACTCGCAGGAATCGCCGCCGCAGGCCTCGGAATAACCGCCACAGCCACACGCCGCATCAGGAACTCAAAATAGCTGCCAGCGGTTATTGTCTTCGCCAATCCACAAGCCAAGAGACAAAAAGAGGTCCGTTTCCCCAACCCAGGGAAACGGACCTCTTTACTTGAAAAAACAAATGGTAATGCCGCCGTCTCTTGAACCACGCAGCCATCAATGCCCAGACAACACCAGCAAGCCGCGTTCCTTAAGGGATAGATTTAATGGCTGTTAATCAAGGGGCATACGCGCACGCCCGATCAATGGCGGGCAAACCGCCTGATATACTTACATTAGTGCTACCAAGTTAGTCGCCGACCCTTGAAATGAGGTGCCGAGATGAACGACATTCTCGCAAGAAGAGCAAGACGAGCAACTATGGGCATCGCCCTTTCCGTGGCGCTTGTCACAGGAATCGCCCCCGCAACGGCGATCGCGGCAGAAACCAGTTCCCCCACCGGTGCAGTTGCCTTGCAAACGAATGCAGCAAGCGACAATCCAGCGGCCTCGAGCGAAACCCTAGCTGCCGAAAAAGACAAAGCGTATGCAGCTATGCAGGAAGCACTCAAAAACCTCGAAGCCGCAAAAGACGCCGCAAGTCCCGAGAAACTTGCGGAAATCGATGATGACATTGCCGCATTTCAAGAACTCTACGACATGGTGGTGGCGGAAGCCGCCAAACGGAGGGAACCCCTTCCCGCCATGCAAGCGAACGTCGATGCAGCCCAAGCCAAATACGATGAGGCCCACAACCGGACAAGCGGCCTTCAGGCAGAATTGAATAAGGCACTTGAAGCACTCGGCGACGAGGAGCCCAGCACAGCTATTAAGGAGCAAATAAAGCAGTTGCGCAGTGAGATCATGTCGGCAGAAAGGCGAGAAGAATCTTGTGAAGATGATCTTCACCGCTACCAACGCCGGCTCGAAAGCCAGGAAAAACAGGTTCAGTATTTCGAAAGTGAGGCAGAGGAAGCTAAAGCCCACATCGACGAGGACATAGCCAAGCGAAATGCGCTCCTCGGCGATTTGGAAAAGGCGCAAGCGGCCTATGACGACGCCTGCAAGGCATACGAAGAGGCGAAAGCCGCGGCAGACAAGACCACCTCGCCCGAGATAACGAAACCCGCCGAGACAGTGCCTCCCTCCGGCTCAACGCAACCCGCCGAGGCGACACCGCCCGTTGCCTCACCTGCAACCGGCAAAGACGCCCTACCAAGCTCCACCAAGCAGGCGAACTTGAGCAGCGGCAAGCAAGCAGATACGACCGCCGGCAAGCTCGCGAACACGGGCGACACAGCACCGAGCGCAATAGCACTCGCAGGAATCGCCGCCGCAGGCCTCGGAATAACCGCCACAGCCACACGCCGCATCAGGAACTCAAAATAGCTGCCAGAGCATTCTGCCTTCACCAATCCACAAGCCCAGAGACAAAAAGAGGCCCGTTTCCCCAACCTAGGGAAACGAGCCTCTTTAACTGCAAAAATTCAAGCAACAGCACCGCCGCCTCTTGAACCACGTAGCCATCAATGCCCAGACAACGCCAACGAGCAGCATTCCTTAAGGGATAGATTTAATTAGGCTAACGCGCCTTTACGGGTGATTTTTGGACGATGCGGTCCCGGTGCCGGCGGGCTGTTTGGTAGTCGAGCGATCCCGCAGGCAAAGCCGAGGACCAGCGAGACACCAAACACCTCGCCGCCGGCCGGGCCATGTCGCGGCACCAAAAAACGCCCGTGCGCTCGATGGATTCGGATGCCCGACAGAGGCTCCTTATGGCTGCTTCCTTCCGGACCTGACCAGATTCGGAACATGTCGTCATCCGAACCCATCGAACGCGCTAGGCGCTCGGTATATCTTACCTGCTCCCGCCCGCCAGAGCAAGGTAGCTAATTTGGGACGGAGCTTTTTTGACTACTTTTGCAGCCCGATTGCCAGAGCAGCCAATGAGTAGTCAAAATAGTCCCATCCCAAAATGACCGGCTTGGTGCCGCACCACAGAAAGGGCCCATCTACTACGTCTAGGCCACAGGGGTCGACCATAGCCGACTTTTTCGAAAATCGGCAAGCTTTCTACCTGCGGTTTTGTTTTTGCAAATTCCGGGATGGTCGAGGGTGGCCGGCTTAACGTAGTAGATGGTCGCATTTCGTGGCAAACGGTCCGACCCAAGACCCAAGGCAGCCAACCTCGAATGGTCATTCTCGAAGTTGCGGTGGAATACGGACTGAATTGGCACCTTAAAGGCAAAAACACTCCGTATTCCACCGCAACTTATAGGGAGATAGGCCATAGAGGCGAGCGAGGTCATAGGCTTGGGCGGCTGACTCGCCGGCACAGATGAGGTTGGCAGTGGCTTCCCGTGGTTCGAGCGCCTGGTCGAGGGGCATGGGCTTGCGGCAGATCGGAAGCACCAAGTCGATGCCCTGCACACACACCACATCCAGGTTGACGGCGCGACCACCCACGACGGCAACCACCGGTTTGCCATATCGCTTGGCGCGGCGAGCCACACCAACCGGCGCCTTTCCAGCGGCGGACTGTTCATCCATATTGCCCTCGCCTGTAATGACCAGGTCGACATCGCGTACGCGCTCGTCAAACCCAATCAGATCGAGCACCGTCTCCACGCCCGAGCGTAGCTCCGCACCGAGCGCCAGTAACGCCGCGCCCAAGCCACCGGCAGCACCCGCGCCGGGCACGCCGAGCACCGAGCAAAATGTCCGCGCACCCTCGGGCAGGCGCAACAATCCCTGAGCCCGCACCCCGGTAATTGCCGCATCGAGCAGGCGGCCGTAGCCGACCATCCAGCTGTCGTACTTGCCCAGCGCCTCGGCATCATCCGCCGGCAGACCCTTCTGTCCACCGAACACTGCCAGCGCACCGCGGCGCCCCACGAGTGGGTTCTCGACATCAGAAAGCACAACGATACGAGCGCCGCTCAGTGCACGAAGCGCTGACGTCAAATCGATACTCGACACATGTTCAAGGCCCGCAAGACCGGGGGCGACATCGCAGTCCTGATCATCGACCACACGTGCGCCCAGCGCCTGCAGCATGCCGGCGCCACCATCGTTGGTGGCGCTGCCGCCCAAGCCAATATAGATAGTCTTTGCCCCGGCACGAACCGCACGGAGCATCAGCTCGCCCACGCCATAGGTTGTAGCAGCCAGCGCCGACGACTCCGTGCAAGGCGAATACCCAATACCCGCCGCCTCGGCCATCTCAATTACAGCCGAGTCGCGCTCGTCGTCCACCAGCATCCGGGCAGACACGCGGTCGCCCAAGGGGCCTGCGACATCGCAGGTTGAGAGCTCGCCACCGCATGCGGCGATGGCATCGAGCGTCCCCTCGCCGCCATCTGCCAGCGGCAACGCGGCCACCTGGGCATCGGACCACACACGGCGCACGCCTTCGGCAACCGCCGCCTCCGCCTGCGCACTCGACACGCTGCCCTTAAAGGAGTCGATCGCCAGCAGCACACGGCGGGGCCGGCGCTGCACGGGGCCAAAATCAACCGCCGTGCCAGCATCCTCTTCGGCACACGCGAGCGCCTCGGCATGAGCGGCATGTGCCTCAAGATCGGCCCCACAACCGCAACCAGCGCCGCCCGCTCCGCGCAGACCGCCAAAATAGCTACTCAGCAGCTCGCGGCATTCATCCGCCAGCACGCCGGCATTAACGTTAAACCGATGATTCAGGCGCGAATCGGCATTCAGGTCATACAGCGAACCCAACGCGCCCGCCTTGGCATCAGCCGCGCCATACACGCAGCGCCCCACGCGCGCGTTGACCATAAGGCCCGCACACATGCAGCATGGCTCGAGCGTCACGTAAACCGTGCAATCGGAAAGGCGCCAGCGGCCAAGCGCCTGGGCGGCAGCGCACAGGGCCGCGAACTCGGCATGAGCCGAAGGATCCTGATCGAGCTCGCGCCGATTGTGCGCCCGCGCGACGATCTCACCGTCGCGCACCACTACGGCTCCGATGGGCACCTCGCCCACCGCCGCGGCGGCGCGCGCCTCGGCCAGTGCCTCGCGCATGAACTTCTCGTCGATTTCGGTGATCGTCATCGTTCGCCTTCCCTGTTGCAAATTCAAAACGATGCTATCATTACGACTCATGGAGAGATGGCAGAGCGGTTGAATGCGGCGGTCTTGAAAACCGTTGAGCGCGAGAGCGTTCCGGGGGTTCGAATCCCCCTCTCTCCGCCACTCCTAGTGATGCACCGGTGTCATGGTCCGCTCAAACAACGCATCGACCACGTCGGCTATCTCAGGTCGGCGCTCAAGATCGTGGCCCGATTCCCACCATATCGTGAAAAGTCGAATAATACCGCCGGCGACAAACTCAGACGTCGTCTCGAGTGACACGGGGGCCAGGGCATCCTCGGCAAGCACGTTCATCACACGCTCGCGGATGGAGCGGGCAATGCGGTCGCAAATAACGTTGGTCAACATGCCCGACATGCTGCTTGCCAAAATGTTATCCATGAGCCGCTCGTGCGTCAGAATCAAATCCATGGCATCGTCCAAAATCGCGTGCCGAAGCGCGCGCACGTCCTCGGCAGATACCGCGCCGGCCTCATCGGGCTGTTTTTGCGGCAAGCCCGACATGAGCTCATCGATATAAAAGGCAAAGTAATCGTTCTTGTCGCGAAAGTGCTTGTAGAACGTCGTGCGGCGAATCATGGCGCGGTCGCACAGCATGGCAACCGTCAGGTCCTCAAAACGATGCTCCTCGAGAAGCTCGGTAAAGGCATCGAACAGGGCGCGGTAGGTTTTCTTGATGCGAAGGTCCACTGGTATCGCCATCCTCAGGGCAAAGACAACACTCGTCAATCTGTCGCATATCTTACACCTGTACCTCGCGTGCTTTGTCCCGGTGCCAACCCCGCCGAAAACATAACGCTTGCCGGAAAGTTCGGCACGGCAAAACGTTGCGGGTATACTAGTAGCGTTATACCAACGGCAGCTGGCGCATGCCGCCGCGGCCATTCGAAACGGAGACATCATGATTACCGTCATCATCGGCATCGTTGTTGTCATTGTGATTGTCTGCGCCATCGCCGGCATCTACAACAACATGGTCACCAAGCGTAACCGCATCGATAACGCCTGGCAGAACATCGACACGCAGCTGCAGCGCCGCAACGACCTGATCCCCAACCTGGTCGAGACCGTCAAGGGCTACGCCAAGCACGAGCAGGAGACGCTCTCCGCCGTGATCAGCGCGCGTAACACCGCCGTCAAGGCCACCACGCCCGAGGCCAAGATGGAAGCCGACAACGTGCTGACCGGTGCGCTGCGCCAGCTCTTCGCCGTGGCCGAGGCCTATCCCGATCTTAAGGCAAACACCAACTTTACGCAGCTGCAGGCATCGCTCGAGGATACCGAGAACAAGATTAGCTATGCACGCCAGAGCTACAACGACTGCGTGCTCAGCTACAACAACGCCATTCAGACGTTCCCGGCTGTCATCTTTGCCGGCATCTTCCAGTTTAAGGAGCGCCAGGGCTTCGAGGCCGCCGAAGCAGCCCGCCAGGCCCCGACCGTCAAGTTCTAGTAGTTTGACAGCGCATCCTTAATCGGCCAAATGCATAAACCGCCCAGTCGAATGCATACTTCGACGGGGCGGTTTCCTTTTTCGCGAAGGTCCCCCTCTAAGCGCCGTGCATTTTCAGGAGTATTCAACATAGCCAAGAGCTTCGGGCGCCACGATAAATGCCAAAGACCGCGAATATCCCTGCAAATCAAACGCTATAAGCCCATAACCCCGCCCATCATTCGTAGAAAACATCGAGAAATCCCGATTTTTGCCCGAGGTCGGTATGCAGGGGCCTTCGATTGCAGAATACTCGCAAAAATGCACGTCGCCACCACCCCCACATGGCGCGAACCAAAACAAAAGAGCGGCCTTCCTTTCCGGCGCACTCCGCAGGACGAAAGAACCCCCGCCGCACGTAGTGCGCAGCGGGGGTTCTTTCATGTCCGAGGACGCACCGGAAAGGAAGGTCGCCCTCGGGCCGGACAGCTAAGACAGCTTACGCGACGGTGTAAACCCAGTTGTGCTTGTCCTCGACAGCACCGGACTGGATACCAGTCAGGGTCTCGCGAAGCTTCTTCATCACGGGACCGATCTCGGTGTAGCCAGCCGGGAAGGTCACGGTCTCGTCGGCGCCATAGACCTTGTTGTCAATCTCGCCCACCGGGGAGATGACGGCAGCGGTGCCGCACAGGCCGCACTCCACAAAGGTGCCGGCCTTGACCTCGGCCCACTCGACGGGGCGCTGATCGACGGTCATACCCAGGTCCTGAGCGACCTGAACGAGCGAACGACGGGTGATGGAGGGCAGGATGGAGTCGGTGTGCGACTGCGGAACGACGAGCGTGCCATCCTCTTTCACGAACAGGACGTTGGCGCCACCGGTCTCCTCGACATAGGTGCGGGACTCGGAGTCGAGATACAGGTTCTCGGCATAGCCCTCGCGATGGGCCTCCATCGTGGGCTTAAGGGACATGGCGTAGTTGAGGCCGGCCTTGATGTTGCCGGTGCCGTGCGGTGCGGCACGGTCATACTCGGAAACGCGCAGCTTGACGGGCTTGAGGCCACCCTTAAAGTACGGACCGACCGGGGTCACGAGAATGCGGAACGTGTACTCAGGAGCGGGAGCCACGCCGATCACGTCACCGGAGCCGATCATAAACGGACGCACGTACAGGGTCGCGCCGGAACCGAAGGGCGGAACCCAGGCGGCGTTGGCAGAAACGACCTGCTTGACGGCCTCAACGAACTTGTCCTTGGGGAACGGGGGCATCTCGAGGCGCTGCGCAGAGTTATACATGCGCTCGGCGTTCATGTCGGGACGGAAGCAGACGATGCTGCCGTCCTCGGCGGTGTAGGCCTTCAGGCCCTCAAAGACCTCCTGGCAGTAATGGAAGATACCGCCGCACTCGGAGACATGCAGGGTGTGGTCGGTGGTCAGGCCGCCCTCGTCCCACTCGCCATCCTTCCAATGAGCCTCGTAGCTGCAATCGGTCTTCATATAGCCAAAGCCGAGGCTACCCCAATCGATATCCTTCTTCTCGACAGTCATATGTCGCTCCTTACATACACAGTTGCAAACTCGCGAACCCGCACGCAAGGACCGAGGCCGGCCGCGTCGCAACGTCGCACGCCCGGAGCGTAGAGCCGGACGGGACACGCGAACAGCATCAAAGCCGATGGCACGTCGATTCGCATGCACGAGATTGTACTCCGCACGCGCGTCGGATAAAACGTTTTTCTTTAACTAAGTAAAGTATTTTCATTTGACCGAAGCAAAAAGGCCCGCCACCGTAAGCGGTGACGGGCCTCAACTGCACGGTTTGCGCGCTGACTCGAGCTACGCGTTCTTTTTGCCAAGCTTAGCCTTGACCAGACCGACCACGGTCGGGATGATCGACACGGCAACGATGCCGACGATTAGCAGCTCAAAGTGCTCCTGCACAAAGGGGATGCCGCCAAAGAAGTAGCCCAGCAGTGTAAAGAGCGTCGACCAGGTAATGCCGCCCAGCACGTTAAAGATGACAAAATTGCGCCAGTGCATGCCGCCCATGCCGGCGATAAAGGGCACAAAGGTGCGGATAAACGGGAAGAAGCGACCCAGGAAGATGGCCAGGTGACCCCACTTGTCCAAGAAATCCTCGGACTTTTTGATGCGCTCGGGCGTCATAGCCTTGACCTTGCCCGAAGCGATAATCTTTTTGCCAAAGAAGTGACCGATCATAAAGTTGCACTGGTCGCCCAGGATGGCAGCCGCCCATGCGACGGCCAGCAGGGCCACGATGTTAAAGCCGCCATTGTGGGCAAAGAAGCCCGAAGCAAACAGCAGTGAATCGCCGGGGAGGAACGGGAAGAACACCACGCCCGTCTCGATAAAGATGATCAGGAACACGCAGCCGTAGGCCATAAGCGGGCCGGCGGCGATCCAGCTGGCGATCGCGGTGCGCGGGTCCTTAAGCAGCTCGGCAATAAAATTGATGAAACCCATGAAGTAAAACCTCTCAGTTGTGGGCGCGGACACGTCCAAGTTGACCAGTATACGGTTGCGGCGCCCCCTCGTGAGCAACCCCACAAAAGCATGACTCCATTACCAGCAAGTTTGCATAACTGACACCTGTCGTGCAAAGCTGCCAAGATTGTCCTTCCTAATCCCTAGCGAATCGCTATACTTTATTGAATCGCATTGCCATGGGCTAAGGGAGGGCGGCCGGTGAGCTTTATCAATACCATCCGCGAGGACATCAAGACCGTCCAAGCGCAGGACCCCGCCGCGCAAAACGGTCTGGTCATCTTCCTTTCCTATCCTGGCCTGCACGCCAAGTGGAACCACGTGCCCGAGCACTGGCTGTGGGAGCATGGACATCGCTCGCTCGCCCGCGTGCTCTCGCAAATCACCCGTCACATCACCGGCGTCGAGATTCATCCCGCCGCACAGATCGGCAAGCACTTCTTTATCGACCACGCCATGGGCGTCGTCATCGGCGAGACCACCATTGTGGGCGACAACTGCGTGCTCTACCAGGGCGTCACGCTTGGCGGCACCGGCAACGAGACCGGCAAACGCCACCCAACGCTCGGCAATAACGTCACCGTGGGCACGGGCGCCAAGGTGCTCGGCAACATCCGCATCGGCAACAACGTCAAGATCGGCGGCAACTCGGTCGTCGTTAAGGACGTGCCCGACAACTGCACCGTCGTGGGCGTGCCGGGACGCATCATCAAGCGCAACGGCTGCCGCGTGTTCGAGGAGAGCTTCGATGCCAAGCAGCATCGCGAGTACATGCCCGACGATGCCGCCGAGCAATCCGCGCTCAACCGCCAGGGCATCACCGAGAACGCCCGCCGCGTCAAGGAACTCGAGCGAGAGGTGGCCGAGCTCAAAGCCCTCGTCGCCAAGCTCGTGGACGAACGCTAGAGGCGGACGACCACCGACAACATTGACGCCAACGCAAAGGCGCGCCAGAGGATTCACCCCCGGCGCGCCTTATTTGTGATGTGGCAAAGAGACTGTCCCTTTGTCACATTATGCGAACTGGCTCAGATAGAGGTCGGCGTAGGCACCCTCGGCAGCCAGCAGCTCCTTATGCGTGCCCTGCTCGATAATGTTGCCGTGATCCATGACCAAGATCAGGTCGGCATCAACAATCGTCGACAGGCGGTGCGCGATCACAAAGCTCGTGCGCCCGCGCATGAGCGCGTCCATGGCACGACCGATGGCAAGCTCGGTACGCGTATCCACGCTTGAGGTCGCCTCGTCCAGGATGAGAATCGCCGGGTTATTGAGCAGCACGCGTGCGATGGTCAGCAGCTGACGCTGGCCCTGGCTGATGCTCTCGGCATCGTTGGCCACGCGTGTGTCGTAGCCCTGCGGCATGGTGCGCACAAAGAAGTCGACCTGCGCGGCACGAGCGGCGGCCACAATTTCGTCGCGCGTTGCCTCGGGGCAGCCGTAGGCGATATTCTCGGCAATCGTGCCGTCGAACAGCCAGGCGTCCTGCAGCACCATGCCAAACTGCTGCCGTAGCTCGCCGCGATCCATGCGGCTCGTATCCACGCCGTCGAGCGTAATACGCCCGCCGTCAATCTCGTAGAAGCGCATGAGCAGGTTGATGAGCGTCGTCTTGCCTGCGCCCGTGGTTCCCACCACGGCAATCTTCTGGCCCGGCTCGGCGGTAAACGACACGTCGCGCATAAGCGGCTTGTCGGGCGAATAACCAAAGCGCACGTGCTCAAAGGAGACGCGGCCCTCCACGCGACCCGGCAGCTTGGCGGCCTTGTCCGGCAGCGGATCGGCCTCCATCTCGGGCTCATCGAGCAGATCGAACACGCGCTCTGCACTCGCCAGCGCGCTCTGCAGCGAGTTGAAGGTAAACGACAACTGCGTCATGGGCTCGGATGCCTCGTAGATAAACTGGAAGAACGCCTGGAACACGCCGACGGTCATGTGGCCGGCAACCAGCATACTGCAACCCACAATCGCAATCACGATCTGTGCCAGGCGGCCGATAAAGCGCACCGCGGGGCCGACGGCGTTAATCATAAAGTCGGCCTTGGCACTCACGCGTGCCAGCTCGCCCGAGGCCTGGTGCACCTCGGCAGAACTTTGGCGTTCGCGGTTAAACGCGCGGATCACCAGACGGCCCGAATAGCCTTCCTCGACCGCACTCGTAATCTTGGACACCCACTCCTGGCGCTCGCCCGTCACATCGTGTGTGCGGCGCGAGACGACCTTCGTCACCAGCAGCGACAGTGCCGTAAAGAACAGAAAGACGAGCGTAAGCTGCACGCTGAACACGAACATCACGCTCACAGCACCAACAACCATGCCGATCGACACGAGCAGCTGCAGCAATCCGCGCTGCATGCTCTCGGACATCTTGTCCAGGTCGTTGGTCGCGCGGCTGACGACCTCGCCGGGACGATGCGCGTCAAAATAGGCGAGCGGCAGACGGTTGAGCTTTTGCGCGATGCGGTTGCGCAGGCGCAGATTGAGACGCTCAGCGACGCTCGACATCAAAAAGCTCTGGAGCGCATAGAACGAGGCAGCAGCCGTCCAAATCATAAAGTAGATGAAGATGGTCCTGCCGCAGTTCTCCCAGGTGATGTTGAAGGTGGTGTCGTTGGCAAACGCCACCTGAATGTGGCTCCACAGCTCATCGATCACGCGGGCGCTATATGCCGGCGCGGCAGTGTTAAAGATGGCATAGAACACAATGCTCGCGAACACGATATAGAAGCGCCAATGGTCGCCGGCAGCCTCACTCCACAGGCGGCGCACCGTCGCCCAGGTATCCCGAGGCGTCTCGTCCTCGTCCTCGTCGTCCACATCGCGCATGCGCTCTGCCTCAGCGCGGGCGCGCTCGTCCTCGGCGCGCTCGTTTTCCTCGTAGAGCGCTTGGCGGCGAGCCTCGCGCTCGGCTGCAGCCTTGGCGGCGTCATCCAGCTCGGGTGCCACGGCAGCCGTTTCCTCGGCCAGCCCCGCGGCAACGGCGTCATCAACGCTGGCCTGCTTCTTGAGCTCCTCGGTCATGCTACTCACCTCCCTTCATCTGCGATTCCGCGATGGCGCGGTACACCTCGCAGGTTTCCATAAGCTCGCTATGCGTGCCCAAGCCCACAATCTCGCCGTCCTTGAGCACGACAATCTGGTCGGCATGCAAAATCGTCGAGATGCGCTGCGCGATGATGAGCACCGCAGCGCCACGCGTCTCGTCTTGCAACGCATGGCGCAGGGCGGCATCAGTCTTAAAGTCCAGAGCAGAAAAACTGTCGTCGAAGATATACAGGTCGGCGCGCTTCATGAGCGCGCGAGCAATGGCCAGGCGCTGGCGCTGGCCACCCGAGAAGTTCGTACCGCCCTGCGCCACCGGGGTATCGAGCCCCTGCGGCTGATCGAGCACAAAGGTGCTCTGGGCAACCTCAAGCGCGTGAAGCATGTCGTCCTCGGTCGCGCCTTCGTTACCAAAGCGAAGATTGCTCGCCACCGTGCCCGAGAACAGCCACGCCTTCTGCGGCACATAGGCAATGCGCCCGCGGATTTCGCCTTGCGTAAGCTCGCGCAGGTCCACACCATTCAGGCGAATGGAGCCCTTGGTGGCATCGTGGAAGCGCAGCAGAAGCTTTGCCACCGTCGATTTGCCCGAGCCTGTCGAGCCAACGATTGCGGTCGTCTGACCGCGACGACAGGCAAAGCTCAGGTCGCACAGGGTGTCCTCGTCGGCATCGTCAAAGCGAAACGACATATGATCGAACACGGCAACAGCATCCGCATCGTCCTCGGAGGCAGGCGCCCCGTCACCCAGCGTGCGCTCGCCATCGACGATGCTCGGCTCAATCTCCAACACCTGCTGCGCACGGTTCAGGCACGCGGCAGCACGCGGAAGCGTCAGCACCACCATCTGCGCCATCATCACAAAGAACAGAATCAGGATTGCGTACTCAAGCACCGCCGAGATACTCGCAATCTGCATGGCGTGGGCGCCTACGCGGTTGCCGCCCACCCACAGCACCGCCACCTCGGCGATGTTCATCAAAAAGAAGCTTGAGCTGTCGAGGCCCACAAACAGGTGGTTGACTTTGATGGCGTTGGCGGCGTATTCGCTAAACACCTCGTCCAGACGCCGTTCCTCGTGGCGCTCCTTGTTAAACGCACGGATGACGCGCACGCCCACAATATTCTCGCGCAGCACCACGTTCATGCGGTCGATAAAGCCCTGTAGGCGCATAAAAATCGGCGCCGCGTTGGCAACCGTAAAGACCGCCGCCACCAGCACGATCGCAACCACCACGCCCAGCAGCGTTCCCATGGCGGGATCGATGAACCAAGCAAAAATGATGCCCACGACGGCCAAGAACGGCACCGGCAGCACCAACTGAATCGTCTGCAAGATAGCCTGCTGAATCACGTTGATGTCGTTGAGCGAGCGCGTGATCATCGATCCGGTGCCAAAGCGCTCAAAATCGCTGGCCGCGAGCTCGAGCGATTTGTCGTACACGGCATTGCGGATATCGCAAGCCACGTTGGCGGCCAGGCGCGCCGAAAGATAGCAGCCCAGCACCGTGCCGCCGCTAGCCATGCTGGTCGCGATAAACATGTATAGGCCGTTGCGTAAAATGTAGTCGATATCGCCCGTGGTAATACCGGTGTTGACCATGTTCGCCAGCATCGTGGGAACCAACAGCGTACCGACGTTATCCACCAGCAGCACCAGCAGCGTCACTGCGACAAGCCCTCGATAGGGCTTCAAAAACCTCATTAACAGTCGCACGACTCCCCCTCACCCTGATTCTCGGCCTGGCTCTCGGCAGCGATATGCTGCTTAAAGGCATCGCACTCATCGCCGAGCACCTGAGAGAATTTGCCGATCAAGCGCATAATCTCGCGCTGCTCACATGGCTCAAGCGCGCCAAAGGCTCGCTGCTCGGCCTTGAGTGCCGGCAGCGCATAACGCTCGGCAAATCGCCTGCCCTCTTCGGTCAGGCTCACAACCTTGTTCTTACGGCTACCTTCGGCAAACTCCAACGTTGCGAAGCCCCGCGCCGTCAAGGTTTTAATTGCCGAGTTGATGGTCTGCTTGCTGTAGAACCATTCGCTTGTCAGACGGCTTACGGCAATACTGCCGCCCGCCGTGCTGGTATCGACGAGCATCCAGTAAGCGCAGTCCGAAAGGCCGCAGGCGCGCGAGAACTCCGAATAGATATGGTCGAGTCCATCGAGCAACCGGTCGAAGTCGACCAGCGTAACCGCACTATTCATCTATCCCACCATTCAATTGTCCGATTTTTGACCAATTATGTGTCTCTAGATTAGTCCGAGTTTTGACTATCGTCAACAGGCTCTCCGCAAATGCGTGCACTTTTATGGCCTATCGGCAGAAAAAGACCGCCGGCGCGGGGGTGGCGCCAGCGGTCACGTGAAAATCGGGTTTTATTGCCTGTTAAGCGGCGACGGCCTCATAGACCGTAGCGCCCGAGAAGCTGTCATGCAGGCTCTTGCCGGCAATCCACGGCAGCTCGACGACCTCGCAGACCGTGTTGACCAGCTCGGAGCAGTCAGTAAAGTGGCCCTTGTCGTTGAGGGCCTCGCAATCCTGAACACGCCAATAGCCATCGGTGTGCGTGATGTAGTACTCGTGATCGTTAATCGACACGAAAGCGCGCGTCTTGGAACGCAGCAGCTTCAGAAATCCTTCGAAATCGGTCTCGACGACATCTCCAGCCTGGAACATGATGTTACCTCCTGGCCCGGCGCCACCACGGCGCATTGATAAACGTTGGTACTCCTTTAGTAAAACCTTTATCAGAGGTTATGCGTTCGTCATTTAGGCAAGTGGTAAAAAACCGCAGGGTAGACGGGATAAAACGTTTAACCATCCCATTGGTTTGTCACATTCTGAAGGTACTTTTATGCAAACCTACTTTGCCAATTGGAATCTATCCTTTTGGCCGGGCAATTGACCGTCTATCGTTTGAGCCCGACGGGTATGAACGGGGCATCTGCAACGCCACCGCAAGGAGACACCATGGAGACTATCGAAGCACTCATTCACCGCCGCAGCTGCCGCAACTACAGCGATCGTCCCGTCGAGGCTGAAAAGCTTGCACGTATTATCGAAGCCGGCCAATATGCACCGAGCGGCATGGGCCGCCAGCCGGTGACATTTGTCGCCGTCACCGACCCCGCGACCGTCGAGCGTCTCTCACAGCTCAACGCCCAGGTCATGGACAGCAACAGCGACCCCTTCTATGGCGCCAAGACCGTTGTGGTGGTGCTGGTTGACCGCAGCGCGCCCACACATCTGGAAGACGGCTCGCTCGCCATGGGCAACTTGCTCAACGCCGCCTATGCACTGGGTGTCGATTCGTGCTGGATTCACCGCGCGCATGAGGTCTTTGACTCGCCCGAGGGCCTGGAGCTGCTGGCCAGCTGGGGCCTGCCCGCCGACGGCAGCCTGCGCGGTGTCGGTAACTGCATTCTTGGCTACGCCGAGGACACGCTACCCGAGGCAAAGCCGCGCCGCGACAACGTGGTGTACGTTAGGTAGCGCAGGAGTGTCCCAAACTGCCGGCAGAAAAGGAACGTCCCCTTCTGCCGGCAAGCTATGTTGATATTTGAGTTGTCGTCGCTTCGCTTGTCTGGGCCGTTTCGGCGTCGTCGCCTTGCTTGTCTTCGTCCTTTTGCGCATCGGCGATGGTGGAGGCCGCCGCGACGATGCCGCGCTGGGGCGCGACGCTCGTCTGGGCCTGAGCGCCCTCGACAACTTCTGTACCTACATGCGCGAGCTCGGGCGATTTAAACATTGCGTCCAAGTTGGCGCCACCGCCGGCGTAGCCAAGCGCAGCGAGCGCGATGACGATCACTGCAACGGCGGCCACGATCGGCACGTAGCGATGCCAGCCGGCGGGATTGAGCCCGCTGCGGCGAGCCGCCCCGCGGCTGATGTAGCCGAGCGTTCCGTCGTGCTTGAGCTTTGAGCCCACCACGCGTTTGCGGCCCCACAGCGAGGACTCTGCCTGCATTGCCAAGCGGGCGCTTGCCGAAGGATAGCCGTATTTAGTGCGCTTGAACGAGCCATCAAACCCCGAGGCGTGTTTGCCCCACGTCACCGATGTCGTGCGTCGGTTGACCGGCGCGGCACTCCGCCTTCTGCGGCTCGGTTTTGAAGTCTCAGCCATATGTCCTCGCACGCCGTAACCAAATCGAAACAATAACGCTTTGGACTGTAGCACACGCGTCGCGCGCGGTCACGGGCGCCTCGCTCAACGGTCATCGTCCTTCAGCAAGCGCCACAGCGTTGTACGGCTTATGCCCAGCACCTCTGCCGCACGAGTCCGGTTGCCGTGGAGATGATCTACAACCAGATGCGCGATATCTCGCTCGGTATCGGCCAGCGGTCGCAGGATATACAGGTCACTTTCGAGCGTCGGGGCGCCAAAGGTTGCGGTCTTAATCACGTCCTCTTGGGCGAGCACTTCCTCCGCCACAGCGCGGTCCACCGTGCCCGCCCCCACCAATATATACAGTCGTTCCGAGACCTCGCGGAGCTGCAGATAATTGCGCGGCCAGCGGTAAGCATCGAGCGTCTTCGTCGCCGCGGCAGACGGCGTGGGCGCTGCCGTCCCAAATGCATCAGCGAGATATTCCAAATAGCGCGCAGCCTTCGTCGACGCGGCTCCCTGCTCGGCGATTGCCGGCGCCACGCTCACCGCACAGGCGAGGCGCTCGGTCACAAAGGCGGCTTGATCACTTTCGCCGCCGCCCGGCATGTCATTCGCTGTCAGCACCACATGGCAGCGCGTCGCCAACGCGGTGTCGGTCATCGTGGAGACCAGCTCGCGGAGGCGCTGGGGGCCAACCGCATTCCAGCCCTCAATGCAAAGGGTCAGCCCCGTTTGGAACAACGGCGATTCGGCGCTTTTGAGCACATGGCGCCAACCGCGCTCGGTGAGTTCATCGAGCGCGACGGAAACAAAGGGTTGATCGGCAAAAGGGCCATCCAGATAGAGGCGCTTGGCGATCTCGACCTGACCCGCTCCCAGCTCGCCCTCGAACATAAGGGGCACACCGCGCGCGTAACTCTCTGCAACCGGCGCAGCCACCGAGGCCGCCCCCTCAACGATGCCGTACGCGCTCGATTCGTAGCGGGCCTCAACTTCGTCGGCGTTGAGCCACTCGATGCCCGCATGCGCCGCGGCACCGCGCACCTCGCGGACCACGACGACCCAAAGCCCCCCGCCCTCTTTGTCGGTGGGGCGAACGGTCAGGCTCAGGCGCGCACCCGCACGCCCCATAACCAGACGCGCGCCGTCTCCTATACGGTCGAGGCGCTCAGCTACAAAAGCCGCCACATCCCGCTCAAGCGCCGCGTCATTCATGGTCGAGATCGCGACGTCCCCACGCGCATCGATTGCCAATGCCGAGGCCCCGGCAGCAGCCAGGGCCTCGGTCAAGATGTTCAGCTTGGCATCGCTATCCATGATTTGCCCCTGTCCGCGGCGACATGCAGCCGCCGACGGTCGCACGACCGAGTGTTTCAAAATTGAACGATATTGCTCACCAAACACTATAGGGCAGAAAGCGCCGTCCTGCGAGTATAGGTGTTGCCCCGCATCGCCATCCTGGCGGGGCGATAAGAGCTCTTCGGGACTTATAAACCTGCGGACAAGCCATACCCGCAAGAGCTCCTATCGCTCCACCGTGAGAATGCGCTCACCAGCACGAAGCACGCAGCACGCAAACAAGCTACTTCTCTACCAGATTCCCAGTACGTGTTGCATTCCCAAACTCATGCACGCAATGCCAATCCAGCAGCAAAAGCCCAATGCGATGGGCTTGCCGCCCTTTTTGACCAGCTCGACGATATCGGTATTAAAGCCAATAGCCGCCATGGCCATCACAATAAAGAATTTCGACAGCTCCTTGATGGGCGCCGTAAAGGACGCGGGAAGCTGAAGCACCGTGGTGATCACGCTCGCCAGCACAAAGAACAGCACGAACATGGGAAACGCGCGTTTAAGCGAGAACGTGCTTTTGGCGTCACCGCCGGCCTTGCGCGCCAGATGCATCTGCCAGCATGCGAGAACCAACGTGATGGGAATAATGGCCAGCGTCCTGGTGAGCTTGACCACTGTGGCGCTCTCGAGCACATTGGCGCCGGGGTGCATGCTGTCCCAGGCGCTCGCCGCAGCCGTTACGGACGAGGTGTCGTTGATGGCGGTACCGGCAAACAGGCCAAAGCCCTCGTTGGTCAGCCCGAGCATGCCGCCGAGCGTCGGAAACACAAGCGCCGCGATAACGTTAAACAGGAAGATGACCGAAATAGCCTGGGCAATCTCGCGATCGTCGGCATCGATGACGGGTGCGGTCGCAGCGATGGCAGAACCGCCGCAAATCGACGAACCCACACCCACAAGCGTCGCGATCTTGCCCGGCACGTTCATAACGCGGCAGAGCACAAAGGCGATGACAAGCGAGGTCGAGATTGTCGCCACGATAATCGGCAGCGACTGGGCGCCCTTGGACAGAATCTGGGAGAGGTTCATGCCAAAGCCAAGCAGGATAACCGCGTACTGCAAGACTTTTTTGGACGTATAGGTGACGCCGGCGGCGAGCTGTTCGCGACGATTCTTGGGAAAGACGAGCGCCAGGACCATGCCAAAGAGGATGGCGAATACCGGACCGCCGACCACCTCAACCTGTTTGCCGAGCAACGTCGCGGGAATGGCGATGATCAGGCAGAACAAGACGCCTTTCCAGCGCTCGCGTACGATATTTGCCAGTTGCATATGGGATTCCTTCTTTCTATTTCACGTTTGCGACGGCTTATGATACGGCAACATTGAGCACAGCCTTGCGCAAACACAGACTAAGATGCCGCGATAGTTCTCAGGCAACAGCCGAATTACCCACCGCGGAGAGCTGATTCGCGGCATAATTAACAACTGACATATGAGTTTGATAGAACAGTTGCGAGGCGCTATGGAAGAATCGATGCACGTCGGCGAGCAGGAAACGAGCCTACAGGACCAGTCCTACCACACCATTCGACGCAAAATCGTCTACCTGGACTACAAGCCGGGCGAAAAGCTGGGCGTCAAGCAGCTTTGCGATGACCTGGGCATGGGTCGCACGCCCGTGCGCGAGGCTTTGGTTCGCTTGGCGCAGGAAGGCCTGGTGCGCACCGTGCCCCAGAGCGGCACCTACGTCTCGCCCATCAACCTCACCCTTGCCGAGAGTGCCTGTTACATCCGCGAGCATCTGGAAAAGCAGGTGATTGTGGAGTGCTGTGCGCGCGCCACGTCGGCCGGCATCGAGCAGCTCGACCGCGCCATCGTGCTGCAGGAAAAGGCCATGGCCGAGGAGGATCGCATCGGCTTCTTTTTGAGCGACAACCTCATGCATCACATGATTTTTAGCATCGCATGTCGCAGCACCGTGTGGTCGTGGCTCGAAGAGACCAATGCCGACCTGGAGCGCTTCCGCTGGCTGCGCGCCGCCACGCAGGTTCTCGACAATCAGGACATCGTGAACGAGCACAAGCAGATTCGCCGCGCTATCGCCGGTCGCGACCCCATCGAAGCGAGCTTTTTGGTCAGCAAGCACCTGCACATGATGTTCCGCAATCAAACCGAGGTTCTGGACCAGTTCCCCGAGTACTTCGAGACCAGCAAGCTCCGCTAACCTGCCAAAAAGGAACAGGTTTATTTTGGCAGGTTTTATCCGGGCAAATGAAACAAGGCCCGGCTCCGTCTTGATGCGGAGCCGGGCCTTAGTCGTTACAGCGCGCCAACAACGGGGCGCTCGATGTCAGTCGCCAGCAGCGAGCGGGCCGCATTTGCGCCAAGGTGACGTGAAATGAGAGGGCGCTGACCTTCTGGTCGCGCCCTCGAAATTGAACGTCAGATTGGCGTGAATGCGGCACGCGCAGCGTCAAGCAGTTCCGGCGTTTGGCAAAACGCCGGAACATCCGCTACTCTACCGTGACGCTCTTGGCGAGGTTTCGGGGCTGGTCGACGTCGCAGCCGCGCAGGATGGCGACCTCGCGTGCGAGCAGCTGCAGAGGAACGCTCGCCGTGATGGGGCTGAACACGTCGCGGACTGCTGGCACGCGGATAATGCAGTCGGCGATCTTGTTGATCTCCTCGTCGCCCTCGGTGGCAACGACGATGACCTTGGCACCGCGCGCCTTGCACTCCATAAGGTTCGACACGGTCTTGTCGTAGGTGGCACTCTTGGTGGCCACAGCGATGACAGGGAAGCCCGGGTCGATCAGGGCAATGGGGCCGTGCTTCATCTCGCCGGCGGCGTAGGCCTCGGCGTGCAGGTAGCTGACCTCCTTGAGCTTGAGCGCACCCTCGTAGGAAATAGCGGCACCCATGCCGCGGCCCACGAACAGCGCCGACTGCGCATCCTTGCACAGCAGGGCAGCCTCATGCACGGCATCGGTCTGCGTGTCCAAAATCCACTGGATCTGCTCGGCCGTATCGGAAAGCTCGCGGAACAGCATGCGTGCCTGTTTGGTGGTCAGGCGGTACTTGACCTGCGCCAGCAGCAGGGCCAGCAGCGTCAGGCTCACAACCTGGCCGATAAAGCTCTTGGTCGAGGCGACCGCGATCTCCTTGTTGGCCTTGGTGTAGATGACGCCGTCGCTCTCACGCGCCACGGGGCTGCCCACCACGTTGGTGATGCCGAAGACCTTGGCACCCTTGATGCGCGCGTCGCGAATGGCGGCAAGGGTATCGGCCGTCTCGCCCGACTGGGACACGGCAACGACAAGCGTCGTCGGCGTGATGATGGGATTGTGATAACGGAACTCGCTGGCCGCCTCAACCTCGGTGGGAATGCGAGCCCAGCCCTCGATGAGATTCTTAGCAATGAGGCCAGCGTGATAGCTGGTGCCGCAAGCGATCACGTAGACGCGGTCGATGTCGTTGAGCTCCTCGAGCGAAAGGCCCAGCTCGTCGATGTCGAGCTCGCCGGCCGGCGTCATACGACCGACCAGCGTGTCGCGCACGACGCGCGGCTGCTCGTGGATTTCCTTGAGCATAAAGTCGGGATAACCGCCCTTTTCTGCCATGTCCAGGTCCCAGTCGATGTGGGTGACCTTGGGCTCGATAACGTTGCCGGCCTCGTCGGTGTACTCGACGCCTGCGGGCGTGAGCTTGGCAAACTGACCGTCCTCGAGCACCACGACATCGCGGGTGGCGTCGATGAGCGCGATGACATCAGAAGCAACATAGGAGCCGGTTTCACCCACACCGACTACGATCGGGGAATCCTTGCGGGCCACGGCGATCACGCCGGGCTCGTCAGCGCACACGGCGGCCAGACCATAGGCACCGACCACGTGGGTGCAAGCCTCGCGCACGGAGGCCATCAGGTCGTGCGTCTCGGCATAAGCCTCTTCGATCAGATGCGCGAAGACCTCGGTATCGGTCTCGCTCTTAAAGTGGTGGCCGCGGTCCTCCAGCTCTTCGCGCAGCTCGGCGAAGTTCTCGATGATGCCGTTGTGAACGATGGCGATACGACCGTCGCAGCTGGTGTGGGGGTGAGCGTTAACGACCGAAGGCTTGCCGTGGGTGGCCCAACGGGTGTGGCCGATACCGCAGGTAGCGTCGCTGTCAATGTTGGAAAGCTCGCTCTCCAAGCCCGCGACCTTGCCCACGCGGCGGATGACGTCGAGGTGCGCCGCGGCGCCCTCGCCCACCTCGAGCGCGACGCCCGAGGAGTCATAGCCGCGATACTCCATACGCTTGAGGCCTGTGACCAGGATGTTTTTTGCAATATCAGAGCCGGTGTAGCCGACAATTCCGCACATAGGATAAATCCCTTCGTCCGCTTGACTGCAAAACGTCCACGCACAAGGGGCGCTGAGACGTATAACGTTCGAGTATTGTACTCACGCAAACGCAAGCTGATATACCAGAAGTGGTATCTCAACTTAGATACCACTCGATGCACACACGTCCAGCCGGTCCAAACCACCACAAAGGTGCCTGCCCCCTTCGTGGTGGTCGCGCTGGCAATAGCGTTTGCCCCGATAAAACCTGCCAAAATAAACCTGTCCCTTTTTGGAAGGTTTGGGATGCTACAATCTGGCTTGTACTTGAAACGCATCAAAGGGGCCGCTATGGCAAAGGTAAAAATCAGCGACGTCGCGCGCGAGGCCGGGGTTTCGTTGGGCACGGTTTCCAACGCGCTCAACCACCCCGAAAAGCTGCGCCCCGAGACCCTCAAGCTCATCAACGAGACCATCAATCGCCTTGGCTACCTGCCCAACCAAAGCGCCCGTCAGCTCGCGGGCGGCGCCACCAAGTCCTTTAGCCTGGTGCTCCCCCGTCTCGATCACGGCTTTTCGCTCCAAATCGCCAGCGGCGCCCACAACGAGGCCCGCAAGCACGGCTACGACTTGCTCATCGCCAACGCCGATAACGACGATATTCTCGAGGACCATTACCTACGCTACTTTATGGGCACCCAGATGTCCGGCGTCATGGTTCAGCCCATGGCATCCCCCGACTGGCACCCCGCCATGGCCAAGATGCCCGTGCCGATCGTCCACCTGGACATCCATTGCTCCGAGCCCGGCTACTATGTAGCGGCCGACAACGAGGCCCAGGGTCGCATCATTGCCGAACTCGCCATCGCCCGCGGCGCACACCATATTGCCGTCGTCGGCCGAGCAGCATTTATGCAACTCACCCTGCGCGTCCTTGGCATTCATAAGGCGCTCGCTCTGCACCCCGATATCAAGATCGAAGTCATCGACGCTGGCGAATGGAATACCGCTGCCGACGGCTACGGCATCGGCGCCCAAATCGCCGCGCGCCCCGCCGACGAACGCCCCGATTTTGTCGTCGGTCTGACCGACGTGCTGGCCTCGGGCGTCATCTCGGCGCTGGTCGACAAAGGCATCGCCGTCCCCGGGCAAGTACGCGTAGCAGGTTGCGATGGCAACCCACTCGCTTGGAGCGGATCGGTCCCGCTCACTACGGTAGCGCCCCCGGGCTACGAGATTGGCCGCAAGGGCGTTCAATTGCTCATGGAGCAAATCGAGAACAAGGCCCCGGCGAAGACCAAGCACGTCCACATCGGCTCTGCCGCGCGCACCGTCACCGCAGTCACCGCCGCCGAGGATATCAACCGCCAAGAACTCGTACGGCCGTTCCTGCTGGAACGCGCCAGCACCCAGGCAAGCAGCCAGACCGACGCCACGGCCATCAACCTCGGTGCGTATCTATAGCACGCCCGCAAGTATGCTATGTCGCCGAATAAGCAAAAGGGGACCCGACCATTGCCGGGCCCCCTTTTGCTTAAGCGCAAACGTGGGCAATTGCTCGTTTCAACACCGCAATTGTCTAGCGCACGGCCTCGACTGCCGCCGCCAGATCGAACAACGTATCGAGCACGGCCTCGCAGCCATCCACCACGTCCTGCGGCAGCGGCACGATATCGGGGACGGCAAAGACATGGCATCCGGCCGTGATGCCCGAGACGCAGCCGTTGCGCGAATCCTCGACCACGGCACATTCCTCGGGAGCAAAGCCCGCGCACTCGCAGGCGAGCAAATACATCTCGGGGTCGGGCTTGCCGTGCACGACGTCCTCACCGCAGGTCACCGTTTCAAACTTGTCAAAGAGGCCGAATGCTTTAAGGTTGCGCTCGGCCGTAACATGGCGCGATGACGTTGCAAGGCCTACGTGATAGCCCGCAGCCAACAGCTCGTCTATGCACTCGGCAGCGCCGGCCTTAAGCTCCAGATCGGTCTTGACCATCTCGTCGCGAATCTCCTTGTGGCGGACATAGATCGCCTCGGCGGTCTCGTGGCTGCCGTAATGCTTATCGAGGATGTCCATGACATCGGGTAGCGTGCGACCGATAAACTGATGGATCAGCGCATCATCAATCGCGAGCCCCAGCTCAGCGGCGCCTGCCTTCCAGGCCCTAATCCCCAAACGCTCGGTATCGACCAGCGTTCCATCCATGTCAAAAATAACAGCCTTGATCATATCGGTCCCCCTCGCCGGATTGCATTACTGCCACTCTACCGCACTTTACAAGCTTGTATATAACGTATATAGCATATTGCACTTTCGTTACATAGCTGGAAGTCTTATGACAAGCAGCTCGGTGGGATTATAGTTTCATCCGAGCTTTAATAACTGTAAGGAACTTTCATGCTTTCAGACACCGCCGCACCCGCAGAGGAGCTTCAGGACAAACTCGCAGCACTCGAGCAGCTGCTTTTGGCATACGGACGCGTCGCCATCGGCTTTTCCGGCGGCGTTGACAGCAGTTTTTTGGCCGCCGTATGCGCCCGCATCATGCCTACCAATACCCTCCTCGTCCATCTCACCACGCCGCTCATCGGCACGCCCGAACAGGCTTCGTTTGAGCAGTCCGTTGATGGACAGGCCAATGAGGGGCCGCATTTTAAGCTCCCCGTGCTCAATCTTTCGGTCGATCAGCTGCAGCTCCCCCAGGTAGCCTGCAACGATGCCAATCGCTGCTACCACTGCAAGCACGCCGGCTTTACCGCCATCGTCAACCACGCCAAGTCGCTCGGCTTTCCCACCGTCATCGATGGCAGCAATGCAAGTGATCGCGGCGACTACCGCCCTGGTATGCGCGCGGCAGAAGAGCTCGGCGTACGCTCCCCTCTCATGGAGGTCGGCTTTACCAAGGACGAAGAGCGCGAGCTGCTGCGCGCATGGGGCTATCCCGTTTGGAACCTGCCGGCGGGAGCATGTCTTGCCACGCGCGTTCCCACGGGCGAGGAGCTTACGCGCGAGAAGGTCGATTTAATCCGCGCCTGCGAGGATTACCTGCACGATCTTGATCTGGCACAGGTACGCGCGCGCTTGATCGGCGGCTGCATGCATATCGAGGCCGCACCCGCAGATGTTGCCAAGATTGCCGCCCTCGGCGGTGCCGCCATCGACGACAAGGGCAAAACCCCGCTGCCCGCCGTTATCGAGTCCGCGCTGCGCGAGCTGGGCTGCGACCATATCTCCCCCGAGGTCACCCCCTACATTCACGGCAACATGAACCTTTAGGTTACGCCGTTTTACAAACGGCGTAACTGCTCGGCGCTGCGCAGGCCCCGGGCACGGCAATCTGACGTTCAACTTCACGGGCGCGACCAAAAGGTCAGCGCCCGCTTGTTTCACGTCACCTTACCGCACCCGGAGCCTGCTCGCTCGCATATGCTCAACCTGGACTGCGTTAACTGACCTACCAAAAAGGGACAGGTTTATTTTGGCAGGTTTTATCTTGGGAAAATATCGCGAGGCAGTCGCCCCTCTAGCACCCATCAAACTTCGAGAGACACAAGAGGGGCGACTCGGCTGCATCTACTTCTTCCGATAGCGGCGGTTGCGGCTCGTCGATGAACCCATTACTTCGATGAGCCCTTTATCCGCCATTTTTGGCAGATGGTAGTTGACGGACGAATTTTGGCATTCCGTCTCTCTAAAACAATAGATTTATCTCTCTAACTTTAGAGAGATAAGCGCCTTGTTTTAGAGAGACATTTGGAGAGATGTATCGAATTCGCTGCTAGATTGCCTAATGCTATCTCTCTAACCAACCTTCTCTTTAGAGCGACATTTAGAGAGACGAGCGCAATCTCTCTAATCAAGGGCTCCACTCTTTAAGGTGCACACTTCCTAACCGTGCCCTAAGTTGCGGTGAAATAACTCACGATTAGCCTGCCAAAAAGGGACAGGTTTATTTTGGCAGGTTTTATCTGGGGAAACGCAAACAGGGCCGCGACACCTATATGGCGTCGCGGCCCTTTTCCTTGGAGAAGGATCGATTGATTGAACGGGATGACCGTTCTAGTCTTCGAGTCCGCTATTGATGAGCTCCGCAATCTCAACGGGATCGGTGCTCGCGCGCACCTTATCGCGGAAGCCGGCGTCCATCAGCATCACGGCAGCCTTGGAGAGCAGACGCAGGTGCGTAGTTCCGGCCTCGCCGGCGGGCACGTACAGCGCGAGCGCAACATCGACGGGCACCCCATCGAAGCTCGGCCATTCAACGGGCTCGGTCAGTTTAAGCACGGCAACGCCCGGCGTGTGGATCGCATCGCTTTTGGCATGCGGAACGGCAAAACCGGCGACAAGGCCGGTCTCGGCCTCGTTCTCGCGAGCAATGAAGGCGGCCTCTACGGCAGATGCGTCATCGGCAAAGCCGAGCTCGATGGCCTGCTCGGACAAATAATGTAGGGCGTCCTCGCGCGAGGCGGCGGTATACCCGATTGTCACTTGGTTGGCAGATACAAATCCCATGGAAACCTTCCTTACAACACGGACCTGACCGCAGCTTCGATGCCGTCGGCGTCCAAACCGTACTTGTGCAGCAAATCGACCGCAGGGCCGGACTCGCCATACACATCGCGCACGCCGACGTGACGCATCGGCACTGGATGCTGCTCCGCGAGCACCGAGGCCACGGCCTCGCCAAGACCACCGATAATCGAATGCTCCTCGGCAGTGACCACGCGACCGGTCTTCTTGGCGCTGGCAACCACCAGGCGCTCATCAAGCGGCTTGATCGTGTGCATATTGATGACCTCGGCATCGATACCATCGACAGCGAGCGCCTCGGCAGCCTCAAGCGCCTCGGCGACCATAAGGCCACAAGCGATGATGGTCACATCGGACCCCTCGCGCACGACCACGCCGCGACCAATCTTGAACTCATAGTCCTCGTGATCGTTAATGACCGGCGTTGCCAGGCGTCCGAAGCGCATGTAGACCGGTCCCTCAAACTCATAGGCGGCGCGCACGCAAGCGCGAGCCTCGATGTCATCGGCGGGAACGATTACCGTCATACCCGGGATCGTGCGCATGAGCGCGATGTCCTCGCAGCACTGATGCGTGGCGCCGTCCTCGCCCACCGAAATGCCGGCATGAGTAGCGCCAATCTTGACGTTGAGGTGCGGGTAGCCGATGGAATTGCGGACCTGCTCGTAGGCGCGACCGGCGGCAAACATCGCAAAGGTGCTCGCAAAAGCAACGCGACCCGTGGTCGCGATGCCGGCGGCAAGACCCATCAGGTTGCTCTCGGCAATGCCGGCGTCGTAGAAGCGCTCAGGGTGCGCAGCCTTAAACTTACCGGTCTGCGTGGCGGCGGCCAGGTCGGCATCGAGAACCACAAAGTCATCGCGCTCATTGCCCAGCTCGACAAGTGCCTCGCCATAGCTAACGCGCGTGGCGACTTTCTTGACGTCTGCCATTAGAGCTCCTCCCCTGCTGCTGCGAGCTCGGCCATGGCCTGCTCAAACTGTTCATCGTTGGGTGCCTTGCCGTGCCAGCCCACCTGGTTTTCCATAAAGGAGACGCCCTTGCCCTTCACCGTCTCGGCGATAATGGCCACGGGCGAGTCGCTCACTTTGCGGGCCTCGGCAAAGGCGGCGGCAATCTGCGCCATGTCGTTACCGTCGGCGAGCTCGATCACATGCCACTTAAAGGCGCGGAACTTGTCAGCGAGCGGCATGGCCGAGTTGACCTCATCGATCGTGCCGTCAATCTGCAAGCCGTTGTGGTCGACGACGGCAACAAGATTGTCGAGTGCATGGTTGCCGGCGAACATGGCCGCCTCCCACACCTGGCCTTCCTCGCACTCACCGTCGCCCAGCAACGTGTAGACACGGTAGCCGTCGCCCCAGTGCTTAGCGGCAAGCGCCATTCCAACTGCAGCAGAGATGCCCTGACCGAGCGATCCGGTGGACATATCGATGCCAGGGACGTCGTTCATGTTGGGATGGCCCTGCAGTCGGCTGCCAATATGGCGGAGCGTCTCGAGCTCTTCGACGGGAAAATAGCCGCGATTTGCCAACACCGAATACAGGCCCGGCGCCGCGTGACCCTTGGAGAGCACAAAGCGATCGCGATCGGCCTTGTGAGGGTCGGCAGGATCGATATTCATTTCCTCAAAGTACAGATACGTCATGATGTCGGCAGCACCGAGCGATCCACCCGGGTGTCCCGACTTGGCCGCGTGAACCGCAGTCAAGACACCCTTCCTGACCTCATTGGCGACCTTCGCCAGCTCCTGGTTGGTCATACGAATTCCTCTCTTGAGAACAACCCCGGCACCGGATGACACGATGCCGGGGCAATCCACTCGTTAAGCCTGAGCGACGACCTTCTGCCAGTCGGCCTCGAACGAGGCAAGGCCCTGATCGGTCAGCGGATGGTGCAGGCACTTCTTAAGGGCTGCCATGGGCACGGTCGCGATATCGGCGCCAAGCAGCGCGGCCTGGGTTACGTGGTTGGGCGTACGAACCGAGGCGGTGATGATCTCGACGGTGTCGTCGACGTTCTTGCCCGTCCAGTCGTAGTTCTTAATGCAGGTCACGACGTTGTCGAGCTGCGAGATACCGTCCTCGGCGATGTCGTCGAAACGACCGACAAACGGGCTGATGTAGCGAGCACCGGCGTTGGCGGCCATAAGGGCCTGCGTCGGCGAGAAGACGAGCGTCATGTTGACGCGCACGCCAGCATCGGCCAGCGCACGGCAGGCGGCAAGGCCGGCCTCGCACACGGGAAGCTTGACCACGATGTTGGGGGCGAGGGCGGCAAGGCGCTTGCCCTCCTCGATCATACCCTCGGCAGTGGTCGCGGTAGACTCGGCGGACACGGGCAGGCCCTCGCAGAGCTCGGCAATCTTGAGCATATGCGGCTCAAAGTCGGCAAGCTTGCCGCCGGTCTTGGCGTACAGGGACGGGTTGGTGGTAACACCGGCCAGGCAGCCCCAGCTCTTGGCCTCGGCAATCTCGTCCAGATTGGCGGTATCGATAAAGAACTTCATGGTGAACCCCTTCAAAGGAAGCTAAAACTCAAAAGAATGGGACAAAGGGACTGCCCCTTTGTCCCATGTGCCGGGCCTGCAGCTGGGACATGCCCCAGGCCCGGCGTCGCGTAGGAAAAGCTACTTACTCGGCAAGAGCGGCCTCGATGCGGGTCGTGACGCCCTTGAGGTTAAGACCGACGACGTACTGCTTGATCGGGCGCTTGATGTGCTCGATGACAAAGCGCTTGCCGTCGATGTCCTGAGCGGCGAGGTTGCGGTAGAGCTTCTCGACCTGCTCCTTGACCTCAGGATCGTTGAACGCATAGTGACCGGAGACATCCAGGATCTTCAGGCTGAGCTCATCGTCGGCAAGAATGTCGTCGACCTGCAGGTTGACGTCGTCGCCAGTCATCCACTTGCGCCAGCGCTCGGTCTTGATAGCCTTGACCAGCAGGGTGTGATACAGGTCGGAGGGGTCATCGCACAGACCGTTGTCGACCAGGATCTGCTCGGTGGCGCAGAGCTTGAGGTAGGCGCGGGTCTCCTCGGTGCCATACTGTGGAGCGACGTTGGAGGCGGTCACGTGTGCCGGGATGTGCTCGAGCAGCGTCGCGTCGTCCAGATAGTCGGCGTTGTGCTCCTTCAGGCCCACGCCGTAGCGCTTAGCCATGTCGGCGAGCTCGCGGGCATTCTTGAAGTTGTAATGGCCGACCTGCTCGGTCCAACGGGTGAGCGTACCGGTCTGGCCGACGATAAAGGTGGGCATGGGGCAGCCGCGCTTCTCGAGCTCGGGCTGCAGCTGAGAAATGAACTCCTCGTACTTATCGGTAGAGGTCAAGCCGCCATTGGTCTCCTCGGTACCGACCTCATAGGCAACCTCGGGCAGGTTATGCTCGCGACGGTACTGCTCAAGGTAGTCGATAAGATCGATCGTGCGGCGAAGCACCACGTCGAGCGGAATAACCTTGCCGATCTGATAGGGGTCCTTGGTGGGGTCGACCATCAGCAGGTCAAAGCCCGCCTCCATGTCGGCGACGAAGGACTTGCGGGCGAGCTCCATGGCCTCGTCCTCGGGCAGGTGGGCGTTACGCTCCTCGTCGCGCTGCCACGGACCGCCGTGATCGCGGCACAGGTAGTACGGACCGGTGTAACCCACCTCGTCGGCAACCTTCTTGATGTCGGCGGCAAAGCGCGTCTGGTCCCAACCGTTGACGTAGCCGGCGCCCATCTCGTCCATATCGACCTGGTTGCGGCTGGCGATAAACATGGGCGGGAAATCCTCGTCCTTGGCAAGCTCGAACACGGCCTGAATCAGGTTGGGGCTCATGGGGCCAATGCCGACCATGGTTGCGTGATCGCCGCTATCCTGCAGCTTGAGCATGCCCTGAACGGCCTGACGGATGGTGAGGTTGGACATTTTGTTCTCCTTCTCCAGAGGATTTTTGACAAAAGTTCCCTGGGACCCAGATGTGGGCCCTATCAGTACGGATGGATTTTGTTGTGTAGGGGCGGTTGTGCGGAGTCAAATCCATCCCTCCGCACAACCGGAGTCCTTAAAGGTTTACTTGGCCTGCTTATCGAGCGTGGGCTTCATGGCAATCAGGATTGCAGCGGCGACCACGGCGCCAATCACGATGTCCAGGCAGAACAGCGCGACGTTGTTGGTGGCAAGGGCGACGATAAAGCCACCGTGCGGGACGTAGCAGTCGATGCCCTGGAAGGCGGCAAGTGCCGCACCCACGGCAGAGCCGATGCAAATGCCGGGCAGGGTGTGACCGAGGTCCTTGACCGCGAAGGGGATAGCGCCCTCGGTAATACCGATGCAGCCCATGAACAGCGCGGAGATGCCCATCTGACGGTCAGCGTCATCAAACTTGTTCTTGGCGATGAGCGCAGCGAGGCCACAGGCAATCGGGGGAACGGCAACGGCGACGCGGAACATACCATTAGGACCGTAGATGCCGGAGGCCATGATGGCCATGGTGAAGGTCGAGGCGGTCTTGTTGATGGGACCACCCATATCGAAGGCGGTCATAACGCCAATGACCAGACCCAGGACAACTGCGGAACCGCCCTGCAGGCTGCCGAGCACGCCGGTGAGCCAGTCCATCACAAAGCCAAGCGGCGTGGCCAGGATGTAGATATAGGCCATGCCCAGGACAAGCGAGGTCAGAATCGGGATAATCAGGATGGGCATGATGGTCTGGATGGTGTTGTTGACCTTCCAGGTCTTCATCCAGCGGACAAAGTAGCCGCAGATAACTGCCATGATCATGGCGCCCAAGAAGCCGGTCGAAACGCTGTTGCCGTTAGGGGTAACGACTGCGTTGTTGACCAGGTAGCCCAGGACAAAACCGGGGGCGAGCGCGGGCTTGCCGGCCATCGAGTAGGAGATGTAAGCCGCAAGCACCGGGATCATCATGGAGATGCCGGCCATGCCGATGGTGTTAAGGCTCACCATCAGCGGATTCGTAACCTCCATGCCGTTGGCGCCGGCGGTACCGGATGCCAACGAGAAGGCGAGGAACACGCCACCGATAACGACAATGGGGATAAAATAGGAAACGCCGGTATTGAATGCATTGAGCAGCGTCTTGCCAGGATCGGCAAAGATAGACTGCTTGGACGCCGGTGTCGGGGCCTGCGGGGCAGCGGAGACGGCCTTCTTCTCTGCCTTGGCCTCGGCCTTGGGCGCGTCAACGGCGCCACCCGTCGCCTTGATAATCTCAACAGCCTGGTCGATGATCTTGACCGGATCGGCGATCACATCGGAAGTACCGACCTTGAGGAACTTGCCCTCGGCCATCTTCTGCTCAAAACGGTCCTCGTTCTCGACACCCACGTCGACGGACTCCAAGACCAGGTCGGCGGAGTCCACGTCTTCCTGCGTGAGCTCATTCTCGATACCCAGGCCACCCTGAGCCTCGACCTTGCACTCGATGCCACGGGCGGCGCATTCATCCTGAATCGCCTTCTGGGCCATATACGTGTGGGCGATACCCACGGTACAGGCGGCAACGCCTACGATCTTCATTGCTTCCCTCTTTTCATAGAGTTGCGTGCGCAAGACACCGTTTGCGGAGGCCTCCGGAGCATCCCCTGCCGTTTGGACTTGCTGTCTTTTCGACAAGACCAATATAGGTGCTCGTTTTTCTTAATGCCAGCTTATTTCGGTAAACGCGCAGGTCAGAGCGTTGGTTATGCGATTTAGTTATGCGTTTAACCAAAAATGAATCCTGCGATTTTACCCTCGATTTCAAAAGTCAAGAAGTATTTGATTTTCTCGGTAGACGGCAGATGCGCATGCCGGTCACAAATTTCGACCCCACCCGTATACCGCATTTGTTGTATACCCATATGAAAGGAAAAGGTCGCTCACCGAAGCGTATCCCCCACCAAGACTCAAAGTCATCATGTTGGAAAATGCTCATCTGTCGGAAGGAGTCGCTGTGGCAAAACAGCGCGTTACGATCGCAGACGTCGCTCGAGAGGCGGGAACCTCGACGGCAAGCGTCTCGTATTACCTCAACAACAAACGAGAAAAGCTTAGCGAGAAGACGCAGAACAAAATCGCGCGCGTAATTAAGGAACTCGGATACGTTCCCAATGCCCAGGCGCAAACGCTCACCGGCAAACAAACCCACGTCATCGCCATCATCATTTTGGATAACACCAACAAATGGGCGGGGCTCGTTCTCAATGGCATGGAGCAGGTCATGCTCCCCGCGGGCTGCCAGACGGCCGTTTGCACGAGCAACTTTAACCCCGAGACCGAGCTCATGTACGTCGACAAGATGCTCTCGCTGGGCGTCGATGGCTTTATCATCCAGCCCACGGCAAACTTCAAAGCCGTGCACGACCGCATTAGACGCGCCGGCAAGCCGGTCGTCTTTTTCGATGCGGCCATCTATAGCCCAGGTACCAGCTGGATCAAAACCAACCTTTACGACGGCGTGTACAACGCCACACAGGCACTCCTCGACGCCGGCTACGAAGACTTCTTTTCCATTGCCGCCAACATGACCGAGATGCGCACCCGCATGGAGCGTTTTCAGGGGTATGCCGAGGCACTGGCAGCGAACGGACAACTCTACAAAGCGATTCCCATCGATCACAACAAGCCGTCAATCAACGAGCTCACCGAATACTTTAAATTCAAGTTCAATCCCGCCAAGCGTACGCTCATCTTTGTCCAAAACCAATGGGCGCTCCCCCGCGTCTACAAGGCGCTTCAGCCCATGGCCCATCTGCTTCCGCAGCAAATCGGCCTTTTGGGACTCAACTGCGAAGACTGGACTAATCTCACCACGCCGACTGTCTCCACCATCATCGAGCCCGTCGACCAGGAAGGTCGCGAAGCAGCCGAGATGCTGCTCGCCCTACTTGACGGCAGCAGCGAACCCGGCGAGCAGCGCATTCTCGAGTGCAAGCTCAACTGGCTCGACTCCACCTCGATCTAGACCGCGGGACAAATTAATCAGTAGTGTTTGTCCCAAATCTTAAGTATTTGTTCGATAGAACGGCCCCTGCCGGCTCCTGCTAGACTGGTAGATTCCCAACCGTCCATCCAGGAGCCTCAATGTCGCGCAAGCCCGCCTACAAGCAAGTACTTTCCATCGGCACCGCCGTGGTGCTCGGGTTTGCGCTGTTTACGGGATCGCTCGACGGAGCGCCCAAGTTGCTGTCGCCGCAAAGCAATGAACAGGCGGCGGCTCTGGCCGAAAAGCAAAACGAGAGTCCCAGCCGCACCGAGGACGAGGCAGGCCTGGTCGCTCGGCTCGAATCGGGAACGGCGAGCTCCTCGGACCCTCAAAACGGCCAGGACCCTGGCGATGGCTCCGATTCCGCCGCAACCGACACCGGCGACGGCGCTTCCGCGGACAGCGCCGCCACCCCCATCGACGAGGTCGAAAACCCCGACCTCAACCGCGCCCGCGGTGTTTATCTCAGCAGCATTCCCGACTACGCCGGCAACCCCTACGTTGCCCTTCGCGCCGACAGCACGCACCCGCTCGGCACACCATCATTCACGCTCGATGAATACGAGCGCGCTACAGAAGAGGGTTGCTTTAAGAAATTCTCCAAGCTCGACAGCCTGGGCCGTACTCGCAAGGCGCTCGCCTGCGTAGGCCCCGAATCGCTCGGCCAGGGCAAGCGCGGCGATATCTCGCGCATCCACCCCGCCGGCTGGCGCCAGCAGCGCTACGACTTTATTCCGGGCCAGAGCCTCTACAACCGCTGCCACCTTATCGCCTGGTCGCTCTGCGGCGAAAACGCCAACCGTAAGAATCTCCTCACCGGCACGCGCTATCTCAACGAGACGGGCATGCTACCGTTTGAAGAGCAGATTCTCAACTACATCCACGACACGGGCAACCATGTTCTCTATCGCGTCACGCCCATGTATAACGAAGAGGAACTCGTCTGCCGTGGCGTGCGCCTTGAGGCGCAATCGGTCGAGGACCACGGCAGGACCCTCTGTTTCCACGTATATTGCTACAACCTGCAGCCGCATGTGCAGATCGACTACGCCACCGGCCGCAATCAGGCCTCGGGAGACTAGGGCCGACCAAGCTGCCCCAAAACCTACCATGATCCGTTTTCCTCCGCCCCCTAGGGATCAAAAGGGGCCGCCCTGGATTGCCCAGAGCGGCCCTTGCATCGGCATGTATATTACAGGCAAAGTCACACGCTACTTGGCGCGGCCCTCCTCATAGCGCTCAACCAGCTTGGCCTGAACGTCATAAGGCACCTGCTCGTAGCCTGCAGGCTTCATGGTAAAGTCACCCGTGCCGCGCGTGATAGAGCGCAGGCGCGTCGAGTAATCCGCCAGCTCTGCCAGCGGCGCCTGGGCAATGACCACGGTGTCTCCGCGCTCATCGGTCTCCATGCCCGTCACGCGACCGCGCGAGGCCGAGATGTCGCCCATCACGGCGCCGGCGTAGCTCTCGGGGATAGTCACCGTAATTTCCTCGATGGGCTCCAGCACCACTGGGTCGGCATCGGCACATGCCTTGCGCAGGCCGATGCGAGCCGCCGCGCGAAACGCCATCTCGTTGGAGTCGACGCTGTGATACGAGCCGTCGTACACAGCCACGCGAATGCCCGTGAGCGGGTAGCCGGCAATGATGCCGTCCTTCATGGTCTCCTGGACGCCCTTGTCCACGGCGGGAATCAGCGAGCGTGGAATGCGGCCGCCTACGACCTCATCCACAAACTCGTAGCCGTCGCTCGTGCCGTCGGGCCCAATAAGCGGCTCCACGCGCAGCCAACAGTCGCCGTACTGACCGGCACCACCGGTCTGCTTCTTGTGGCGGCCCTGGGCGCTCGCCGTGCGGCGGATGGTCTCGCGATACGGAATGCGGATCGGCACGCTCTTGGCCACGACCTTGGTACGGTCCTCCAAACGGTTGAGCAGCACCGAAACCTGCGCCTCACCCACGGCGGAGATAATGGTCTGGCCGGTCTCCTCGTCACGATCGATGCTCATGGTCGGATCGGCCTTGCAGGCCTTCTCGATAAATGTGTAGAGCTTCTCTTCGTCCCCGCGATTCTCGGCCTCGATGGCAATGCGGTACTGCGAGTTGGGGAACTTAAACGCCGCAGCCTCGACCTTGCCGGTAATCGAGAGCGTATCGCCCGTCTCGGCCGCCAGCTTGGGTGCCACGATAATGTCGCCGGCATAGGCGTGACCGACCTCGGTCATGTCGCGGCCGCACATCACATACAGGTGAGCCAGACGGTCGCCCTTGCGCGTGCGCGCGTTGACCAGCTCAAGGCCCGGCTCAAGCGTACCCGTCAGCACCTTAATAAAGCTGATGCGACCCTGCTGCGGATCGGCCAGGGTCTTAAACACAAACGCCACCGGACGATCATCGTCGCTTGAAATCTTGAGCGAATCACCGTCGATAAGCGGCATCTCGCCGTAGTCGGTCGGCGCCGGGAAGTATGTGGCGATGTCGTCCATCAGCGAGTTGACGCCCTGCTCCTTAATGCAATCGCCCGCAAAGACCGGCACAAAGATGCGCTCGGCGATCGCCTTCGACAGCAGGCCTTCAAGCTCCTCCTGCGTCAGCGTCTCCTCGCCTTCCAAGTACTTCATCATCAGTTCGTCGTCGGCCTCGGCCACCAGCTCGCACAGATGGTCATGGGCTTCCTCGGCCTGGGCACGATACTCCTCGGGAATCTCCGACTCAACGGCTTCGGTGCCGTTGCAATGGCGCGCCTTCATACGCACCAGGTCGATGATGCCGCCAAAGTCCTCGCCCTCGCCCCAGGGAAGGGTCACGGCGCCCAGGCGCGTGCCAAAGCGCTCCTGCAGCAGGTCCATCGTGGTCGCAAAGCTGGCCTCGGAGCGCGACAGGCGGTTTACGAACACCGCACGCGCCAAGCGCAGGTCCTCGGCGGCATACCAGAGCTTAACCGTCGTAGGCTGCGGGCCGGCCTCGGCGTCGACCACAAACAGAGCCGTCTCGCAGACGCTCATCGCGGCAAAGGCGTCGCCGATAAAATCGGGGTAGCACGGGGCATCGAGCACATTGATGCGCGCGCCCTTCCAGTCGATCGGCGCAATGGTCGTCGAGATGGAAAATGCACGCTTGACCTCTTCGGGGTCATAGTCGAGCGTGGGCTTGGTGCCGTCGTGGCCGCCCAGGCGGGCGGTCTTGCCGGAAAGGTGGAGCATGGCCTCGGCGAGTGAAGTCTTGCCCACCCCGCCTTGGCCTACGAGCACCACGTTCCTTACGTTACCGGTCTTGGGAGCACCCATGATGACCTCCTTGCAGGGCCGCGCGCAATGCGCGACGCCAACGGGGAGAGTTCGCGGTCGGTGCCACCCCGGGAGCAGCATGGTCGGCAGCCGAGCCGACTCACCCTCCAAATGTCCTATGCCACCACCCTACCCTCACGGGCGGCTGTCCATGCATACCTTTCGGCGCACGTATGAATACAGGCGGCGAGAGGAAGAGACAAGCTTGTGAGGCGATTATTGAATCCCGTCGATGCAAACAAAAAGCCGCCACAGACCGTAAGACCTGCGGCGGATTCGCCTCAATTAATAGTTGAGTAAATACCTGAGCCTATCCCTCGATACGGCTCAAGAACTCACGGGTGCGCTGCTCACGCGGATGGTCGATGACCTGCTCGGCAGGACCCTCCTCGACAATGCGGCCGCCATCCATAAAGACCACGCGGTCGGCAACATCGCGCGCAAACTGCATCGCGTGGGTCACGATTACCATCGTCATATTCTGCGCGGCAAGGTCTTTAATGACATGCAGCACCTCGGCCGTCAGCTCGGGATCGAGTGCCGAGGTTGGCTCGTCAAAGAATAAGATTTCCGGATCGAGCGCCAGGGCGCGGGCAATACTCACGCGCTGTTGCTGACCGCCCGAAAGCTCACACGGAACCTTGTTCTCGTTGCCCGTAAGCCCCATCTGCGCGATCAACTCGCGCGCACGAGCTTCCGCCTGCTCGCGCGGGCGCTTAAGCACGCGGATCGGCGCGTCGATGATGTTTTTCATCACGGTATAGTGCGGGAACAGGTTGTAATTTTGGAACACCAAGCCGAATCGCGAGCGTGCCCGCTTGGGCACATCGCCCTTCGCATAGACCGCGCCCGAACCCGTATCCGTCGCAACGGCAAGGTCACCAAACGAGAGCGAGCCTCCGTCGAGTGTCTCGAGCAGCGTGGCACACCGCAGCAGCGTGGACTTGCCGCCGCCCGAAGGCCCGATAATCGCCACGACCTCGCCACGCTTCACCTCGAGCGAGATATCCTTGAGCACCTCATTGCCGCCAAACGCCTTACGCGCGTTTTCGATTTTCATCACTGAGTTAGTCATGATAATAGTCCAGCTTCTTTTCGGCGGCGCCCAGCAGCATCTCGACCACAAAGTTAAAGACCCAGTAGATCAGCGCCGCAATCGCAAACGGCACCATGCTCACCTGCGAGGCGACCAGCGCCTTGGCCGTCGAGAACATCTCACCCACGCCAATGGCAAACGCCAGCGACGTGTCCTTGACCAGCGTGATAATCTCGTTGCCCATCGCCGGCAGAATACGCTTGGCGACCTGCGGCATCACGATATACAGAAACGTCTGCACGCGCGAATAGCCCAGCACCTCGGCAGCCTCGTATTGACCGCGCGGAATGGACTGCAAGCCCGAGCGATAGATCTCGGCAAAGTAACCGGCGTAGTTGATGATGAACGCTACGACGCACGCCGTCCACTTGGAATCGGGCGTGAGCGAAATGCCAAACACGTAGTACGGGGCAAAGTAGATGGCAAACATCTGCAGCATGAGCGGCGTACCGCGCATGATCGAAATGTAGATGCGCGCAATCCAGCGAAGCGGCGCGATTTTGCTCATGCGCATAAACGCCACGGGAATTCCCAGCGGAATCGACCCGAGCAACGTCAGCACAAACAGCTGCAAACTGACCAAGAATCCCTGGCCAAGCATCTGCATCATGACCTGAATAGACATTACTTGAGCACCCAATTATCGAAAGATAGACCATAGCTTGAATACTTGTCGCAGAGATCCTTAACCGTACCGTCATCGTAGAGTGCCTTGAGCGACTCGGTCACGGCGTCGGCCGACTTGGTGTCGCCCTTCTTAAAGCCGACGGCGTAGTGCTCACTGGACAGCGGCTCATCAAGCTGCGTATAGGCATCGGGCTTGGCGGCAAGCTGATACTGGGCAATCGAAAGGTCGCAAGCCACGGCATCGACCGCGCCGCTCTCGAGCTGCATAAAGGCCGTGTTGTACTCGCCGATGGTATCGAGCGTGGCAAACGTCGCCGCCAGATCCTTCTGATCACCCTCGAGCACATCCTGCGCAGCGGAATCGGTCTGGGTAATCACAGTCTTGCCGGCAAGATCGTCCCAGCTCTTGATACCTGCATCCTTCTTGACCACCAGCACCTGCTCATTGAGCATGTACGGCTCGGAGAACGTGTAGTCGTCCTCGCGGCCCTCCATGGTAAAGCCGTTCCAGATGCAGTTGATGGCGCCCGAGTTAAGCAGCGTATCCTTGGCGTCCCAGTCGATGGCCTCGTATTTGACCTCCCAGCCCTGCTTATCGGCAACAGCCTTGGCCAGATCGAGGTCAAAACCAGTGTACTCGCCGTCGTCGCCCACAAAGCCGTACGGAGGATAGGACTTATCAAAGCCCACCACGAGCTTCTTGGACTCCGCAGCACCCTTCACATCCTTGGCCGCGGCAGAGCCTGCAGCGGAGCCCTTGCCGGCACCACCGCCGCAGCCGACAAGACCAAGGCCAAGCACCATGGCAAACGAGCCGGCTAGACCAACAAATTGACGACGAGACATATCGGTATTCATGGTATTCCCCCTTGATGGCACTTTAGTTAGGTAAAGTGAGTCATGTAACGTTCAGAATCATACACTTTAGTGAGATGGAGTACAAGGGAGGGTTTGCCCGCCGGGTGCCGGGGCAGGGGTTAAGTTTGCTGCTCTACAGTCCTGCTCACGACGGAGAGCACATTAAGTGCTCTCCTGTTCGTGCGGAACTCGCGACAAACTTAACCCCTGCCCCGGCACCCGGCGGGCAAACGTCGTTGGGCTTATCACTGACATGAAATGGGCGCTTGCATATCGCCCGCTGTCTTGGCACGGTACAATGCTTGCAGCTTTTAATTCATGAATTAGTGGAGTTATTGATGGCAGAATCTCGTGCGGAGCGTAGGGCTCGTCGTGCTTTGATGGAGGCAACTGAAGGGTCGAAGGAGGAGAAATCTTCTACGAAACCCAAGTCTTCTAAAGCTGCAAAAAGCAAATCGACCAAGAGCAGAGCTAAGGCCAAACGTTCTGACTCTCGTCGAGGCGGGGATAAGGCGCCTCAGACTCGCTCCAAGCGCTTGCATAAAGATCTGGCTTCGTCTGCGCGTAAGGCTGTGGACCCCAAGTCTCCTTGTTCCATCATGAAAGCTTGCGGTGGGTGTACGGCGCTCAATCGTCCTTATAAGAAGCAGCTCGCCGCCAAGCAGGCTGCTATGGAGGGGCTTTTTGCTTCGCTTTGTGAGCGTGAAGGCATTGCTGTAGATCCTATTCGCGGTATGGGAGTCACCCTGGGCGACCCGGGCAAGTATCCTTCGCCGCGCGGTTTTCGCCATAAGGCCGCCACTCCGTTTGCTCCTGGTAAGGAGGGTGCTGTCCGCTGCGGCTTCTTTGAGCGCGGTTCGCACAGAATCGTTGCTGTGCCCGAATGTCCTGTCGAGGCGCCGGGCGCTCGTCAGATTCTTAACGGCATCGCGCGTGAGGCTGAGCGCCTGCACATTCCCGCCTTTAACGAGGACAAGCACCTGGGCTTGCTTCGCTATGCCATCGTTCGCTGCGGTTGGCGTACCGACCAGATCATGGTCACCCTCGTGACCGCTCAGCGCGACCTACCGCATGCGCAGGAGTTCTTTGAGGCTGTCGCCGCACTCGATTCGCATATCGTCACCGTCGCCCAAAACATCAACGGTCGCCCCGGCAATGCCATCTTGGGCGAGGAGACTCGTATCGTCTATGGCGCCGAATGCATGCGCGATCAGTTGCTCGGCTGCGAATTCGACATCTCCCCCACCGCGTTTTATCAGACCAACCCGCAGCAGACGGAACTGCTCTATCGGCTCGCTATCGACGGTATGGATCTGCACCAGGGCGATGTGCTTATGGATGCCTACTGCGGCAGCGGCACCATCGGTCTTTGCGCAGCCAAAGATGCCCAGAACAAGGGTATCGGCATTATGCTGCTCGGCGTGGAGCGCAACCCGGCGGGCATTGCCGATGCACGTCGCAATGCCGAGCTCAACGGCCTCACCCGCAGCGCTTGGTTTATGGCCGACGACGCCACCGATTACATCCTGGATGCCGCCGATAACAACGAGCGGATCGACGTCCTTTCCATCGACCCGCCGCGCGCCGGCTCTACCCCCGAGTTCCTCGAAGCTGCCTGCGCGCTTAAGCCGCGCCGCATCACCTATATCAGCTGCAACCCCGTAACTCAAGAGCGCGACCTGCATCAGCTCCTCGACGGAGGCTACCGACTGCTCAAGATCACGCCCGTCGACATGTTCCCTCACACCGACCACACCGAGACGGTTGCTGTTCTATCTCGGAAATCTGCATCGAAGTCTTTCATACCGGTTTCCATCAGTCCGAAGGACATGGGGCTGTCTGAGGAGAAGGAGCAGCCGACGTACGCGAACATTTGTGATTACGTTCAGAAAACGCACGGCATGAAGGTCAGTTCCCTGTACGTCGCGCAGATGAAGGCCGAGTGCGGACTGGAAACGCAAGCCGACAGGTCGGGTGATAGGAAGCAACCGAAGTGCCCGCCTGAAAAGCGCGAGGCGATTCTGGATGCGTTCCGTCATTTCGGACTCATAGGAGAAGACGGGACGGAGAAATAGGACGCCGTATTTTGCGTTTTAAGACGTTTTAAGCCCGCTGGGGTACTTGTGTACCCCTCGGGCTTTTTCGTGCCTTAAAACGCCTCTGAAGCGGTCTGAGGACGTTCGAGCGCCCATGTGCATCTCGCGTTCGCTCGATGCAAGGGTGGCCGCCCTGCGGGCGGCGGTTGGATGTGGGCGGACGTACAGAAGGGATGCGGCATGGGCTTGTTCCATTTGTTCCAATTATTTTCAAACCTAAAGCGCGGAAAAGGTGCGGGCACCCCCTCCGTCTGGTCGGCAACTACGGCGCTTCGCGCCTCCGTTGCCTTCGAGAAGGTACGCATGAGGCATGCGAAATCGTATTGGATGGTTCTCATGCTTTTCTGCGTACCCAATATGCGATGAGGCGAGCCGAGGGCGCAGCCCGAGGCGTAACTAGCCTGCATTGAGGACGCGAAGCGTCCGAAATGCGCACCTGCTTAGGACAGAAGAATCACCTGTTCCCTCGTTTATGAGCGTTTTGTCTGACCACATGCTGACCACATGACCACAAGAAAAAATGTCGTGGTCACCATCTGGTCAGCTGAATCCCTAGGTGCCATCAGGCTTTTTGCAATTCCTGACCAGATGACCACATAATTTAGGACTTATTTTTAAAAATTGAAAAGGACTACGTAATACGCGTAAATAAATAAAGTTTGTCGGATTTTATCTGGTCATGTGGTCATGTGGTCAGAACGAAAAAAATCCCTTGATAAAAGAGGGGATTTCATTTCAAGAGCTGACCAGATGCCCGTTTTGATGTGGTCACACATGTGGTCAGCCCTCACGTGTACCTCTTGTTGCAGTCGCTGCTTTCCGGCGGTGCGGAGGGTTGCTTTTTCGAGCCTTTCCATTCGTTTACGAGCGGAAATAGGCTCTGAACTGCGGCTACTGGAAAATTGATATTGCTTTAATTGTCCTAATGGCGTATAATGAAACTAATATAGTTAAATGGCTCAGCACCCGTCCCGTCCTTGATGCGGGGTTGCTATCGGGAATAGGAGCCGAGCGCTCGGTCGAATAGGCCGTGCGTCACGGGCGAAACAACGAACACGAAGCTCCCGTGGAAACCGAGATAGGCAAGGCTTTGCGCCTCTGTCCCTCTTTGGTTTCCACGGGAGCTTTTTTTGTTTCGCGAAAAGGACTTTGAACATGGAGGTGGCTGGTTATGGCTAAAGGAAAGAAGCAGGTAAAAGAGGTAAATCCCCTGTACATGACGACGCGCGAGGTGGCGGCGTTCCTCGGTTTGAGCGCGGGGACGCTCTGTGTCTGGCGCTCTCAGGGCAAGGGTCCGAACTACTACAAGGTCGGAAACGCGGTTCGTTACAAGATTGACGACGTCGAGGCTTGGAAGAACGCGAACGTGAAGCACGTCGAGCTGACGAATTAAGGAGGTGGGAATATGGAGGCAAAAGAAAAGAGCAATTCCTCCGCCGCCACAGCAAAGGGAACCGCTCCGTCTAACTATAAATATTTTAGCTCATTACCGCCCATTTTTCAAGTATCTGACCCGCAGGCAAAAGATGAGATGAAGAGGGGGCGTGCGTACGACGAGGGGAATCAGGGCGAGGCGTACAACCCTGACTACCTGTACGGCGGGGAGAACTACCACAAGGCGCTCAGCGATGTGGTGAGCTATGTGCTGCGCGACTGCGCGGGTGATGGCCTGTCCGCTCTCTCGGACGTCGTGGTCAAGGTGACGAACGCCCTTGTGGCGTGGGTCAACCTGTCCGAGCCGCCATCCAATCCGGAGGCGGGCAAGATTTACGGCAGGGGCTTTCGCTGGCCGAGGCTCAAGAGCATCGACCCCGTGCAGGCCGCCGAGCTGGTGTTCGCGCAGGAGGTCATCCGCATGGTCTGCGTCAAGGAGACCGTGGACAAGCCGACCTCGGAGGGCGTGTTCGCCATGTACGACCCCGACGAGGGAATTTACCGCGAGATTGGCGACGGGCAGATTGACCTGTGGTGTCAGGAGGTCGTGGGCGCCGTGAACGGCAACTGGAAGAAGAACTTCGTCCAGAAGCTGCACGACATGGCATCGCGTCGGGAGAACCGCGTGTGCGAGTGCGATAACCCGTCTCTGGTCTTCATGGCCAACGGAATCTGGGATTACGAGGAGCGCGTCCTGCGCGAGTTCTCCCCCGGGGTCGTTGCGCTCAGGAAGAGCGCTACGCGCCTCCCCGACAAGGAGCCGCCCGTCCCCGAGCACACGATGCCGGATGGCTCGAAGATTGACTTCTGGCAGCTGCTGGACTCCTACGTCCCCTACGACGGCGGGCGCGACCTGCTCGTCAAGGTGGCGGGGGCGTCCCTGCGCAGTTACCACAACTGGCGCGTCATGGTGACCTTCTACAATCAGGCGGGTCACAACGGGAAGAGCACCTTCCTCGACTGCCTCAAGTCGCTCGTCGGCTACGACGGGTGCATGACCTCAAGCCTCGCGCTGCTTGCCGGCGGCACGGATGGCGGGCGGTTCGGCGTGTCGAACATCGTGGGGGTCTCCCTCATCACGTGCGAGGACTCCGACTCGGGTGCGTACCTGAAGGACAACTCGCGCCTGAAGTCAATCATCTCGCATGACGCGATAGGCGTGGAGCGCAAGAACAAGGGCGTGTTCGACTACACGCCCCACGCGCTGATTGTCTGCGCCGCCAACGACATCCCGAAGACCCGCGACAAGGGGGACGCTTGGCTGGCCCGCAACATCTACGTCCCGTTCACGGGGCAGTTCGTCGGCAAGGCCGACGACAAGACCATCCGTTCCGAGTGGGTCGTGTCCCCCGAGTTCTGCGAATACCTTGCCTATCAGGCGCTGGTGAAGTGGGACCGGTATTACGAGCTGCCCGAGCCTGAGGAGGCCGCGCAGCTGAAGCGCGAGTGGGTTCTCGGCAATGACACGGTGGCTGAGTTCTGGGAGGACGTCAAGGATTCGATTCGGGCCGACTTCGTGCCGAATGAGTACCTGTCCATGCGCTACGACGAATGGCTGGCCGCGGAGCACAAGGGCATGCGGATGCAGATGAGCCGCAAGGCGTTCATGGCACGAATCGTCGAGCTTGCGTGCTCCGACGGCGAATGGACGCAGAGCAAGGACGCGAGCGGGTCCGTCCTCAAGACGAGCTGCGAGAAGTGGTGCCCCGGCTTGACGGTCTACCGCACGCGAGATGGCTATGGCGGCGCGGGCGGATTGGTCTACTTCTTGGGCAGACGTCGCGGGATTTTCCGCACGGTCGTCCTCGATTACTGCACCGCCCATGGCACGACTCCCGCAGACCTCGGTGCCGGTTACGCGGCGGTGAGGGAGCAGCTTGGTCTTGCGACGGATACGGAAGACAACGATTAAGGAGGAATAGATTATGGCAACGAAGAGGTTTGATGATGTGGCCGAGAAGGCACGTGCGTTAGAGGCTCAGGCGAAGAAGCTGCGCCGCGAGGCGCGGGCCGCGAGGACGAAGGCTTACGCCGACGCGCTCGTGACGGTTTTCCCTGAAGTGAAGGGCATGGGTTCGGCGGAAGAGGTCCTTGACTTCGTCAAGGGACTGAAGCCGGGCACCGGACACGGAACGCCGGATGCGCGCGCCGCTGGCGCTGCGGATTCCGGTCATGTTCCTACCGCAGAAGCTGGAGAGTCGTCGGAAGCGCACGGCGGTTTTTCCGGCGCGGCCTACCAAGGGTAGCCGTGCCGGGTTCCACCGAGGGATTCGGGTTCCATGTCGGACAGGGGAAGTCGTTCCCGTGTCCGACATGGACGGGTGAGGCTCGGTGGACAAAAGGCGGGGGTTCGAAGGGGGCGGCGCAGCCGCCCCCTCGCAAGCTGACGGAGTAGGGCAAATTGCGAGAATCGCAATTTGTACGTACGAAGTCAATGCTTGCTCTTTTCCCCTTTGCGCAGAGACGTTGTGAGATTAGCCGAAAACGGCATTTCGGATTGTCCGCCGCAGGCGGGCGTTTCGGATAGCGGCAAAGGAGGTGTTCCGCATGGCGGAAACGTATGAAAAAAGAAGCGGGAAGGCGACGCGCCAGAAGTACGTGAAAGACCGCCGTGACAAGGTGGTTCAGGTGCGTATGAACGACGCGGAGCTTTCCCTGCTGGACGAGCAGCGCGGGACGTGCTCGCGTTCCAATTTTCTTCGCGGCGAGCTGTACGCGAGTCGGTACGCGCCGCCCAGCCGCGAGGTGGTTCTGGACGTCCCGGCCCTGGACCGTGTCCGTGTCGAGCTGAACCGCATCGGCGTCAACATGAATCAGATTGCCCGCGCGCGCAACCGGCGCTTGAGCGGCATGGGAATGCTCGACGCGACGCGTGAGGAAATGAGGACGAAGGACGAGGCGGAAGCGTTCCGCGAGTTCCGCGATTCGGTGGACAAGCTCCGGGCGCAAGTCGATGGACTGCGTGCGGATTTGCAGGCGTACGTGGAGACGGGAGGTGATGTCTGATGTCAACGACGCATGTGCAGTCGCTTCCGAACGTGCGCGGGCGCATGTCGTACACCGAGTTCGGCGAGGGAAAGCGCAGACGCGCTCATCTGGAAAACGGCACGGACCGCATCGCTGCGCAGATGGGTGACGCCGCCTCAAGAGAGGACTTCATTGTCTACTGCGAGGGGCAGAAGCATCGCCACCCGAACGCGGTCAACGAAGGCTACGAGCTACGCATCTCATGGGCGACCGACGAGCTTGACCCAAGCAAGGCCGACGACATCCAGCGTGGCATGGAGTACGCGTACACGCTGTGCCACGAGCTTGCCCCCGACTCCATGTGCTGGGTCACCATGCACGTTGATGGCGAGGGAGGCTGCGTGCATGCGCACGCGACCATTGCGAACCACGACGCCCGTACCGGTCAGGTCATCAACAAGGGGGACACGAGCCTCTACGCTCCGCGTGTGAAGGCGGTCAATGATGAGCTGAGCCGTGAGAATGGTTTCTCGGTGCTCGGGGCGGACAAGGAGATGTCCCTCTGGGAGCAGAAGCGCGAGACGTTCCAGCCGGATTCTTTCGACCGGCGTCTCGGCGACAGGGTGGCGGATGCCCGCGACCGCTCCAGCACGCTGGACGAGTTCAGGCGCAATCTTGGGCTGAGAGGCGTGACGCTGAAGGAGACCACGAAGACCGACAGGAAGACCGGCGAGGTCACGACGGGATGGTCCTACAAGGCTGTGGACGAGTGGGGACCGAAGCGCCGCACCCGCAAGCGCCGTGCCTCCAACCTCGCCGACGACCTGACCCGCGAGGGCATCGAGGCGTACTTCGAGGCGAAGCAGCGCGAGCTTGAGGTACCGCAGCAGGACGCTCCGGCACCGGAAGTCCTTCCCGACGTGCCCGAGACGGCCGAACCGGCAGCACAGCCCCCTGCGGATTTCGCTCTCGACGTGTACGACCTCGACCGGGCGTACGTGTCGGAGATGGCGTCCGACCTTCAGAAGGCGCACATCCACCGCTCACGCGAGGAGGGCAAGCCCTTCATGGACGAGCGCTACGAGAGGCTCGTGGAGGCGCGCAACCACCCGGACGAGCAGCTGGCGAAGCTGCGCGAGGACGTGGACGCAGCAAGGCGCGAGTTCCATGCCTCCAAGGAGGCACGCGACACCCTGCAAAGACCGTGCCCGGGGCTTCTGGCCGGCATGCACGTGTTCGCCAAGGCGGGGTGCAACGCCAAGGACCCCGTGTCCCGCATGATGGCCGACATGACAGCCATGATGCTGCGCATGATGATTCAGGAGGCGCTCGCGGAGGAGGCCCGCAGGCAGCGCGAGGAGGCGGAGAGGCGCGTCTACGAGTCCCGCAAGAGTATGTGGGATGCCGAGAAGCGCCTCAAGGCAGCGGAGAAGGCGCTGTCCGACGAGGACGAGCGCGAGACCAAGGCGCATGCCAAGAGCATGCGGGCGCGCTATGCCAGGGCGCGAAGTGTCAGCCCAAGCACGCCGAGGTCGGCGGACAAGGACACGCAGTTCGGCGAGTAGCCGAAAAGATGAGGGAGCAGCGTCAAGCTGCTCCCTTTCTCAATGGATTTCAGGTGCCGGCACGTAGTCCCAGCTGGTCCCGAAGTGTGTGATTCCCCACACGTACAGGTCAAGCTCCTCGTCGTGGAACACCGGCTCGTCGGTGTGCTCCATGATAAACGACGGGTCCTGCACGATGTACCACTGGAAAATCTCCTCCCACGGTGCCCAGTCCCCGCTCACGGGTTCGAGCGGGCGGTTGGCAATCTCGTTCGCGAGCACCATTCCGCCGCACGTCTCGGCAAGGTCGGCGTAGGTCTTGATGCCGTAGTCACTCACCGCTCTCCTCCTCCGCTTCCCGCTCCTCGATTCGCTTGAGGTATTCCGCCACGCAGTAGCGCATGGTGCGCAGGGCCTCGCAGTCGATGCTCTCCGCGAGGATGTCCCCGTCGAGCACGACCTCGCCCAGCGCGTTCACGAACCGCCACTCCATCACGTTGTCGATGCGCCTGAGCACGTCCTTCAGGGTGCCGCTGTCGCGCATGGGGGCGTTGCCGTCCACCTTCGCCATGCGCTCAAGCTCCTTGGCCTTCGCCGAGCAGATGCGGGCGGTGCGCCTGAGCACCTGCGCCCTCCACATGGCCTCCTCCTGGGGGCTGCTGGGTTCAAGACGCTCCTTGTCCATCGTGTACCTCCTTATCTTCGTTTCAGAGGCACCCGACGCCGCAGGCGTCTTTCACGCATGCCCATCCAAAGCCCAGCGAAAGACCTCCGCAGGGGCTCTGTTCGGGCAGGGGCGCGAAATGGGCTCAGCACAGCCCAGCGAAAGACCTTCGCAGGGGCTTTGTTCGGACAGGGGCGCGAAAAGGTCTCAGAACAGCCCACCGGAAGACCTCGAAAAGCCCTTCAAAGGTCGGTGCGCTGTTGCTGGTCCTGTTTCGCGGTATTCCGGAGCATCTGGGCAAAAAACAAGGGGAGCACCCGTTGTATGGGTGCTCCCCTTGCTCGGGAAACGGACACCTGCACGCGACTTGAGGGAGGGCGATTTCCCGTGGGTGTGCCCGTAGGGATGGACGATGCCGTCCGGCACGTCGGGGGCATATCTTAATAACGCCTTGTCCAGCGAGTTCGGTGTGACATCCTTCAGCTTGACCCCCTGCTCGATGTACGCCTTGCGAGGCGTGTGCGAGATGATGGCAGGCATGCCGTTCGCAAGCGTCAGGAACAGGTTGGCCGATATGGAGCCGATGCAGACGGACGCGAAGTCGTACGCGTTGGTGTTTCGGATGCGGAACCCGTCGTGATTCCCCAGTATCAGGTGGATGCGTGAATGGGGTACGGTCAGGTCGTCGAGCAGGTACAGGGCGCGGCGGAGACTCTTGTGGCCGCCGGCGGACAGGTCGCCCGCGATGTAGAGGTCGTCGTTCTTCCCGCATACCGCGTTGATGCGCCTGATGATGAGCCTGTCATGGGCCTCCGTGTCGACCATCTCGTTGAATCGGTACTCCGACAGCTCGCGTCGTAATTGATTTAAGCCGTCAGGTGCTTCGATGACGTCGCGGTCGGGACGCATCCCAGGCTTCCAGAAACCGCGCGTCGCGGCGACGAACGGGTGTGCCAGATGCAGGTCGGATGTGAAGTAGCGCATATGTTGGATTCTCCCCTTTCGTTATATGGTTTGTTGTGTCTCGGCTCTCGCCGACGGTAGTCGGTTATATGAGATAGAGGCTTTTATTTATGCCTAGAAGCGATTTGATTTGGTTGTTGGTACGGGAATGCCAACGCGTGTATTTCGGGGTCTTAAATCGCCTCTCAGGTCGTTTGGGAACCGTTGGCTTGCGTTCGTTAAGTCGTGCTTACGATGGCAAGCCTCGCTTATGATTCTCTTGATGGTCCGCGGTAACACCGCGACCTGCTATTGCCTTTCACGTGAAAATAAAGGGGAGCACCCGTTATACGGATGCTCCCCTTGTTCGGGAAACGGACACGTGCCGTGATGATGTCGTCGTTACTGATGGTTATACCACCCGTTACTGGCGAGCACCACACGAACTGCAATACACGTAGTCCACGTAAGATTCGGTCTTGTTGTAGCCGTGGTCCTCCTTGTGGGAACCAGTCTGAACCTGCTGGGTCTCGTAGATAGTCTCGTTACGGTAGTTTTCAGGCAAACCCTGCTTGATGAGTGCCACACCATGTGCCTCGGCATCGTTGATATCGGTAGTGGTGTAGCCATCATAAGCGAAGATGAACTTGGTGCCGACAGCGACCTGCTGAGTGCCATAGTCGGGCACGTCAACCCAGTTGCTCACCCAGACGTTACGGGTAGCCGTGTGGTTCACCCAAGTGTGCGTATGGGCGGGCTTGGAAGGCTGGCTGGACTGAGAAGGCTTGCTGGAAGCAGAACCAGAGTTCGAAGAGCCGTTGCTGGAAGACTGGGAACCAGCGTTGCTGTCGGCCTTAGCGTTGTCGTCATTCTTGGCAGATGGCGTCGTCTGTGCAGGCTTGTCGTTGACGTCGACGTCCTTGTCGGCGTCAGTCGCCTCCTGCTTGGTCTTGTCGCTCGCGTTCGGGTTCTTGGCGACGTTGCCGTCGAGCTTGTCGAGGATGCCAGTACCAGCATTGCCCTTCAGGGTCTCGTCACCCTTCTTGATGGCGTCCTTGGTCTTGTTGACGATGTCGGCGAGCATATCGTCGGTGACCTTGTCGGCGGGAATCTGCGCCATAGGGCAGTTGACGGCAGGTGCGGTCTTCGCGTCGGCGTCGACGGTGATGTCGACGGGAGCGCCCGTGTCGTAGATGTCGAATGCGGAACCGTCGGAGTTGACGGGGCTGACGAAGCTCACGGTGTAGTCGCCCTCGGCGAGTTCGACCGTGGAAGTGCCCTTGTTGCCGTCGGCATCAGGGGTCACCGCGTGGTAGAAGTCCACATCGTTGCCCTCGATATGGGCGATGGCGGGCGTGGAGTTCTCGTCCCAGCCGTGGTCGGCCGTGACGCTGAGGGTCACATCGACGGTCTTTTGTTCGTCGGTGGCGGTCTTGTCTTGCTGTGTGAAAGCGCCTGATGCTGCGGCAATCGACACGGCTATGACGGCAACGACTACGATTGCGATGGCCGCTGTATGTGGCTTGTGGTTTTTAACCCATTCGATTGCCTTTTCCATTTAGTCCACCTCTATCCCTTTTGTGTCAGGGGTGTCTAACACGAAGCCGGCGTGGTTTTCGTTGACTATTGTGGCAAGCCCGCTGAAGCCGGCGAATGTCGTGTCGTAGACGGTCTGCTTATTGACAGGAGAAAAAAGCTCGATGCGCTCGTTGCGAATTGCCTTTCCGGCTTCGGCATAGCTTACGTTTATACCCCAATTGAGTACATCGGCAGGGGTTTGCTCTTCGTAGTCTGACTCTCCCATGTGGCCTAACTGCGCTTTGTAGAAGGAATACGAAGGGGCGTCGAAGGATATCGTCTCGCTCTGCGTGTTGTTTCCGGTGCCGTCTGTCTCAATGCGAAGCGTGTACGGCTGAGCCTTCGGTTCCTGATACGTAGCCGACTTAGTTGCGGCCTGACCGTCTTTCGCCGCGTTCAGTAGAGCTTCCAATTCGGAGAGCGTTTGGTTGTAAATAGACTTCGTCTGTTCTAAATCAGCGTCGGTTAGGTCTGACAGTGCGCTTCCGCCAAGCCAGGACGTGTACGTGCCGCTGTCGTACTCATCTTTCAGAGCATCGTAGGCGCTTTGAATGTGCTCAATAGCCGGAGCTGTACTGTCGAGGGCGTCCTTACGTTCTGTGTCGAACACCTTCTTGTCTTGCTCCTTTGCCATCTCAACGATTTCATCGTCAGACTTACCGTTCAAGTCTGCGAATGTCGCTCCATCGCATTGGTATGCGGTGACGTTGCCCTTTCCGTCAAAGACAAGAATGCGGTCAATTTCTCCGTCTTTCTCTATTGCGTCATTCTTGTTGTACTGCACCCATACGCTTTTCTGCCCGAAAGCCTGAGATGCAGCAAGCGGCTCACTCGCACTCTTTACATCGTTTGTACCCCCACAGCCTGCGAGTGTGAGTGTAAGCAGGCATGCAGTGACTACCGCAGCTGCGGTAAGTCTTCTCTTCTTCATACTATGTACCTCCAAATGATTAAGATTTTTAGCCTCACCCGCCGCATCGAAGTGGATGCGGGTCTAATGATATGTCGGGGCCAGAAGAATATGAAGTGTATGGGCTGAAAATAGCCTATACAGATTATTAAATTATACACACATTCTCCATACGATTCAAAAGTAGATGAATTGTATGGGCGGTTAGAGGATGAAATACTACGAAATAGGACAGCGCATACGCCGCTATCGCAAGGCATGCGGTCTGTCGCAGGAGGCTCTTGCCGAGAAGGCGTGCATCTCTGCAACGCATATGAGCCACATCGAGACCGGGAACACCAAGCTGAGCCTTCCGGTTCTCGTAAACATCGCGGAGGCTCTTTCGGTGCAGACGGATGCTCTGCTTTACGACACCCCACGATTTTCCAAGACGGTTGCGTCGGAACACATACAGAATCTGCTTGATTCATGCACGGCGGAACAGCTCTATGTGATTATTGATACTCTCGAAGCTCTCAAGGTTTCACTGGACAAGCACGTGGGTGATTGAATTGATTTACGGCCTCGACTTGTGAAAGCCCGGTACGAATAGGTGCCGGGCTTTTTCGTGCGCCCATAGGTCGCTATTATTGCCTATATACACCCACAGGCTATTGATAAAATACACGTTTGGGCGCATAATATATACATGATGGGGGTGATTTCAATGGATGAGAACACAGACAGCATGGCTCCGGCCGAGGAGCTTAAACACTTGCGCGAGCTGTACGGTATGAAGCGCTCCGAGTTCTGCGAGCATTTTGGAATCCCTATACGCTCGCTGCAACATTGGGAGATTGGAGACCGCAAGCCGGCTCCGTTTCTGATTTTCCTTATTCGCAAGGTGTACGACCTCGAACAGGAGAATAAATACTTGCAAGAGTGCATCGACACGCTCGACCGTCAAAACGATGAGCTGAAATCGCTTATCAAGGCTTTGCCAGAGACATAGAGATAGCGTTTGATGTGTTCAGTAAATAACCATGATATGGAGGAAACAACTATGACAGACTCTAAGAAACGTATCGCGTACAAACCCATCATCAACTACGACGATTACGCCGCCGGCAACCCTCTTACGACGGCTGCCATCGTTATGGAAGAGGACGACATCTTCGCAGTTTTTCACGGCGAAGAGAAAAGACTCAAGGAACTGACCGAGGAATACGATGAGATTGGTTTGGTTCCATACCCGACGCCGTCGGAGGCATGCGACGTGTTGGATGATTTCGACCCGGATAATAACTTTGTCGAAGACGACGAGACGCTCAATCTGATTTTCGACGAAGAAGGGTCTGAGGGAACTGAGGAGCGACTTGACGCCCTCGTGGAAGCAGCAGTCGCAGCTGGATTTGAAATTGTCGAGCGCGACTTCACGAAGGACGCTATCGAGCGCGACGAAAGGGACGCGCAAGCAAGGGGCGCTAAGTAGGTGGCACGAAAAAGCCCCAAAACGTCAGATGCCGCCCGCCCACTCTCCTGCGTCCTGTACATCCGCGTCTCGACCAAGCTGCAAGTCGAGAAGGGCGAGTCGATAGACGCTCAGCGCTTCGAGCTGACAAGATATGCCGAAAATCACGGCATGCGCGTGCTCGGAGAGTACGTTGACGCCGGCTTTTCAGGAAAGAACGTGCAGGGCAGGCCGCAGTTCCGTCAGATGATGGATGACATCATCAAGGCGCAGCCAGGCAAGCGTCCGGCCTACGTCCTCGTGTTCAAGCTGTCACGATTCGGGCGCAACGCCGCCGACACTTGGAACTCCCTTCAGACGCTCCAAGACTACGGCGTGGAACTGTGCTGCGTGAAGGACGGCATCGACTCTGGTACGTCCATGGGCAAGGCGATGCTGTCCATCGCCGCCGTGTTCGCCGAGATGGAGCGCGATAACATCCGCACCCAGACCATGAGCGGACGTGAGGAGAAGGCTCGTAAAGGCTACTGGAACGGAGGGCAAGCGCCCTTCGGGTATCGCCTTGTCGATAAGGGCAACAAGTTCAAAGAACTTGAGGTCGATGAGGACGAGGCGAAGGTCGTGCGCCGCATCTTCGAGATGTATGCGTACGAGAACAAAGGGTCGACGGCGATAGCCACATGGTTGAACAACCATGGAATCAAGAAGAAGCCACGCGGTAACGCATGCATGGACACGTTCTCCAGCGGAACGGTACAGCGCATGATTACCAACCCGGTGTACATCGGAAAGATTGCCTATGGCCGCAGGCGTACCGAGACGATAGAGGGCACGCGTGGAGAGACGCACGTGGTCAAGAGCGACGGCTACGAGATGCACGACGGCCAGCACGATGCGATAATCGACGACGCCACATGGGCGGCGGCTCAGGCCCTTGTCGGTACGCGCAAGCCGAACATGAAGACACACGACGACGGTCACGTGAACATGCTCAACGGGCTTCTCGTCTGCCCGGTCTGCGGTCGCAAGATGTCGTCCAAGCCCAACCGCGGGAAGCTCAAGAAGGACGGCACGCGGGGAAAGACAACGTGGGCGTATTATTGCCCGCACACCACAAAAGCGCGTGGTGCCAGCTGCACGTTCAAAAGCCAGTACCCGCAAGAGTGCGTGGACGCTGAGGTCGTACAGCTCGTGAGCCTTGCATCCCGTTCAGATGCGTTCGTGGATGCCCTGCGCCGTCGTATTGACGACGCGACGGACATCGAGCAGCTGAAGGAAGATATTGAGCGCATAGAGGGCGAGAAGGCCGCTAACGACAAGCGCATGCGCATGCTCATGACGCAGATTGACTCGCTCGACCCCGCCGACAGGAGCTACGAGCGCAAGTTCAACGACCTGCAAAGGCGTCTGGACGACCTATATGACCGCGATGCCGGATTAAGCGACGCGCTGGAGGAAGCGCAAGTTAAGATGACCACAGCCGAGAAGCGCATGGACGGAGAGCGCAGGCTTCTGGAAGAGCTTGACCGCATCCCCGAGCTGTTGGAAGGTGCGGACGAGCAGACGCGCTTCGACCTCATCCATGAGGCCGTGAGCGAGGTGCACATCCTGCCGAACAAGAACCCACGAAAAGAGCGCGTGGTTGCCAACGTAACATTCAAGTGCCCGGTGCGCTTCTTCTGGGAAGAGATTCCTGGTGTAGCCAATGGGTATACGCCGATGACGCCTGATTCTCTGGGAGAGAATAATTTCCGAGATGACGAGGCACACGTTGAAACCGTAGCGGTCCTCGAACGCCGCTAACCAACCTCAGTAGATTTTTGGGACAAGAAAGGGGGCGACCCGCCCGGTCCGCCCCCCTCGCTTGGTTTATAAACTCCGCTACATCCCCTTGCGCAGGTCGCACACGCCGGCTGCCGCCATCTCGCGCAGCAGCGTCTCGCGATCGCGCGTCACGATCAGATCCAACGGGAAGTGAATCTCGTCGAGCATCTTGCGAGCGTAATCGAGCTTACCAATTGCCATGCCAATGTGCGCATCGGTCGAAACGCCAATGCCCACGCCTAGCTCAGCGCAACGCTCAGCGATCTTGCGGCATACAGCCCAATGCTCAGTGTCGACACCGTGTTCAAGACTATGGTTGTTGATCTCGATAATCTTGTGCTTGGCCTTAGCCGCCAACAGCACCTCGTCGATATCGAACGGCACGCCCGAGCGACCCGCGTGGCCCAGCATGAACACCTTGGGGTGTTCCAAGGCATTGATATACATCTCGGTCGTTTGGGCCAGCGTCGCGCCCTCAGCAATCTGCGGATTATGCACGCTTGCAACCAAATAATCCAAATTACGCGTAACCAAATCGAACAGCGAATGCTGACGGCTGTACGAATCGCCGGCAATATCGAGCGTGACAGGAGTGTCCTCGCCAAACAGGCTTCCGTCCAGCGAAACGATATCGGCCTCGGCACCACGCAGCACCAGCACGCCGCTCCAAATGCGCGGCCAGATATCCTGGTTGATAAAGAACTGGTAACTGCGCAGGTCATTGGGGCAAGCCGTAACCATAGAGCTCAGATGGTCGGCAGATCCGAGCACCTGCAGGCCACGCTCTGCCGCCCAGTACACATTCTCCTCAATGGTCGAATATGCATGCGCAGAGAACATCGTATGGGTATGAATGTCACAAGAAAGCAGGTAGGGCATCAGGTCTCCTTATCTGGCACGGCCGTCGCTTATATTCATTGTACGCATAGCCTTCGATAGTCGTAAAACCACTCCATCCCAAAGACACAACGTCCATGACAACGGGGTCCGGCTTAACACCAAACCCCGTTTTACGTAAAACAGTGTAGGCAGAGCGCTTTACTTTTAACGATACTCGTCCGCCAACTGTTTCCAAGCGGGTAGCGAATTGATAATCGTTTCGTAACTCACGCAATAGCCCAGGCGGAACCAACCAGGCATACCAAAACTGTCCGAGGGAACCGCAAGCAACTCATACTTCTTTGCACGCTCGCAAAACGCATTCGCATCGGGTTCCAGCGCCTTCACCCACAGGTAGAACGCGCCATCCGGCTCAACATAGGTGTAGCCGTACTCCGCTAGTGCGTCGGTAAGCGCGGTGCGGTTGCGCGCATAGGCCTCGACATCGCTCGGCTCATCGATGCAATCGATGATCACGCGCTGGAAGAGTGCCGGTGCGCATACAAAACCTAGCGTACGGGCAGCACCCGCAACAGCCGGCATCAGACGGGCAGCCTGCGGATTGGTGTTGGGAACCAAGATCCACCCCACGCGCTCGCCCGGCAGCGACAGCGACTTGGAATACGAGTAGCACACGATGGTGTGCTCGTAGATCGAGGGTACCCAAGGCACCTCGGCACCGTACACAATCTCGCGGTACGGCTCATCCGAGATGAGCATAATCGGATTCTCGGGATCGCGCTGAGCGTTGGCCTCGCGCAGAACATTGGCCAGTCGCGTCAGCGTGTCGCATGTATATACGGCACCGGTCGGATTGTTGGGAGAGTCGATGATGACGGCCGCCGTCTTATCGCTGATCGCCTTGAGCACGTTGTCCACGCTCAACTGGAACGTATCTTCATCGGCGAGCGCCTCAACACACGTACAGCCGGCCTTCTCAATCCAAACGCGATACTCCGGAAAGTACGGGGCGATAACAATAACCTCGTCGCCCGGGTTCGTAACGGCGTTGAGCGTGCAGGTGAGCGAAGCCGCGGCACCCACCGTCATAAATACGTCTTTGCCCTCATAGCTCGTGCCAAAGCGGCGGTTGAGCGATTCGGCCACAGCGGCACGACATTGCGGCAGGCCCGGTGCGGGCGTGTAGCCGTGCAGCTGGTCGCTCGGCAGCTCCAGGGCCTTCTTAATCGACTCAGCCACAGCAGCGGGCGCCGGAACGCTCGGATTGCCCAGCGAAAAATCGAATACGTTTTCCGCACCGATCTGCGCCTTGCGCTCAAGGCCATAGCTAAAAATCTCACGGATGATGGAGCTTTCCGCGCCGCGAGCATACATAGTTTCGTTGATCATCTGTTCCCCTTTCGCATAGGCGCTATTGTACGCTTTAGCCGAGCAAAGTGCCGCAGCAATGTTAATTGGGGACAGACTTAAATGCGTGAAAACGCTCATTTAAGTCTGTCCCCAATCAACAGACGGCCCCATATCGCTCAAAAAAGCCTCCGCAGGTTTCCCCGCGGAGGCTTTCGCCACAAAGACTATTTGTCGGCGTCGGCGTCGGTGTCGACATCGGCACCGACGACGGCATGGTCATCGTCAGCATCATCGGATGCGGCTTCGGCATCCTCCTGCATGGCCGCCTGCGCAAAGGCCGCGGCATCAGCCGCCAGCTCCTCCTCGCTCATGCGAGGCGCGCGCTTCTTGGTCGGCATGCCGGCCGCCTTGGCATTGCGCTCCTCCTTGGCCGCCAGGATATCGCCCTCGCGCTCAAGGTAGGCATCCCACTCGTTGTCGAGCAGGGCGTTCACGGCGTCGCCTTCGACGGTCTCGCACTCAAGCAGCACCTTCGCCATCAGATCGAGCTGATCGCGACGGGTATCCAGGATCTCGACAGCACGACGATGGGCCTCGCGCATGATGCGCTGAACCTCGATATCAATGCGACGCGCCGTCTCCTCGGAGTAATCCTGATGATCGGCATAATCGCGGCCCAGGAACACCTGATGCTGCGCCTCGCCAAAGACCTGCGTGCCCAGCTCCTCGCTCATGCCCAAGCGCGTGACCATCTCGCGCGCCATCTTGGTTGCGCGCTCCAGATCGTTGCTCGCGCCCGACGTGATGTCATCGCACATGAGCTCCTCGGCAACGCGGCCGCCCAAGAACACGGCGAGCTCGTCGAGCATCTCGTTCTTGGTCTTGAGGAAGTGGTCCTCCTGCGGAAGCTGCAGCGTGTAGCCCAGAGCCTGACCGCGGCTGACGATCGAGATCTTGTGGACCGGATCGGAGTGCTCCAGGATGTGGCCCACCAAAGCGTGACCGCTCTCGTGGTAGGCAATCGTGGTGCGCTCGGCCTCGGTCATCACGCGACCCTTGCGCTGCGGTCCGGCAATCACACGCTCCATCGATTCCTCGACCTCGTCCATCGAGATCACGGAACGATGACGGCGAGCAGCCAGCAGCGCAGACTCGTTGAGCAGGTTCGCCAAATCGGCGCCAGTAAAGCCAACGGTCATCTGGGCGAGCTTCTCAAACTTAACGTCCTCGTCCATCGGCTTGTTCTCGGCATGCACGCGCAAGATCTGCTCGCGGCCCTTCACATCCGGACGGTCGACCGTAACCTGACGGTCAAAACGGCCGGGACGCAGCAATGCCGGATCCAGGATGTCAGGACGGTTGGTCGCAGCGATCAGGATGACCGACTCACTCTCCTCAAAACCGTCCATCTCGACCAGCAGCTGGTTGAGCGTCTGCTCGCGCTCGTCGTGGCCGCCGCCCAAGCCGGCTCCGCGCTGACGTCCCACGGCATCGATCTCATCGATGAAGATGATCGACGGGGCCTGGGACTTGGCCTCCTTAAAGAGGTCACGCACACGGCTGGCGCCGACACCTACGAACATCTCGACAAAGTCGGAACCCGAGATGCTAAAGAACGGCACGCCCGCCTCGCCGGCAACGGCCTTGGCCAGCAGCGTTTTACCGGTGCCCGGAGGGCCAACCAGCAACACGCCACGCGGGATCTTGGCGCCCAGCTTGCGATAGCGATCCGGATCGCTCAAAAAGTCACGGATCTCCTCGAGCTCCTCGACTGCCTCGTCCACGCCGGCAACGTCTTCAAACTTGACCTTGGGGCGTGTGGCCTCGTTGGTCTTGGCGTTGGTCTTGCCAAACTGCATGTTCCTGTTGTTGGCGCCCATCATCTGGCGCATAAAGTAGAACATGATGGCGATAAGGGCGATCGTCGGAAGCACACTCATCGCCAAGTCGCCCCAAAAATCGGGATCGTTGGTGTTGACGATGTACTTGGTATCGGGGTGCTCCGCCATGAGCTCGGCAAGCGAATCGGAGCCGACATAGGTCGAGGAGAAGCTCTTGAGCTCGCTCGTATCGCCCTTGTCCTTCTTCGTCTTCCAGTAATGACCCGTCACGCTTCCGTCTTGAACCGTATAGGTCAGATCTTCGACGCGATCCTGCTTGATGGCGCTCACCATCTCGCTCGTCGCGAGCTTAACGGTATTGCTGGAATTGGCAAAGCCGGAGCCCATGTTAAAGAAGGCGTAGCCCAGAAGCGCGCAAGCCAAAATAAAATACAGCCAGCCCGTACGCGTGGGCTTCTTGCCTCCGGGCATCCCCGGGATCTTAGGCTCCCGGGGAGTCTGGGAATTGTTATCGTTATGGTCGTCGGGCATCTTACGAATAAACCTCCGGTTTCAAAATGCCCAGATACGGAAGGTTACGATAGCGCTCGGCATAGTCGAGGCCGTAGCCCACCACAAAGGCATCGGGGCAATGGGTTCCAACATACTTGGGCGTGATGGCCGAGGTGCGGTCCTCAACGTCCTTCCACAGGAAGGCGGCGACCTCCAGCGAAGCGGGCTTGCGGCTCTCGAGGTTCTTCATCAGGTACTTGAGGGTCAGGCCCGAGTCCAGAATGTCCTCGACGATCAGCACGTCGCGACCACGGATGTCGATATCCAGATCCTTAATGATACGCACGATGCCCGAAGACTTCACACCGTCGCCATAGCTCGAAACAGCCATGAAATCGATGTTGGTCGGCAGCTCGATCTTGCGCATCAGGTCGCCCATAAAGACAACGGCACCGCGCAGAACCGCGATCAGCACCAGATCCTTACCCGCGTAGTCGCGAGTGATCTCCTCGCCCAGGCGAGAAACGATGCCGTCGATATCCTCCTGCGTAAACAGAACCTTCTCGATATCCGGATGTTGAGAAGCCATGACAACCCTTTCTTGTGCTTATCGCCCACACACCGCCGTATGGACGCGAACTTCACATTCTAGCAGCGCACGGGATATATTTTCCAGCCCATACGCCATCAGCGCGGGAATACCGTCAACGTCGCACAGAATAGCTGGCGTGGGACGCTATTCCGCATCGACCACACGAAGCAGATACGCCACGCGCGTTGCGGCCGTGCATTTAAAACGCTCGTCCGTGCGAACGCCTGCGACCCATACCACGGCACCTCCCGGAGCCGTTCTCACCACAGGAACGCCTGCGCGCTCAGAAACGGGAATACGAGCCTCACCTAGCAAATCGGATACTTTCTTGCTTCGGCCACTCATCCCTAACGGGCACATCACGTCTCCCGGCGCGGGACCGTCCACCCACAGGCGCGCCAATCGCGCCTCGGCAGGGATCTCGCCACGCGAGCCCGCCAGGATCCGCTCACTATCGCTGTCGGCAAAACCCAGGGCAGCCGCGTCTACCAAAGCTGTCACTTCCCCGGCAGCCGCAAGCTCACGGGCGCGGCGCACGATATCGCATCCCGGCTCAACGGCCATCGGTTCTGTGACCAGCATGCGTCCCCCGCCCAACGGCAAACGACCGGGTACGGTAACCCAGTCCGCGACCAGGCCCTCACGAGCCGCCGGCGCCTTAAACGCCAGCATGCCAAACTCAATGCGTGCGTCAATCCCCGCCGGAAGCGTGACCGAGCCGGCGCCCTCGGCAACGCAGGAAAGGACTCGCTCCACATGTCGCATCTCTGGACGAGCGTCCGGATCGATGCGCTTAATCGCCAGTCGCACGATGCGCCGCGCGATTACCACCTCGGCCGCAGCAAGGCGCCTGGCATCGAGCACCAGCGCGCCCGCTGCCTCTTTGCGCAAACAGCTTCGAAACGCCTGTGCCGAAAGCTGAGACAAAAACGCGTCCTCATCGCCTAAGATCTCGCAGGCGGCGCCAATCGTCTTGCACACGCTCGCATTACGCTGTGCCACCACTGGCATTACCCGATGGCGCACGTAGTTTCGCAGATACGAGATATCCTCATTGCTCTCGTCTTCACGCCACGGCTGACCATGTACCTGCAGATAGCCCACCAGCTCGCCGTGAGTCAGGTCGAGCAAGGGACGCACCACGATATTCCTCCGGCGAGGAATGCTCGATAGGCCAGCGGGCCCCGAACCCTTAATCGCGTTCATCAAAAACGTTTCCGCGCGATCCGAAGACGTGTGCGCGGTGCAGATACGAGCCGCCGTTCGCGGTGCCCCCGTCTGGGCGCAGAGCTCGCGAACATACCTCCGCGCCGCGGCATAGCGCACCTCGCGGGCCGCGGCCTCAATATTGCCCGACTCCCCATCAAAATAAGCGTGCTCCACGCACAGCGGTAAACCATATTTCGCGCAGAGCTCACGCACAAAGGCCTCGTCGCCATCGGACGCCTTGCCGCGCAGATGATGGTTCACATGCAGCACATGCAGGCGCTCGCGAGCAATGGGGGCAACACCGCGCCCGTCTTGGATATCCAGCTTTGATGTGCACGCCATAAGAAGCAGTGCCGTCGAGTCCGCGCCGCCTGATACCATGAGCACGACAGGAGCAGCCTGCTGCCTCGTTCGGGTCTCATCGACTGCCCCGGGCACGGCATGGTGTCCGTAATGCTGTGATACCGTAGGCATTTGCTTCCTCCTCTATTCGTCCGCACCCATTGTATCCTTTGGAATCTTATGTCTCGTCTGCACCTTCATATCCTTGGCAGCGGCTCAAAAGGCAACTGCGCGCTCATCGAAGGCCCCCGGGGGCTCATCATGATTGACGACGGTCTTTCTCGCCGCGAGACATTAAAGCGCATGGCAGAACTGGGACTCTCGGCAGACAACGTCTCGGCTCTTCTCATTACTCATGAGCATAGCGATCACATCAAGGGTCTCGATGTCTGGTGCAAGCACTGGCACGGTCCCCTCTTTGCCAGCAGGGGCACACTTTCGAGCAAAGAAAATCTTTCGCATCTGCCTGTCGAGGAATTCGACCCCGGTGAAACCCTATCCATTGCCGGCATCCACGTGCAAACCTACTCAACATCACACGATGTCATAAATCCAATCGGCTTTCGATTCGACACCCTCGATGATTCCATCGGCTTTGCTACCGACACCGGAGAGCTATCGAGCCAAGCCATGAACACCCTCAAAGATTGTCGAGTCCTCGCGCTCGAAAGCAACCACGATGTGACCATGCTGCGCGAGGGAGAATATCCCCGCTTTCTTCAAGAGCGCATCCTGTCTACAAGGGGACACCTCTCCAACGGCCAAGCCGCCGAAGCCGCGCGCGAACTTGTTACCGATCGCACCGAACAGCTCATTGCCATGCATATCAGCCAAGACAACAATCGTCCGAGCCTTACCGTCAAAAGCTATGCCAAAGCTCTAGCCGCAACCCTGGATGACGAGCTCGGCAGCTCCGCCACCCTTCTCCAAGGATCGCGAAAACTCTCGATACGCCCCGCAAGCCAGTATCGGCCAGCAACCATTCAATAGACTGTCCTAAACAGCAAAAGGGGCCGGGAATCGCTTCCCAGCCCCTTTTGCTGTCTTTTAATAGCGAAGAACACCAACGAAGTTATTCGATGGAGATCTTCGTAACGTTCTTCTTCTCGACGATCTTGGGAACCGTAACGGTCAGGATGCCGTCAGCGTACTTAGCCGAGAGGCCCTCGCTCGAAGCGTCCTTAAGATACACGCCACGCGTCGCGCTGTACGAGCTGAACTCCTTCTGCAGGAAGTTCTTGCCCTCGTTCTCCTCGTCTTCCTCGACATTCACGCTAATGGACAGACGGCCCTCGTTAAGCTCGACATCGATATCGTCCTTGGCGACGCCGGTCAGATAAGCCTTGACCTCATAGCCATCGCCCTTATCCTCAACGTCAACGGGGAACGCCTTGGAAGCAATCGAGTTGTTTGCAAGGTCGGTCATATCATCAAACAGATCGAACAACGAGCTAGCAGAAGGACGAACGCCAAAAACCGAACGATAAGGAACCATGCTTGCCATGTTTACCACTCCTTTTAGGACTGCCGAGCCATCTTCTAGGTGACTGGGACTTCTTTTGACGCTCTTATATATGCCCACACAGTGCTTATATATACATCGACTATAAAGTTTTTTGAGTCCAGTACTATAAGCATATCTAAGTGTGTATGACTCAGGTTTTAATAAGGTTAAGGTTCTTTGAACCAGAGCTTAAATAACAAGTATGTTCGCAGCTACAAATAACAGGGGGCTTACAATGAGCGCGTACACGTTGTTGGTAACGAGCTAAAGGGCATCATGGACGACCAAAACCAGAACAATATGTTTATGCCGACGCAGGGCGAAGATACTTCTACGCAGCCGCCACGGTTCCATAGCCCCCACATCTCGCAAGAGCCCATTAATGATCCGGAGCCCGAATATGTGACGAGAAATCGATATCAAACGCTCGAGGATGCCCAAACGGGACGTAAACATATGGGCGTCGCCTCGGGAGACCCTGTATATCTGAAAGACGCACCATTATCTAAAAACAGCACAGCTAGTGAGGAGCCACTGAAAGCATCCGCCGCTCATCAACAAAGAGGTCCACGACCCAAGCAAACCTTGACGCATTCGGCTCGCTATCTCGAAACGCCAAAACAGGGAAAATCAATCTTCGTTTCATCAAGTAAACGACGCAAGCAGCATCGACTGACAATCCTGCTTTTGATCATTGTGGCCATAGCAGTTGCCCTTGTTATTCGATTTATCTTCTTTAAATAAGGGCTCAATACCAAAAACGATAAGATCGTCTCGTGTAATTGAGTCATTTACGCCCCGTAAACGCAAAAAAGGGGGAGGCCGCGAGGCCTCCCCCTTCTCCATGTCATCCGACGGCTCGGTGCCGTCCATCGGTCAGCGGCGCCCTGGCCTCCCACGGGCTGACCCCGCAGTACTCTCGGCGCGATG